>JBQCJM010000245.1:0-3001 GCA_051952715.1 Flavisolibacter sp.
ATATTGTCCATGTGGTCGTTTATAAATTTTGTGAAGTTTGTTACCAGTTCATATTGATGAAGAGGAGACAGCGTAGCGTCCATAAGCGAAAAGAGGTAAGCATCGGGGCTTTGATCAGGATTTCTCCATCGTTGAATAACCTTCCACATATCCTCGGTTATATAGACAATTATGGGCCTTGGATCGGTGCGGGTTGCGCGGTCTGTTTTTGCCCGGATGAAGCAGATATAGTCATCCTGTACATTCCGGTTCTTCAAGTAAAGAAGGTCTTTTGGGTTCATTCCATTCCCATAGTAGCAGAAAAACCAAAAATCCTTAGCCTTTTGTTCTGATGCATTGGCTGGAAGATCAAAATAAATTTTTGCAAGCTGGTCCTCCTGCAGCGCTTTTTTGATGTTTCGTCCCGTAGGGATTTGATATTTTCTTCTTCCAAATGGATAACACTTTTCTTTTTTGATCATGCCAATGGATATGGCTTCATTAAACATCGTTCTCAAAGAACGGACCCTGATGCCTACTGTAGTTCTTGTACATCCATTATTGTACAACCATTTTTCATATTGGTATAGATAACTGACGGTGATGTCAACGAGACATACATTACCTTTAAATTTTTTAAAGCTGTTATATGCCTGTTGATAACTAAGAGCGGTGCCAATTCTTTCCTCCTGCAAAAGATTTTTTATGTATGATTGATAGACGACCGATATGCACAGAGGATGGATATGCTGCTCGGTGAGAATGGGAAAGCGTTGTTGATAGGGCGTAAAATCAAACTCATTGTGGGTTATAGCTTTCTCAGGTTCTTTTAGTTTCCTCGGCTTGAACAACTCATTGTTAACAATAAAGTCTCTTTCAAACTCATGAAAGGTGAATGGAGATATTTCATCAATACACTCATCTGCATTCCTTTTAATCAATTTTAATTTGTCCTTTATTTCCTGCAGATTTGCACTTAGCCTTGGATAGGACAATTTTTTAAAATCTTCATTAGATAAACTGAAAATTGTCTGATAATCTTTCGTTGTTCTTTGAAAGGTCACCCGAAGTTTTAGGGGAAAGCTCCCCGATCTTAATTTCATTCTTCTTGTATCAAGAATGATGTTTGCTGTAACTGACATAACTGATATTTTTTCATTTTCACAAATAGCTTCTCCTCGGAATTTGCAAACAGATTTGCAAACAAAACCCAGTTAAAAGAGCAAAACATTGATTGGAGCAAATTAAAAAATAATTTACATTTTATTGATTATCATTATTTTAGTTAAAATTCATTCAAATAAGTTAAGGGAAATTAACCCATCGGAATTGCTTAAAATCCTGTGACCCGCAACGGTCGTATCGGTTCAAGTCCGATCCGGGGCACTGATAAAGAGGCTGCAATTTGCAGCCTCTTTATTTTTATTTGGAAACTCTTTTTGAATTGAAACTTAGCAAGCAATTTTATCTACCCTGATCCATTTCATTCCCGCCGCGTCAGCAGCCTGCACGCCGGGGTCTCCGTCTTCAAATACCAAACATTCTTCAGGTCTAACCCCTAATTTTTCTGCGGCTAGCAAAAAAGGATCCGGATAAGGTTTGCCTTTTGGCGTATCGCCGGCGCAAACCAAAACATCGATCATTGAATCAATCCCGATCACCGATAAGGTTTTAGTTACTGTAGACCTGCTTCCACCGGATACTACACCAATTTTTATTTTGCCAACATGCGCCTTTAAATGATCTACAACAAACTGCACCGGTTTTGTATCTGCAATAAATTCTTCAATAAAAACCTGTGATTTTAATTTGGAAAAATCTATCGCATTAAAACTAACATTGTACCTTCTTGAAATCTCTTCTGCCACCAAAATAGTAGGCCAGCCTGCCAATTCATCAATAATAGTATCGTTCAATTGTATTTGGTGATCAGCAGCTACTTTAACAAAGGCTGCTTTGTGGGCATGCATGTTATCAGCAAGCGTCCCATCGCAGTCATATAAAAATGCTTTATAGTTGCCCTGGCTTAGTTGGTTTAGCAATGCCAATTTTTCCTGGTTGATATGATCGCTGTTCATTAAAAGACTTTAGTGTTTTTTCGGAAGAAGAAAGACTGCAAGATAAAAGCAACTGAATTGTTTTCACTATTTGTAATATAAATATTAGCAGAAATGGAGCAAATAGTAAAAATTGACGCTACTTGCTTTAGCCTTTATAGCAATCATTTTCCGTCAATACTTACTATTGGCTAAATGAATACTGGTATTCGATTTTACCGGTAAGCTGTTTTTGTTTGTTGTAAATAACTTCTTTGGTTTTTAATCCCTGTCCATTGTATTGATATCGCCAAATGAGGTAATTATCGTTGTTAGAAGGAACAGTTATTTTTTGAATGACCTGGTTAGACGGTGAGTACTCAAACATATATTCGGGTAGTAACCGCTTTGCTTTATTATTGTACCTCACAATGTCTGTTAAGCGGTTATTGTTATCATAGTAATAATAAATCGACGGAGCTTTTACGCCTTTACGGGTTTCCTGTTCTTCAATAATATTTCCGGCATCGTCCAGTTTAAAATTTACGTATGTTGTATCTCTTGCATTTTTTATGCGCAGCATTCTTGCAATTTTATTATTGTCATATTGCCATACATGTTGCTCCGATTCTGTTGTTCTTTTTGAAGAATCCGATGAAAAGCTTGTTATAGAAATCAGTAACCCCGCAGGGTTGTAAGCATAATTTGTAATAGTTGTTACAATATTGCTGCTGTCTGTTGTTTTAATAACATTGTTATTGTCATCAAGATAAGAGGTTAGTACAGATTCATGATCCATATCAGATCGGGTAGTGGTTTTTAAAGTGTGATTAGTAGCAGAAAACAATTGTTCTACATAAAAATCATCGCTGCGTGTATTGTTTTCATCGTAGCTTGTAAGCACTACGCGGTTTACTTTATTATCCCTGTAAGCTTTCATTATAGCCGATGTTTCCCTGGTTCCTACTATGTCCTGGTAATAATAT
>JBQCJM010000246.1:0-5853 GCA_051952715.1 Flavisolibacter sp.
CACTCTACATAAATCTGATATTATAGTTGTTTGAAAGCTAAAAGAAACGTCATCTGGTGGTGAGGTTAATTGACTTTGAATAGCCATCTATGAATCCTAAACCATAAACTATGAACTATCCCTACCCTGTTGCACGAAATCTTTGCTCAACCCCTATCTTTGCCGTCCACAAAAAAATAACTTAAGACTACAATATGAATTCCTCTTTAGTCTATTTAGTTCCCGCCATGGGATTGATTGGTTTGCTTTATACACTCTGGAAGTTTTCCTGGGTAAGCAAACAAGATGCGGGCACCGACCGCATGAAGGAAATTTCCACTTACATTGCCGATGGTGCAATGGCCTTTTTAAAAGCCGAATGGAAAATACTCACATACTTCGGTATCATTGTGGGTTTGCTATTGTTCTTCATGGGCAACAGCAATCCCGACTCACACTGGTCTATCGCCATTGCTTTTTTAATTGGAGCTTTCTTTAGCGCTGCTGCCGGTTATATAGGCATGCGTGCTGCTACAAAAGCTAATGTTCGCACGGCGCATGCTGCCCGCACTTCTTTGTCAAAAGCACTGAATGTTTCGTTCACCGGCGGCGCTGTAATGGGTATGGGCGTTGCAGGCTTGGCAGTTTTAGGATTAGGCGGATTGTTTATTATATTGATAAAAGTGTTTGCACCTGGCGCAGCCTCTAATAGTTTTGATGTTGCCCGTGCTATTGAAGTATTAACCGGTTTTTCTTTGGGTGCAGAAAGCATTGCGCTTTTTGCCCGTGTTGGTGGCGGTATCTATACTAAAGCTGCCGATGTTGGCGCCGACCTTGTAGGCAAGGTAGAAGCAGGCATTCCTGAAGACGATCCACGCAACCCGGCCACTATTGCCGATAACGTAGGTGATAATGTGGGTGATGTAGCAGGCATGGGTGCCGATCTGTTTGGCTCTTACGTAGCTACTGTTTTAGCTACTATCGTATTAGGGCACGAAGTGGTTGATAACACTGGCGGTGCTTTATCAGATGGCTTTAATGGCTTCTCTCCTATATTGTTACCAATGCTGATTGCAGGCGTGGGTATCTTATTTTCGATTATAGGAACATGGTTTGTCCGTATTGGCGAAAATGCCGGCATTAGCACCGGCGTGGTGCAGAAAGCTTTGAACATGGGCAACTGGGGTTCAATCATTCTAACAGCAATCGCTTCTTATTTTTTAGTAAACTGGATTTTGCCCGAAGGCAATTTATTTCTAAGCCGTGATATAAGACCTGCAGGCGAGTTGAATCAAAGCATCCATCATTTTACTAAATACGGTGTAATGGGTTCTATTGCTGTAGGATTGGTGGTGGGTACTTTAATGAGTATCATCACTGAGTATTATACAGCCATGGGCAAGCGTCCTGTAATGACCATTACCCGCCAGTCGGCTACCGGCCATGCTACCAATGTTATTGGCGGTTTAGCCATTGGAATGGAATCTACTTTTCTACCTATTTTGGTTTTAGCCGGTGGTATTTATGGTTCTTATGCTTTTGCAGGATTGTACGGTGTAGCCATTGCCGCGGCAGGCATGATGGCCACCACTGCTATGCAGTTGGCAATTGATGCTTTTGGCCCTATTGCAGATAATGCCGGTGGTATTGCTGAAATGAGCGAACTGCCTAAGGATGTGCGTGAAAAAACAGACACTTTAGATGCTGTGGGTAACACCACTGCCGCTACTGGTAAAGGTTTTGCCATTGCTTCTGCAGCCCTTACGGCGCTGGCTTTGTTTGCGGCTTTCGTAGGCGTGGTAGGCATTCGTGGTATTGATATTTATAAGGCCGATGTATTGGCTTCTTTATTTGTAGGCGGCATGATTCCTTTCATCTTCTCTTCTTTAGCCATTCGTGCTGTAGGCCAGGCGGCCATGAGTATGGTAGAGGAAGTACGTCGTCAGTTCCGCGAAATTCCCGGTATTATGGAAGGAAAAGGCAAACCTGAATACGATAAGTGTGTAGCCATCTCTACTGAAGCTTCTATTAAAAAAATGATGCTTCCTGGTGCTATTGCCATCGTATCACCTTTAATTATTGGATTTTTATTGGGACCCGAAGCTTTAGGCGGCTTTTTAGCCGGAGCCACGGTAAGCGGTGTATTGATGGGTATGTTCCAAAACAACGCCGGCGGTGCCTGGGACAATGCTAAAAAAAGTTTTGAAAAAGGCGTTGATATCAACGGGCAGAAATACTACAAAGGCTCTGAACCTCATAAAGCCTCGGTAACCGGCGATACCGTAGGTGATCCATTTAAAGATACATCGGGCCCATCAATGAACATTTTAATTAAACTGATGTCCATTGTGTCGTTGGTAATAGCGCCTACTTTAGCTTCTATCTTCCACACAAAAAATATTTCTGAGGCTGGTGCAGCGAAATCAAAGACTGAACAGTCTATTAAACTGACCGCATCGAAAATCAATTCAGCAAATACAGTTTATTTACGATAGTTCTGCTTTGTGAGAGACAAAAAAGTTCCCCCGGCTGCTTCGGGGGACTTTTATTTTAGGGACACTCCTATTTCTTAGTAAAAACAAGCATTTCTCGGCCAGCCGCCTTTCTGCAAAAAATAAGAAAATAATTGCTGAACAAAAGGAGTTATAAAAGCCAAACAAGCAACCAGCCATTAGCCGTTGTTTATCCGGACATTTTCTAACAGGCTTTTTCTGTGGCGCATAACTTGCTGAACAAAAGTTATTACGGATACAAGGCTATCAACATAAAAGGTGGCCTTTACTACCTGGCGTGGAAAATTAATTAGCAAAAATGAGTACAGAAAATTTTTACGATGCACTAATAGTTGGTGCCGGGGCAGCAGGGCTAATGGCTGCCTGGGAACTGGCACAAACAGGGAAGAAAGTGGCTGTAATAGAAGCAAGAAACAGGATAGGCGGAAGAATCCATACCATTGTTGATAAAAACTTTTCGGTGCCTGTTGAAACCGGGGCCGAGTTTGTGCATGGAGATTTGAAATTAACGCAGCTTCTTCTAAAAAAAGCAGGAATAGATTTCACTAAAGTCTCAGGGGATATATGGAAGAAAGAAAATAATGAGTTGCAAAAGCAGGAAGATTTTATAGATGATTACGCCGACCTTGAAAAAAAGTTTGAAGAACTGGAGCAGGACATTTCTGTCGCACAGTTCATCAATGAGTATTTACAGGGCGATAAGTATAAAGAACTGCGGTTTACTTTACAAAACTATGTTGAGGGCTATTATGCAGGCGATATTTCAAAAGCCAGCACTATGGCACTTTGCAAAGAACTGACAACTTCCGACGATGTGCAGTACCGCATAAAAGGCGGCTATCAGAAGTTGGTTGATTATATTTTTAAAGAAGCAGAACAAAAAGGGTGCTTCTTTTATTTATCGCATGATGTAAAGCAAATCAACTGGAAGAATAATAATGTTCAAGTTATAACAGATCAAAAAACATTTAAAGCTGAAAAAATTTTAATTACGGTGTCTTTAGGTGTTTTACAATCAGGGCAAATCTGCTTCTCTCCTGCCCTTTCTGACAAAACAGAAGCAGCCAAGCAATTAGGCTTTGGGCCAGTTATAAAAATTATCTTGCAATTTGAAAATGCTTTTTGGAAAAATAAAGAATGGGTGCCAGACAAGAACTTGAATAAGCTCAGCTTTCTTTTTTCTGAAGAAAGTGTACCAACGTGGTGGACACAACATCCGGAAGTAGCAAATACCTTGACCGGTTGGCTGGCCGGCCCAAATGCAGCGGCTTTAAAAGATAATGATGAGAAAGAAATTCTATCAAAAGCGCTGAACTCTTTACATAACATTTTTGATCTTGAACTTTCATTATTACAAAAAATGTTGAAAGGCTGGTACGTTGTAAACTGGGCAACAGATCCATACAACTGTGGAGGTTACGCTTATGACGTAGTAAACGGGAAAAGCTGGAGAAACCAATTAAAAGAACCATTAAATGACACTATATTTTTTGCAGGCGAAGCTTTATACGAAGGTCCTGAAATAGGAACGGTTGAAGCCGCACTCGTAACGGGAAAGGAAACAGCTCATCAAATGATTGCATCGTAACATACTAACTGAATGTATGTAAAATGGTATGGTTTTTTTGCCATTTACAAAAAATTGAATTATGAAAGGTAGCAGTATTAAAAACGACAGACAAAATAGCAATACGCCTCAGAGGCATCCATCGGACAACCCAAGAGCACAAAACAAAGACAACCTCGACAGCAGGGAAGTTGAAGAACAGGATACTAAAGGCACTGATGTGACGCACAACCGAAAGGAAACACATAGCGACCAGCGTAAACAGAAATAACTTTCAAAGGAACGAGCCTCGTAATGCGAGGCTTGTTCCTTTGACTTTGGTATTTTCATTTGCTTAATAGTTGAAATCATTGCCAATTAAAACTTCTGAGCAAGAAAGAGTCAACAAAAAATCCCGCCGAAGCGGGACTGGTTTTTCATTACGTACAGTAATGTTTGTAATGAAAATTGATGCTTGTAAAAGTCATTAAGTCTGATCAAACATCAGCAATATAATTTCAATTACTGTGCCAACTCTATAGCTTTTACTATAGATCTTACGGGAAAGAAAACGCTTCAGCAAGCCCTGCATAAGTTGAATAATTCATTTTCTGAGTACGAAAGATTTAGACAGAAGTGAATGCCGGCGACATCAAACTACATACTCAAATCTTCAAACACTTATATTTGCGCTAAACCAAAATCTTAATAATGGTAGAACAGTTTGAAGATTTTGATGCCAATCTTGCAGGAGAAGAAGGCAAAACACAGGAAACAAAAACCAGTTGGTTCAAGCGTTTAAAGAAAGGTATTACTACTCCGTCATCCGAAAAAAAGGAAACGCCGGAAGGCTTGTGGACCAAGTGCCCGGAATGTAATTACATCTGCACAGTGAATGATTTGCGTGAAGCTTTGTTTGTTTGCCCTAAATGTAATTATCATCATCGCATTGGCAGCAATGAATACTACGAAATACTTTTTGACAATAACCAATACACCGAGCTTTTTGAAAACATCCGCTCCAAAGATTTTTTGGGCTTTACGGATTTGAAGCCCTACCAGCAAAGGCTGGAAGAAACCTGGTCGAAAAGCGATTTAAAAGATTCAATGCGGGTGGCAACAGGAACCGTAGAGGGCAATGGCATTGTGATTGCCTGCATGGATTTTGAATTCATTGGCGGCTCCTTAGGTAGTGTAATGGGAGAAAAATTTAGCCGTGCAGTTGATTATTGTTTAGAGCATAAACTTCCTTACATGGTCATTAGCAAAAGCGGTGGTGCCCGCATGATGGAAAGTGCTTTTTCGCTGATGCAGTTAGCAAAAACAAGCGGCAAGCTTTCGCAATTGTCCGATGCTCAACTGCCCTTTATTTCTTTATTAACCGACCCGACGTTTGGAGGAATTTCGGCTTCGTTTGGCATGTTGGGTGATTTGAACATTGCAGAACCCGGCGCATTAATTGGCTTTGCAGGGCCACGTGTTATTAAAGAGACAATAAAAAAAGATTTACCGCCTGGATTTCAACGTAGCGAATTTATTCTGGAGCATGGCTTTTTAGATTTTATTGTGAACCGAAAAGAATTGAAGCAGAAAATTGGTACTGTGTTGACGTTGTTTAAGAACTGATATTTTTTATTAGGATGACCAAATAATGTTGAAATGTATTATTGAACGTACAAGAGTGCGACGCAACAAAAGTTTCATAGTAGCAATACTGCCCCGGCTCATAAAAACTCATACTTCTCAAGTTGATCTACTAAATGGAAATTAAAAACCGCACAGCGTATTTCGAATATTTTATTGATGATAAAGATC
>JBQCJM010000247.1:0-25200 GCA_051952715.1 Flavisolibacter sp.
AATAGCATATTGCATGAACGTAAAGTTGATTTTTATTTATGCAAAATTGCAGGCTTTGCATCTTATCTGCAAGTTGAATGAGTTGACAAGTTGATAAAGTTGATTGGTTACCTTAGCAAGTCTCAAACATCAAACATGATTTGACCTGACGTGAAAACAAGCCGCTACGACCATATAACCGACGCTGAATTACTGGAACTATATTACACCGATAAGAACCAGGAATGGATAGGCATTTTGCTGGAACGTTATACGTTGCTGCTGTTGGGTGTGTGCATGAAATATCTTAAAAACGAAACCGAAGCAAAAGATTGTGTGCAGCAAATTTTTTTAAAAGTGTTGACAGAAGTTTCGAAATACCGCATTGAGTATTTCAAATCGTGGTTGTATATGGTGGCCAAAAACCACTGCCTGATGAAGCTGAGAGATAAAGGCGGCAAAGCTGTGAAAGAGTTGAACGAACAACAATTGGTGCACACCGAAACCCCCAAAGACGAACTGCTGGAAAATGAACAAACCTATAACCTGCTGGACGAAGCCATTGAAGAACTAAACGAAGAGCAAAAGCAATGCGTAATTTTGTTTTACCTGAAAAAGAACAGCTACCAGCAGATAGCAGAAAAAACAGGCTATAGCCTGCTACAGGTAAAAAGTTATATTCAAAATGGCAAACGCAATTTGAAGATCATCCTCGAAAAAAAATTAAAGCAAAGCCGGGAGCAAAAGAAATGAGCGACAATTTAAAAGACATATTATCTCATTTGAATCCTGACATTGACCAGGAAACGCTTTTGCTTTACCTGCAGGGAAAACTTTCTGCCGAACAACAGCACGAGATAGAAAAACAAATGATGGATGATGATTTTGACTCGGATGCTTTGGACGGGCTGGAAGATTTTAAAGATAAACGGAAACTAACCGAACTGGTTAGCCAGCTTAATTACGACCTCAGAAAAAGAACAGATAAAAAGAAAAAGCTGCGCAAAAAGCTTGAACTGAAAATTGATCCCTGGGTGATAGCCACCGTTATTATTGTGTTGCTACTGGTGGTGATCAGTTACTTTTTAATTCACAGGTATTTGCAGCGGTGATGTAGCTTATAAGGTCTGAAGAAAAGTAGCTTGTGGGGATACAAGCTATGGCTGGCAATAAAGACACAAGCCTGTTAAAAACATTTATTAGCCAAGGCTTGTGTCCCCACAAGCCGCTAATCATTTTATCCACACCAATCCCTATAATCCTTTAAAAAGTCGAAATCATTAATTCCTTTTTCATAAAATCTGCAGGAAGAGTAATAGTAATCGCAAGGGTCGGTAACAAGGCTCCATTTGCCTCTCATAGGATTAAGGTGTATGTAATGTAGCTTTTGTTCAATAGCAGGCAATTGATTCAATAAAAACCAATCGGCCTTTGGATGCCAGAAATTATAGCTGCGGCTGTGCCAGTCCACTTTACAAGTTGCTAAGATAAGTGGCGCTTTTTGTTTTAATATTTCTTCAAAACGGTGTGCTGTAAACTTCATAAAGCTTGCAACAGGACTTTCCTTTCCGTTATTCTGCAGCAGTTCCCAAACTAAATGAATATGATTGGGCATAATGACAAACCCATACACATTGATGCAAGTTTTATGATACAGGTAAGACAATGATTGGATAATAACAGGCTCTAAATTAAAATCCTTAATCAGCGGTTTCCATTGATGGATGGTAGCTGTATAAAAATAGAGTTCTTTTTGAAGCATTGCATACTAAAATAACATTTATGGATGAAGAAGGAAAGCGGCTTGTGCGGAAGAAAAAGTAGCTTGTGGGGACACAAGCTATGGCTACAAGGCTGTTAAAAACAGTTTTTATGGTCAACAAAACAGTTTTTATGGCCTTCTAAACAGAAAAGATGGTCATTGCAACAGATGCAATAGCTCTCCAAAAAGATTTTTGGTCGTCCAAAAGTTTTCGGAAGCCCTTCCAAACATGCCGGAAGGCTACTGCTACTTATGTGCACTGCCGCCAATCATTTTTTATTATAGCCCTGGCATTATCCCCGCAAACAAAAATCCCTGCCTTAACAGGCAGGGACAATTCATTTATTCCGTTTCATGCTACAACCCTATTCACCATTTACTATTCACCACTCATTATTGGTACTGAATGTAAATGGGCTTGGGTTTCAGGTTCAGCACTTCCTGCTGCGACATCATTTCTTTTTTACCGCTTTTTTCTGTGTCGTTCACATAAAACAGTTTGAAACCGGTAAACTGCACAGGCTCTTCGTTGATCCAATACCTGTAACTTCCTTTTTTCAAATCGGGAGGTCCCCAGCCGTCCATATCCATTACTATCTGCAGTTCGGGGCGCAGCTTTATATCTTTAGCATTGGTCACCATGCCCTTTGTAAAGCGGTGCACAATAAATATTTTGGGAGGCAGGTTGTTTTTCTTTACAATGCCGGCCAGGTAATCGCCAATCCAGTTAATGTCTTTTGCATCTAACGAACCAATAACGCTGCCGGGCCTTTTACCACCTTTGGCGTTCATGGCAAATTCGGGGTCAATACCAAAGTGCACATTGGGCAGCGATAAATATTTTTCAAACTGCGGCAGTTCCGACTGCACATCGCTAAGGCCCACCTGCACATCAATAAAAACAAGGGCATTAATTTCTTTGGCCCATTTCAACACCGTATCAATTTGGTGCAAAGGCATGCGGCTGCGCCATTTACCATCTTTACCCGCTGCACCCTGCGCCGTTACAGCTATATAATGTAGGGCCGGAATGGCGGGCACAGTGCTGTCTGCCTCGTGCCATTTTTTTACTTCGGCTAAAAGATTAGGGATCATTTGCGCCTTTGGCCATTTGCCCAAAGCACCCATTTTGGTAGAGTATAAATTACCGTAGTAAGCTACCACACGGTTAAAAGGTAAGATGGCACCCGGCAAAGGATAAGGTGCATGCTTTACCGGCCAGCGGCCCGAAGTATCTCCATTAGCCATGTATTTCATTAGCGAATCGTACCTGGCAGTGTCTAAAGTTGGTTTAGAAGCAGTTTGATTATCACCATCAGCTTTTGCTTCGGCACCGGTTTGCTGTGCTTGTACTTTAGGAGCAGAAGTGTTGCCGCAGGCGTAGCAAAAAAGGGCTAAGGCGGGAACCAGTAAGTTTTTCATACCCATGATATTGAATAATTAGTTCGTTTCATCAAAGAAAGGTAAAATTCCAATTAAGAAATAATTGATTCGACGATTTTGCAAAAATTTCTGTTGTAGCAGCGCCGGCGGCGAAGAAATATAAAAAGCACACAGCGCTTCGCGGAAAAAATAATTGAACGCCATTGCAGGCAGCAGCAATGATTAGTAAAGATGTTGTGGCATAGGATTTTTGCTTTTTTTATAAAACAATGTATGAAGCAAACAACTGATCCTGTACGCAACAGGCCTGCCGAAGATGGCCGTAGAAATGATCCGGACCTGAGAGATGAGTCGGCGCAGCAACCTGGCGTAAGCACTATGAGCAGCAGCAATACCGACAGTGCCAACCAGCAACTGACCGAAACAGCAGCCGATAGTTTCAGAGAAAAAGATAAAGATAAAAATGCCGATGCCGACCTTGATGATATTGATAAAGATTGATGAAACTTTTACCGGGCATGTAAGCTTCTTTACAAAAGCTTAATGATTCATTAATACCAAAAACAAAAGCAAGCGGAATAAAAATATTTTGTTTGCAGTGGTACATTTTATTCCTCTTTTAGCAGTTTTAACCGGTCCCGCTTTTTAGCGGGACTTTCTTGTATTAAAAGAATAAAGAAATAAAATGAAGGGTTTAGTGAGTAACCCTTCATTTGCCTGCATTAATACCAATTGTTCTTATAAAAACTTACGCCTGGCCAAATAGACCAGGCGTATACCAAGCACCACCAAATCAACACAAAAAGTTTATTCTTCCCTGTTGTCGTTCTTTTGACTGCGCCTGCTACCTGAGCTTTGTCCGCCTCTTCTTCCAATTTCACTCATGTGCTCACGGTTGCGGCTAACAATCTGGCCACCTTTTCTGCCGGCTTCTCTTGCTTCATCACTACTCCATTCGTGGGCCACGCCCTGCTTGTGCGCAGCACGGCCTCCTTCGCTGGCAATTTCTTTTTGCTTACCAGGATCCATGGCTGCAAATCCGCGATTGGAAGATCTTCCGCTTCTTTCACTTCCTGCTTCACTTCTTCCATCGCCAGAAGACTCGCCACCCATTCTGGAAATTTCCTGCTGCTGTTGATTGTCCATAGCATCGAACCCGCGGCTCGATTGTTCATCTCTGCTCTGATTTTCGTCTCTTTCTGCCATAACACACTACTTTTTAAAAGGTTAACAATTGTGTTGGTATAACCCATCACAACAAAATAGTGCCGTACTTATCTAAAGCGGGACAATAAGTTCATTGGGTAATTTTTGCTATACTACTCAACAGATTGAGCAATGAAGTGGGTAAGCAGGCTGAACAATGATTGTACATAAATTGTTTGCATTCTCAATGAATTACTTAAACATTTTGAATGGAATGCATGAAGTATCTCCATCCTATTCACCTGATTATGCTGAAGGCTTCAAACACTTCTTCTTCAATAAAATTTATGGCTACGTCAGTTACTATGGCTTTGGCAGGGCCTTGCCTGCACCAGCTAATAAATTGTTTCAATTGCTCATCGCTGCCGGAAGCCAAAGCTTCCACGTTGCCTTCTTTTGTATTTTTTACCCAGCCTGTCAGTCGTAATTCTTTAGCAACATCTTTTGCAGTGGCCCTGTAAAAAACACCCTGCACTTTTCCTTTTATAAGCAAATGAACGGTTGGCATAAATCATTTTTCAATTACAAAATTCTATTTCTGGCACAACATTTTTTCTTTTTACTATAAACTATTTATGAAAAGAGAAGAAGATGAAAATAAAATTACACAGGAAAATAAAAACAATCCCGGCACAAAGAAAGTAGCACAAAATCCAAACCCAAGGGCCAATGAAAATATCAGGGATCGTGCCGATGAGTTGGGCAAAGAAAGTGCAGATATGGAAGACGAAGTAGGCACAGAAATAACCGATGGTGAAGATGCATAGAAAAATAAGTAATGAGTAATTAGTAATAAGTGCCGCCTGCAGATGTTGAAGGAATGACTATAAGAAAGTTTTAAGCATAACACGAGCTCATCATTCATCGTTCATTGTTAAATCTACAAAAATTTTTTATGAAAGAACAACAAAACCGCAACAGCAATACGGAAAACAGGGATGAAAGAAATAAAGAAAACACCGGGCTTTCGTCGAACGCTGCTAACGAGCCCACGCCTATTTATCTTACACCCGACAGTACATTGCAAACACCGGAAGAAGACCGCCATGATAAAAGTATAAATCCGGAAAAAGATGATACGTTATCTGTTTCGAACGATGACCTGCATGAAACCAGTGCAGACCGCATGGCCGGCAGCGACCGTGCCGGAACAAGCGAAAGAAAAGAAGAATGATACGAGGTTGTATCTATGAATTACCCATCTCTTTTTCTTTCTTAATTGCCCTGATCATTTCACCAAAGTTTTTGCCTTTTGAAAGAAAGCGAATGGCATGAGCTATGCGTGTGGCTTTTGTAGTTTGTGTTTTAGCGCTTTCAATCCAGTTGCTGAAGTAGTTCTGATGACCTTTAGGAAGATCATTAAAATTTTTAAGTGCCTCGGGTTCATCTGCCATACATTCCATTAACGCTGCCGAAGGTTTTATTTCTTCATTATCCACCTGCAATTGCACATGCAGCTCCGCACCTTTTTGCGTTTTAATTCCCTTTCTCATTTCTGCATTTAAAGCCATAATAAAATCGCCTTCGCCCATGGGCAATAACGCCACCCCTTTAATAGGAAAGTTGTCGAGCAGGCCTTTTACCCGAAAAGATTTTTTATTACCAGGTTTTAATTGCTGCGCCATTTGAGCCGCAATTACAATATAAGTCCAGCCTGTCTTTTCGCCTTGCTGGCCAAACTTTAATATTGTGGTTGTAAATGCAATCATTGGATTGTAAACATATTAAAAGTCTGCCTAAAACAAAAGTGCTGATCAACATTTTACAGCATAAGAATTTACACATTCTACCAATCCCATCCGTTCATTCCTTGGCAGCATGAACTAAATTGCAAACTCATTCCTTTCACCTGGGCTCACCCTTAAAACTTTTGACATGGATAACAGGAGAACAGTTTTGATTTGCGACAACGATTATGCTTTTTTGAATGCAATGGAAAAAGATCTTTCTGCTGAAGGTTATGATGTAGACACGATTGATAGTGCCTCGGACCTTATACCAACTGCTATACGGCTTCGGCCGCATGTTATAGTTGCCAACCCGGATATGCAGGCATTTAATGAATATGATATATGCAAACATATTATTCAGGGCCAACACGTTGATGTCATTTTACTTTTAGATAAACATTCTACTACACGGGCACAAATTGGCGATTGCGAAGTGCAGGATGTAATAACCAAACCGGTTAACATAGCTAATGTTGCCAATCTTTTAGCCAAACATATTTCTGTAGATCAATAACAGGTTATTAAGTTGATGGGTTGATAAATTGAGGGGATTTCCTATTCAACTTATCAACCATCAACTATTCAACTTTTCCAACTGTGGCACCACTTTAGCAGGGTTAGCACATAAATGACGATGCATGACACGAATGAATCTTGGCAGTAAGTTTATGTTTGCTACAGGTATTGAAAACAGCTATCCAACCATTCAATTACCCGATGGCACAACAAAGCGGGTGGACGAAATGGAAAAATGTTGTCACTATAAAAATTGGGAGCTTGATTTTCAACTAACCAAAGAACAGGGAATTGAGTTTCTGCGCTACGGTCCTCCTTACTATAAAACACACCTTGCACCGGGCAAATACGATTGGGATTTCACCGACATGACCTTTAACAAACTAAAAGAGTCAGGCATCACTCCCATTGTTGACCTGCTACATTTTGGTGTGCCCGATTGGATGGGTAATTTTCAAAACCCTGAGTTCCCACAGTTCTTTGCTGAATATGCAGGCGCCTTTGCCGAACGTTTTCCTTACCTGCAATTATACACTCCTATTAATGAAATATTTATTACAGCCATGTTCTCGGCGCAGTATGGCTGGTGGAACGAACGCCTGCATAGTGACAGGGCTTTTGTAACAGCTTTGAATCATTTGTGCAAGGCCAATGTAATGGCCATGCATGCCATTTTGAAAGTGCAGCCGGAAGCTATTTTTATTCAAAGCGAATCATCAGAATACTTTCATCCCATGCGGCCCGAAGTGCAAAAACGTGCCAACTTTTTAAATCGCAAACGCTTCCTTGCATTAGATCTTACCTATGGCTATCCGATATCTGTACAGATGTACGAATACCTGATGGAGAATGGCATGACATCAGGCGATTATTATTGGTTTGAGCATAACCAGGTTAAAGCAAGATGCATCATGGGCAATGATTATTACGCCACTAATGAACATATAGTTTTACCTAATGGAACCACACAGGCATCGGGAGAAGTATTCGGTTATTATGTCATCACGCATCAATATTACAATCGTTACAAACTGCCCATCATGCACACCGAAACCAATATGAAGATGCCTGATTCTGTTAACTGGCTGTATCGCCAATGGGCTAATCTGCATCGCCTGAAACAAGATGGTGTTCCTATTGTTGGATTTACGTGGTATAGTTTAACACACCAGGTAGATTGGGATACAGCGTTGCGTGAGGATAATGGCCGCATTCATGAAGTAGGATTGTATGATTTAGAGAGAACTATTACTCCTGCCGGCCAGGCTTTTAAGCGACTGATCAGTCAATGGCAGGATGTACTGGCCGCCGAAAGCTTTGGGATGGTTTACACGCATTAATATCTTATTGCTGATTGAATGAATTGTAAGTAAAATTTAGGGTGTTCAATAGCACCAGTATGCAGAAAGAATAGAAGTTATACCAGGCAGCAGTAGCCTATATGCCGAATAAAAGCCTTAAAAATGGTAGCAATAATGAAGATCGCAAGCAATACTTCAATAGCAATGATAGTTTACAGGAAAACTATTAAGAAAGCTTTTTTCTGAAGATCAAATCATTAATAGACGATTTAAGGACAAGAAAAAATTGCGAAAGCCCATTAGGCTCTCTCAATTTTTGTCCTGCAGGCCTGTAATGCGCTAAATCACCTTTTAAGGCAGCATGAATAGCTGATTCAAAATCGTGAAGAGCAAAAGCCATGTCTGCATCTTCATAAAACGCATGACCGTTTACGTGAGAAGCATGCAGGCTGATTCTTGTGTACTGATCATTTAAAGGGAGTACAGAAACATCAATAGTATATTGAACCTTCTTCTCCACCTGTTCATACGAGAACTTAAAAGATTCAATAACCTTATTTTCTGCTACCAGCCTGATGTTGGAAACATAAGCAGGAATGGAAAACAAAGTTTCTTTAGTTTGCTTCTCTGTAGCATCTACAAAAGATTCCCTCGAAAGAAATGTTTGTCGGGGCATGGCCTTTCATTTATTGGTACGGGTTACTAACAAGGTGCAAAATAAAGTTTGTGGGCCTTATTGTCAATCGGTAATTAACCTAAAAACAGGTAAGTAGAAACACGATAAAAATAGCGTAGGAAATGTAAAAGCTTTATTGTCAAAGCAACGGTTTTGCAGCATTTCGGCTTACGTACTAAACCAAATGGCACTTTGTTTGTAACATAATTGTATGGCAACACAACAAATGACAGCAAAAGACTTTAAAGAAAAGATATTCAATTACGAAAGTGGAACTGAATGGAAGTATGCAGGCGAACTTCCGGCAATTGTTGATTTTTATGCCGATTGGTGCGGACCTTGCAAAGCTGTGGCACCAATACTTGAAGAACTATCCAACGAGTACAGCGATAAGCTTGTGATCTATAAGATAGATACAGATAAAGAAATGGAGCTTTCAAATCTTTTTGGCATACAAAGCATACCTACACTCCTTTTTATTCCCAAGGAAGGAGCGCCAATGATGCAAAAAGGTGCATTACCTAAAAATATTTTACAAAAAGTAATTGATGAAAAATTAGTTCAAAAGGATATAGCTTAATAAGATTGACATTAATCTCTCCTTTCCTGTTCAATCATCCTGTCATTTCTTGTCTCTTTCAAGTCGTCTGGATGTACGGAATCCATTTTTTGCCCTTGCCCGTTAAGTGCTTTGTTTACCTTAGCCATGTCCCTGGCCTTGCTCTCTTTATCCGTATCAAGAAATGAATTCCCTTTGTTGTTCATTTCATCATTATAAACTTTAGCAGGTTTATCTTTTCTTTTATTACCTGGTTCTCTGTCTCTATTCATAACACATTTTTTAAAGACTGAATTTTGTCATCTGTTTAATTAATCGTTTTCGTTTTTACTCCCTTCGTCCGACGTATCGGGTAAGCCGCCGCCAATAACGCCATGATTCATTGTTCCTTCTTCCCTGTCTATTGAAGTAACATCGCTGTTTTTATTTTCAGTATTTCGTTTATCGTTTTGATCACCTTGTATGAAATTAGTGCGGCCTATTCCTCCTGTACCTTCTTCACCTTTTGCATTGCGCTTGTCTTCCATAAGTTTTAGTATAGTTGTTGAAAGAATTATGCCAATAGATTTACCGATGTTTCGAAATAAATTTTTGAACTGTGAAAATGTGTATATTGGCACAGCGATTGCTTGCTATATAAGGAGTGTTAGAGACTATTAATAGTAAAATAACACTCATCGCAGTTATAGGTATTTACGTATTTTTAACTGCAAGAAAAGGGCACTTAAAACGTGCCCTTTTCGTTTTATATGCTGAACAGTTTTGTGATCATTAATAATGATAAACAAGAATAACTAGAGGCAACTACTTATTCATCGAACTATTATAAAAAAACCTCTGTAAAAACAGAGGTTTCTCAAAACGTATATTTACCTGTTACGGTAATAGCTTGCAAGATGATGCTTTTGCTTTACACCTGCAATAGTATTACTACCTGAAAACAAGCGCATAAAATGCAGCAATTATGCAGATATTTTTCATTAAAAAAATAATACTCAGGCAGAGTAAAGAAGCGAGGGAATAGTTTACTATAAAATTATACAGACCATAGCTTTATTAAGAATCAACGCCTAACAATGTCCTAATAGCCAATAGATAAGTATAAAAACAACTATGGTACCAAAACATCCGCCACCAAGCTTATAAGCTCCGTACCCTGCTATTAATGATCTAAGCCAGTTTTGCATAAAGGAAAATTATATGCTAAAAATCTATAAAAACTGTGCCACTAACTCTTATATAATTTAATAAAGAAAATGTTTTCTATAAACAGTTTCACCATTACAAAAGCAGCAAATATTTTCTGCTGAACATAAGATAATTGTAAATTTATCCAATTAAATAAACACACCCTTTTTACATGCAGCCAGATGACGTAGCGATGTCTCAAGCCTATCCTTTCTTAGCAGGCGGCGGAGAGACAGGTGAATTGATTCGCTCTATTGATTGGTCGAAAACTTCTTTAGGTTCTCCTGGCCGTTGGCCTCAAAGCTTAAAAACATGTGTACGTATCATGCTCACATCACGCCAGCCAATATGGATTGGGTGGGGCAAAGAATTGATAAAACTTTACAACGATCCTTATAAAGCTATTGTGGGTGGTAAACATCCCTGGGCGTTTGGGCAACCAGCCTCGATAGTCTGGAAAGACATATGGAAAGATATTGAGCCAATGCTTAAGCAGGTGATGGAAAAAGATGAAGGCACTTATGTGGAGTCGCAGTTGCTCATCATGGAACGCAATGGCTATTCTGAAGAAACCTATTATACTTTTTCCTACACGCCCATTCCTGACGATAATGGCGGCACAGCCGGAATGATTTGCGCAAACACTGACGACACAGACCGCATTATCAGCGATCGGCAATTGCGTACACTTACCCTGCTTGGAAAAAAACTGGCCAACGTACAATCCAATAAAGAAATATTTGACAATACAATAGCTGCCGTAAAAGAAAATCCTCAGGACTTTCCATTTGCTATTCTTTACCAATTAAATGAAAACACAGCTTGTTTTACAAGTTCAACAGCAATGGATGATGGTATAGAACGAGTTCCCCAACAAATTGACCTTAACCAACAAGATGACATTTCCCGACTATTTGCAAAGGCTGTTTTAGAAAGAAAACAGCAAGTGTTGCAAACACCCGAGGCAACATTTGGCAATTTGCCAAAAAGAGCATGGGAAAGGCAGTCGGACCAAGCTATAATCCTGCCTATTTTTCAAGGCACTCAAAAAGACCCTTATGGCTTTTTGGTGGTTGGTCTCAACCCCTACAGGTTATTGGATGATAAATACAGCAGTTTCTTTAATCTTTTAGCAGATCAAATTGCTACCAGCTTTACTGCTGTTCTCACTATAGAAGAAGAACGGAAAAGAACCGAGGCCCTTGCAGAAATTGACAAAGCAAAGACCGTTTTTTTTAGCAACATCAGCCATGAATTTCGTACACCACTTGCTTTAATGTTGAGCCCATTGCAGGAGGTAAAAAGAAAAGAAAAAGAATTGCCGGTTGATGTAAGAGAAAACATCGACATTTCGTACCGCAATACGATACGTCTGCAAAAGCTGGTAAATACCCTGCTTGATTTTTCACGCATTGAAGCAGGCCGCATGCAGGCCCACTATGAACAAACAGACATTGCTACTTTAACAAAGGATCTCGCTAGTTCTTTTCGTTCTGCCATTGAAAAAGCGGGCATTCAATTTATTGTTGAATGCAGTATTGTTGAAGGTTCGGTTTATATAGATGTGGACATGTGGGAAAAGATAATTATGAACCTTTTATCGAACGCTTTAAAATATACTGAGGAAGGACAAATCAAATTGCAGTTACAACAAAATGAGAACAGCATTCTGGTTTCAGTAAGCGATACGGGCATTGGCATCGCAAAGGAAGAACAATCTAAAATATTTGAACGCTTTCATCGGGTACAAAACCGTCAGGGGCGCAGCCAGGAAGGTTCGGGCATTGGCCTGGCTATGGTTCAGGAATTAATAAAACTACATCATGGCACCATTCATTTAGAAAGCGAACCTGGTAAAGGCAGTACTTTCATTGTTACTATTCCGATAGGTAAAGATCATCTGCCGCAGGAAAAAATTATATCCGGTCAATCTTCCGCTAAACTTTCAAATGCTGATATTTATGTAAAAGAAGCTTTAAAATGGTTGCCTTCCCCGCAGACATTGCAAAATGAAGAAGTTCTTTATACTCAAAACCTGGGTGCAACAGGCTCGAACAAAAAATTAAAAGTGCTGCTTGCTGATGATAATGCAGACATGCGTGAATACGTAGCAAGGTTACTAAGTTCTAAATATGACGTTACTGCTGTTGCAAACGGACGCCTGGCACTTCAAAAAATACATGACCAAATACCTGATCTTATCATAAGCGACGTAATGATGCCCGACATAGACGGATTTGAATTAGTGCAAAAAATTAAATCGGACACAGCCACTTCTCAAACTCCTGTTATTCTCTTATCGGCACGGGCCGGAGAAGAGGCTACATTAGAAGGCTTACAGACCGGCGTTGATGATTATTTGATAAAACCATTTTCTTCCAGAGAATTACTATCACGTGTTGAATCTGTTATTAACCTTTACCAAACAAGAAAAGCAACGGAACAACAATACGTTGATCTTTTTATGCAGGCACCTGTTGCAATCTGCATGCTAAAAGGACATGATTTTTTAATACAACTGGCCAATAAAAATATTCTTGACATTTGGGGGAAATCTTCTTCAGTAGTTGGAAAACATTTGCTGGAAGCACTGCCTGAAATAAAGGGTCAACCTTTTCCCCAAATACTGGAAGAGGTATATAAAACAGGTCAGCCTTTTTATGGGTACGAAACCAAAGTCATCTTAAACCGATACAGCCATTCACAAACGAGGTTTGTAAATTTTGTTTACCAGCCCATTAGCAACAGCATAAACCAAACCTATGCTATTCTCGTTATTGCATACGATGTTACTGAACAAGTGGAGGCAAGGCAAAAAGTAGAAGACGCCGAAGAACGTCTGCGTATAGCAGCGGAAGGCACTGGCCTTGCTACATGGGACTTAAACCTTACCAACCATGACATCATTTATTCACCACGGTTAAACGAGTTGTTTGGGCATACACCTTCGCACAGGATGTTGCATAAGGAAATGCGTGAACAACTTCATCCGGATGATGTTCATACCATTGTAGCAAAAGCATTTGAACAAGCACTGCAAACAGGCATTTATTTTTATGAAGCAAGAGTGTTGTGGAAAGACGGAACCATTCATTGGGTACGAACGCATGGCAAAGTGATATATAATGAAGGCACTCCTTTGCGTATGTTAGGCACCATGATGGACATTACCGAACAAAAAAATGCAGAATTAAAATTGCGTGAAAGCGAAGAACGGTATCGCCAGCTAACACAGCAACTGGAACTGAGAGTAACGCAAAGAACAAAAGAATTGAGCGAAGTCAATGCAAACCTTGAACGGTCGAATAAAGAACTTGAACAGTTTGCTTATGTTACCAGCCATGACCTGCAGGAACCTTTGCGAAAGATCCAAACTTTTGCTAACATGCTTTCCGAAAATCACAGCACGGGATTAACAGAAAGAGCCAAAAGTTTTTTAGACAAAATGCAAAACGCTTCGCAACGTATGTCTAAGCTTATCAACGACCTGCTGAATTTCTCCCGATTGCGTCAATCCGGCGAAAGCTTTACGCCTGTGGACCTGAACGAAATATTTAATGACGTACGCAATGATTTTGAACTGGTGATCAAACAAAAAAATGCACTAATTAAAAGTGATGATTTACCGGTAATTGAAGCTAACAGCCTTCAAATGAACCAGCTTTTTTATAATCTTATCAGCAATGCTTTAAAATTTACAAAAGCTGATCAAACACCTGTAATAGAAATCACTTGTCAGAAAAGAAAGGCAGGAGAAACCAATGGCTTTGCCGGCATTGACTGGAACAGGGACTATTACGAACTTGTTTTTACAGACAACGGAATTGGTTTTGCAAAAGAATATGAGCACAAAATTTTTGAGATCTTTCAACGCCTGAATGGCCGTTCCGAATATGAAGGAACGGGCATTGGATTGGCATTGGTAAAAAAAATATTGGAAAATCATAAAGGCTCTGTTTATGCTGTTTCCGAAGAAGGGAAAGGTTCTTCGTTCTATATTTTATTACCTGCAGTGCAAACAAATGTTCAGCTAACCGAGGATTATAAAACGACCGGTGTTGAATTGTAAATAAAAATGTAGAAGAGTTTAACTGTTAATCATTTCTTGTTTTGGCCGGCTTCGTTTATACAAGTTAAGTAAATCCTGCAGGAGCAACAGAGAAGTTGTTGTCCATTTCGTAAGCGGTTTATCTGGCTCCATTTTTACAAGAAATATTCCTTTAGATGCTTTTCTGTTCAGGCATAATACATAATTTAAAAATCATCGTGGCATAGCAATTGAAAATAATAGTATTGGAAATTCATTAAGATTATTGGACTTAACGGCCTTCTGTTCTCAGAAGGCTTTATTACTATTAAGCCCGTATTTCTTTATACCAACTAATAAAAATGTAGAAGAGTTTAACCAACCAAGATGGTTTGTACTGCTAATACGCTTCAGTTATCTTAGTTTTTAAACTGGTACTCAATTTGGTCTATGCTCATCAAAGAAATTGTGTATGTGGTTCAGTGCGATTGCCAATTATAAAGGCGGACTTGCTCATTATAAAATAGTTCCGGAAAACCTTGGAATCTATAATGCCTATCTCGAACGCTACGATGGAAAATCTTCAAACACCCCGGCGCAAAACATCATTCTTGTACGAGGCTTGAAACATTGGTCGGGAAGTATAGAAGAACAAAACCTTTTGGATACTATAGGTGAAGTAATTGACAGGCGAACAAAAGGAAGATTGCACTTTGCATTGGATGAAGACAAAACAACGGCAGGTAAAGGAAGGCATCACTGAATGAAATAGCCGTAAAGATGACTTGAACGAGCATGAAAAAAGCCATTCCAGTCAGAATGGCTTAATCTATAACACATGAGAGAAACAAGACTTACACTACTAACTTTTACAGAACAAAATTTGATAATTTTATTGATTACAACAACCGTGTTAACACCCTTTTATTTATAGTGTAATTACGTCAACCTCCTCAACATTTAATTGAACATTCTCCTACTTTTACTTACAAGGTCGCTATATCTATTACAAACCGGTATTTTACATCGCTACGTTCCATTCTTTCGTAGGCATGATTAATGTCTTTGATATTTATTATTTCCACATCGCAGGTAATATTATGTTCTGCACAATAATCGAGCATTTCCTGTGTTTCAGCAATACCGCCAATTAGAGAACCGGCAATCTCACGCCCCTGGAAAACAATATTGAACATGGCCAATTGCGCTGGCGTCGGCGGAAGTCCCACGCAAATTAATGTGCCTTTTGTTTTTAACATGGCAATGTACATGTTGTAATCATGAGGTGCAGAAACAGTATCTATAATAAAATGAAACTGTCCGGCAACCTTCTGCACTTTCTCTTCATTGGTAGTTAACACAAAATGGTGAGCACCTAATCTCTTAGCATCGGCTTCTTTCGAAGGTGAAGTGCTTAACATTGTTACTTCGGCACCAAAAGAAGTGGCAAATTTCACAGCCATATGTCCCAGGCCGCCAAGACCAACAACGCCTACTTTGTGGCCCTTGCCAATTTTCCACCGGCGCAAAGGAGAATAGGTGGTAATACCGGCACACAACAAAGGCGCAACTTTATCTAGGGGTAATTTATCAGAAACACGGCAGACAAAATCTTCGTTCACCACAATACGGTTAGCGTAACCACCTTGTGTAACCTTGCCTGTTTCTTTTTCAATGCCACTATAAGTTAACGTGAAACCGTTCAAGCAATATTGCTGTTGCCCCTCGTTGCAGTTGTCGCAAACCCTGCATGAATCTACAAGACAACCTACGCCAACGGTATCACCTTCCTTAAACTTTTTTACATGTTCGCCAACGGCAGTTACCACGCCAACAATTTCATGACCAGGGACCATTGGGTATAAAGACATACCCCAATCGTTTCTTACCAAATGCAAATCGGAGTGACACACGCCGCAGTAACGTATCTCAATTAAGACATCGTGGTGTCCAACAGCCCTTCTTTCAAAATTCCATGGAGCTAACGGAACAGCAGCTGTTTGTGCAGCATAGCCTTTAGCAGTCAAAGTGCCGGTTGATGTGCCGGCAAGCGGAGATGATTTTGTTTCCAGCATAAAATGATTTTTGATGATGAAGAAAACAGTATCAAGGGATGAACAGAAGCAGTTACGAAGGGAGGGGGATGTATACAGTAAGTTACGATATTCTACCGTTTTCTTTGTGATTATCTCCCCAGGCCGCAGTTAAGATTAAAACAGTTATGCTGCATTGACAGGTCTATTCTTCCGAAACAGGATTACTACTCACAAACTCATCGTGCACCTCTTTAAACTTTGCCTGCAGTGTTGTAGTTGCAGTAAGCGCAGCATCAACATGGTCGTGAATGTCTGGCAGCGCATCTGTTAGTGAAGATTCGTTCAAATTAATATTGTCCCCTTCTATTTGTGCAATCTTTTCAGCACCGATGTTTGACTGCTGATGACATCATCCAGTTCACGCAGGATTTTATCCATTAAAGCCGATCCTTTCTTTAGTTTGTATACGCTTGTTTATTTTTTAATTGTGCTAATACGGTGCCAACGGAGTTAGAAGGCACCAGGGTTTTCCAACATAGCATGCAATAATTTTAAATGTGGATAAATTGAAAATGGCGGCTTAGCTGCTTATGTTGCTCTTTAAAATTTCATTGTGCATAATTTTTCCAGATTTATAATGTGTACTTTCCACATGGTTTTTTATTAGATTTACGTTAGCCTAATATCTACCACCAATGAAAAAGCGAACCCTTAAGTTTACCTGCCTGATAGAAATGGCTAAGTTTTCTAAGCTTGTTTCTGTTGGTTACCTTATGAACACGAATAACTTCACACTTACAGCTAATTTCTCTGATGCTGATATTTCACTTGCTTTGGAAAAATATAACGCTATACTAATTGAAACAACCGACAAGGTCTTTTCTTATGAAACCATTTAGGTGTTATTGACAAGCATTTTTGCTTTTATGTTATTATCTGCTTTTGTCCCAATTGAATTTGATACACTCTCATTATCTCATTGTTAAAGCAATGCCTTCATTAAAAAAAGCAAAAAGCCAAAATTCAAGGGTTCCGGTTGTTACACTTTTACTTTGAATTTTGACTTTGTAATTATGCTTTGAAAAGACTTCTGTAAACAGCTATACCGTGTGTGGCTGTTCAACATCATTTCTAAAAACCACAACGCCATCAAATACGTCTGCTAACACAGGATGTGATCTTTCTATTTCTCCAGACAATATTTTTTTACTTAATTGATTTACGATCTCTTTTTGTATCAAACGTTTTAATGGTCTTGCCCCAAACTGCGCATCAAACCCATTCTCGGCTAAGTAATCAATTAGATAATCAGAGAAACGCAATTGTATTCCATTTTGCGCCACCAGGTTCTTCAACCCTTCCAACTGTATTTTAATAATGCCTCTTATTTCGCTCTTCATTAGCGGCTGAAACAGAATGATTTCGTCTACACGGTTTAAAAACTCGGGACGAATCGTTTGCCTCAATCGCACCATCACCTCGGCTTTGGTACGATCAACAATTACATCTTTATTCTTTTCTGTTACGTCTGCAAAATTTTCCTGGATAATATCACTGCCCATGTTAGAGGTCATAATAATGATGGTATTTTTAAAATTTACCACACGGCCTTTGTTGTCTGTCAACCTTCCATCATCTAACACCTGCAATAAAATATTCCAAACATCGGGATGCGCTTTTTCGATTTCATCTAACAATACTACCTGATAAGGCTTGCGGCGAACAGCCTCGGTCAACTGGCCACCTTCTTCATAACCCACATAGCCCGGAGGTGCGCCTACCAATCTTGATACCGTATGTTTCTCCTGGTATTCACTCATGTCAATCCGTGTCATCATATGTTCGTCATCAAAAAGATATTCTGCAAGGCCTTTGGCTAATTCTGTTTTACCTACACCAGTTGTTCCCAGGAAAATAAAAGAACCAATGGGACGTTTCGGATCCTGTAAACCTGCACGGCTTCTACGTACTGCATCGGCAACGGCAGTAATGGCTTCATCCTGACCTACCACACGTTTATGCAATTCGTCTTCAAGGTTCAATAACTTTTCTTTTTCGCTTTGCAACATTTTACTAACCGGGATACCTGTTGACTTGGCTACGCTTTCAGCGATGTCTTCTGCATCTACCTCTTCTTTCATCAGGCGGCGGCTATTGGCACTCAACTCATTCAGTCCTGCCTGTAGCTCATTGATCTTTTCCTGTTGCTCCTTTATTCTTCCATAACGGATTTCAGCCACCTTGCCATAATCTCCTTCACGTTCTGCTTTTTCAGCTTCCAGTTTTAAACTTTCAATTCCAGCTTTGGCATTTTGTATCTTGTCCACAAGTTCTTTTTCTTCCTGCCACTTTGCTTTTAAAGTATCTCTTTCTACAGCAAGATTAGCCAGCGTAGTATTAAGGTCCTTCAATTTATCATCATCATTTTCTCTTTTAATAGCTTCTCTTTCTATTTCTAACTGCCGGATTTGTCTTTCCAGTTTGTCCAATTCTTCGGGCATGGAATTCATTTCCAGCCGCAGTTTGGCGGCGCTTTCATCAATCAGGTCAATGGCTTTATCCGGTAAGAAACGATCGGTGATATAACGAACAGAAAGATCAACCGCAGCAATAATGGCTTCATCTTTTATACGAACGTGGTGATGCGTTTCGTAACGGTCTTTCAATCCACGTAAAATAGAAATAGCGTCTTCAATAGAGGGTTCGTCAATCATTACTTTTTGAAAACGGCGTTCAAGAGCTTTATCCTTTTCAAAAAACTTTTGATACTCGTTGAGGGTGGTAGCACCAATGGCTCTTAACTCGCCTCGGGCTAAGGCTGGTTTTAAAATATTAGCCGCATCCATAGCACCTTCGCCACCCCCGGCACCTACCAGCGTATGAATTTCATCAATAAAAAGAATGATCTCGCCTTCGCTTGTTGCCACCTCTTTTACCACGCCTTTCAAACGTTCTTCAAACTCGCCTTTATACTTTGCACCGGCAATGAGTTGCCCCATATCGAGTGCATAAATGATTTTTGATTTAAGATTCTCCGGCACATCGCCGTTTACAATACGCATGGCCAAACCTTCGGCAATGGCAGTTTTACCCACGCCCGGCTCCCCAACCAAAATAGGATTGTTCTTACTGCGACGGGAAAGAATGTGAAGTGTCCTGCGGATTTCTTCATCGCGGCCAATAACCGGATCAAGTTTTCCTTGTCGTGCCAGTTCATTCAAATTCTTGGCATATTTGTTCAACGCATTAAACTGTGTTTCCTGGGTTTGAGAACTAACCGTTGATCCTTTGCGCAATTCGTTGATGGCTGCTATTAGGCCATTTTCTGTGAGACCAAAATCTTTTAGCAGTTTGGCTGTATTGTCATTGCCCTGAACAATGGCCAACAGCAAATGTTCAGGCGTGATAAATTCATCATTAAACTGTTTTAAGGCAGCCCCTGCACGCAGAATGACATTGTTAGCGTCGCGGGAAATATTTTGTGCCGGCTCACCCGACACTTTGGGTAATCGTTCAATTTGTTGATCGAGTTTATTTTCCAATTGCTGTGTGTTCACAGCATTTTTCTTAAGCAGGTATTCCACAGGCGAATCCTGCTGCTCGAGTAAAGCTTTTAAAATATGCTCTGTTTCTATATTAGCGTTGGAATGGTTGAAAGCCAGCTGTTGTGATTGCTGTATTACTTCAGCGGCCTTTATAGTAAAATTGGATAAGTTCATACAATTGATTTTATTTGATTTCGTTTATTCAATTATCAAACCACAATCCAATCATAAATTCACCGAAAGAATGTCATACAATTTACGATTAAACTGCCTGAAATGCAGTGCCACACTTCTTTTCCTGTTATTTCTTCATACCGGCTTTGCACAATCGAAGAATAAAAAAAACGACAAGGAATATGGTATCAATAATTTTCCCGAATTAGATGCGGTGCTATCACAAAATCAAAAATTATTAGGTAATGATGTGGTAGCCCTGGTATGGACTGACACGATTGTTTTCAAAAAAGAAATGGGCGATTTTAACTCCAAAACCGAAGCGCCTATTGCCAGCGCCAGCAAATGGCTGACGGCTGCATTGATCTTAGAATTAGTGGATGAAGGCAAACTTTCACTGGATGATAAAGTAAGCCGTTATCTTCCCATTTTTGAGATGTATGGAAAAAACTATATCACACTGCGACACTGTCTTTCGCATTTTACAGGCATAGAATCCGAAGCAGGAATAAAAGCTATTTTACAAAGGAAAAAATTTGCATCATTAAATGAAGAAGTAGAATCCTTCGCCAAAAAAGAAATTCAAACCAATCCCGGAACCGAATTCCGCTATAGCAATATTGGCTTGAATATAGCAGGCCGTGTGGCAGAAATAGTAATGAAAAAGAGCTTTGACCAATTGATCAAACAAAGATTACTGAACCCGCTGGGTATGAGCAAAACTTCATTTAGCACTTTGGATGGTTCTGCTATCAATCCTTCCGGTGGTGCAAGATCAACAGCAAATGATTACATGCACTTTCTGCAAATGCTTTTGAACAATGGACAGTACAATGGCAAACAAATTTTAAGTGCAGATGCAGTTAAAGAAATGCGTAAGGTGCAAACTACTGCTGAATTGATAAAATATGCGCCTAAAGCTGCTACTGGTTTTAATTATGCACTGGGAAGTTGGGCAATTGAAGAGAGCAACGGAGAAGCCTCATCGCTGGCTTGCCCCGGCTTATTTGCTACCTGGCCTATGGTTGATTGGAACCGCGGCTATGCCTGTATATTTTTTGCAAAAACATTATTAGGCGAGCAAAAAGCAGATGCCTATTTGCAAATGAAGGAAGCCATTGACGAAAAACGTCCACTTAATGCTGGAAAGAAATGACCAGGCACAGCTTATCTAGCTAATAATTCTATATAAAAAAGCTCTCAACAAATTTATGGTTGAGAGCTTTTTCCTTTGGTTAAAAAGGTCTTTCCTGTGCGTTAACTTTCTTCCTTCTGCGTCCTTCGCGGAGAGAGTTAAGGCAAGGTTTTCACCAATACAAACCTGCTTCTGTCAGCCTTATAAATGTCATCGAAAAACTTAATGATTTCTTTTTGCTCCTGGGCGGCAAACCTACCGCGGAATTGCTCTCTCACCCTTCTGTAAATGATTTTATTACCGATTACTTTTGCAGAACTATAATAGCTTCCATATTTAGTGTTGATTGAAACATCCTGTGGGGCTGCTTCAATAGCATAACCTTCGGGAATCTTTATTTCTTCATTGTCTTCATTACGAAACTCATAATCAAAGACGAAATCAACAACCCTTCCTTCTTCTTCCGAAATTCTGGCACCGCCGCGTTCTAAAATATTGGGTGTTATAAAAATCCGTTTTCCGGAAATAGTAGCATAATTACTCACTGTTACATCCAACTGCTCTTCCACTTCAGGAATGAGGTCTTTTTTCTTATTGTATTTAAAGTCATTAATCTCATAGGTTGCAAGGGCCAAATCTTCCTCCAAATGTTTTTTTACTTTTTCTTTCGAAAGGTTATCTATCATGCCACTCAAATCATCCTGCTGAACACCCCTGTAAGTAGTAGTAGTGTTCATCTTCAAGGTACCGTCAGTTTCCAGTTTTGCTTTTATGGAACGTACCTGTATATTTTCTTTCAATCCATAACGCGGCGTTGATACCAAAGTGCCACCATTTGCATCAATCACTAATGCTTTTCTATTGCCGGTGAATTCGCCCATGTAGCCTGCCGGAACTGATTGACTTGTACATTCAAGCCACATCGTGTCTTTTTGTAATGGCACACAAAGTATAGCATGATTGAATTGTGTACAGGGGAAATCTTCCATGATAAAATGATCGTAATCTCCTGCTTTAATCAGCGTGTAAAGTGAACGGATGCCTGCAGCCTTCAACAGGCTATACATGTAATTTGATAAAGCTTTACAATCGCCGTAGCCTTTTTGCGATACATAAGAAGCTTCAAAAGGTTGCCAGCCGCCGATGCCTAACTGTATGCTGATGTAACGGGTATTCTGTTGTAAGAATTGATACAATTTTTCCACTTTTTCTTTTTCAGAAGAAGTATTAGCTGTTAGCTGCGTTACTTTTTGCTTGATGACTTCGGGTAATTGATCTCTGCCCTGATTTAATGTATAAATAAATTTCCCAAACTCCTGCCAGCTACTCATATTTCCTTTGTAATCTTCTATTTCAAATTGCGAGGGTGCTATGCTGACCATAGGCACTCTTTCGTGCCAGCGTGGTGCTGCATATTCGTCTTTGACCGGAGGCAGTTCTTTGGCTTGCCACACATATTTCTTCTTATTTTTTTCGGTTGTTTGTGCCGGTTCTCCCTTATAATTGAACATTTTATACCGTAAAGTATAATCAGCAGGAACAATAACCGTAAAGCTACTTTGTTGCACAGAAAGATTTTTATATTCCTGCGGTACCCAATAAGGAAAGGAAAAAGTTTGATTATAAGAAATACTTACATCGTATTCGATAGTGTAAGGGTAAGATCTATAGTAAAAGCTATGTTCTTTAACCCTGTTATCATCCATCAAACTTATGTTGCTTACACCACTTACATCCTGCAAATCCTTTGTTTTTACTTTCTTTACAAGCTTTCCGTCTTTGTCGTATAAATAACCTTCAATAGATTCTATCTGCCTGAATTTATCATAGTATTCACTAAAGCCTGCGTACTTATCACCATTTTCGTTTAAAATGGTAACAACATATTTGTAATTAAATCTTGCATTTTTACCCGAGATAATTTCATATTCTATATTTTCTTCCCGCTTTACTACATCAGCATTTTGCAACAGCTTTTCAGGTATGGAACTAACAGGGTATTTAACATCGCCTGCTGCAGCCACCAGTGAAGTAAAAAAAATACTCAATAAAAAATAGTTTCGCTTCATCACTTCTGTTTTTTAAATACAATTTGCTCGCTTTGCTTTTTTACAATGAGGTTGAAAAACTCACGCAGGGTTTGATATTCTTCCGGTACAAAAAATGCTCTGTCAAGTTTTATCCTTGTGCGGAAGGAAATAATATTGCCTGAGTTGGATATGCGATATTCAAAAAAGCTGGCGCCTTCTTCGTCAAACTTTGCCAGCATTTGCTTGGGCAGTTCGTCAATGATATATCCCTTGGGAACTTCCATGCTCATTACGTAAGTTTCATCCATGCGGTAAGGCATCTCTACAGGGTAATAACGTTCTGCTGCCGTGAAAGGGTTTTTTTTGTAGGCCTCTCCAAACATGGGATTGATGTAAAGTATATCCTCTCCATTTGTTGTCAGTTCAACACCATAATGAAGCTTTACAGGTGTTTCGTACTCTTTTAAAGAATCAACTTTAGGATCAATAATCTTTATATCAGTACCAAAATCTTTTTGCACTTGCTTAAAAAATTCCTCCTTGCCTTTCTCTTTTACCTTTTCCCTGATTTGATACGACTCGTAATAACCAGGAATCTGGTTCATATTTCCAACCCACCTTCCCTTTTCGTCATTCGTAATAATAAAGAGGGTTGATTTTGTTTCTCTTAAAGAATCGGCCGAAAAATTTAAGGGCTCTGCCATTTCATTCACCACTCTTGCATGGCCATTATAACAGTAAGAAGGAAGTTTATTGAATCCTAATTGTGCATCACTTGCATCAAGATAATATAAAGTACCGTTGTCATTGTATCGCACCACTACGTAGTTAAAATTACTTGTCATGGGCGAATACTCAACAGCATAGCCGTGCGATGTCGTACTAAGAATTACAGGATCGGCTTGCAGGTCAGCATAGCGCAACATTACAGTAAGCAACAAATTAATTTCTGCAACACTACCCTTTTTTGTTTTTAAAACATTTTTTAGGGTTTGGTCCAAATAAATGTGTCCTGTGGTGCCTGTGCAGCTGAAGTTATCTCTTACGTACTCAAATATTTTTTTTGCTTTTTCTACACCGGAGCTTGCACTGGCATATACAGGTTTGATATCGTCTGACAGCCAATTGTTGGCATTTTGTAAAACGCTTCCAAAGCCTTCCGATTCTAATAAACCTTTTGTGAGTTCCGTCCAGGTAGTTCTATAATTATGTGGCTGCAGGGGCTGACTTTGAGAAGCCAACTGAAATTCTATTCTCGAAATATGATTTCTAAGAGACGATGTAAAACTTTCTTCTTTTAGTTCCGGAACATTTTTCATCACCCAACGAAAATCAGTAACGCCAGAGCTAAAACTATAGTTTTCGGTGGCGCCTGTTCCTCTTGTATCACGTATGTCGAAATTACTGGTGTAGTCCTTTCTTTCGTTGATGTCTATGGCATGAAACCCCCTGCTCAAAAAATTATAGGAGAAAAATTGAGGTACAGTAAAAACAAACTCGCTCCAAAGTTCAGGCGATGAACCCTGGAAAAGCCAAGGATCGAGGTTCCATATAAAATCAGAAGTAACCCTGTACGAATATTCAATAATACAACCTTCTTTTACATTAGGCATTGTAAACTTCCTTCTAATTCTGTGCTTATCCACTTTTTCTTTAAAAACACTTCCCTTATCCAACTTAGTTTCTACCACTTTACCATTTTCAAGGTTATACGTAGTTGCTTTAATATTGTCCGCTCTTTCTTCATCAGAACCATCTATATACAACGGGATTTCAACATCTGCTTCGTGATAGCCAGTCTTTTTTAAAATATGTACTACCCTATGTCTTTCTGATACAATGGAAAACCAACCTTTTGAGTTGCCTTCTACTTTTGCACTGCCTATATCGCTCAGTACCACAGCGTCTGCACTGCTGTCAATAGCATATACTTTTTTTTGAAGATCAGAAGCA
>JBQCJM010000248.1:0-16403 GCA_051952715.1 Flavisolibacter sp.
AATATAGAATTCATCAATAGAGGCTTTTTCATACAGCGGTACCGAATCGGCAATGATCTGCGTTACCATTCTTGAATACTTGCTGTATTCATGATAGCTGCCTTTTAAAAAAATTGCATTTGGACATAAGCGTTTAGCCGTTAACGAAGGCATGGCACTTTGAATACCAAATTTCCGGGCTTCATAACTGCAGGCAGCCACAATACCTCTTTGCCCATCCCCGCCAACAATTAGCGGCTTGCCTTTTAGCTGCGGATTTTTTAATAATTCAACGGAAACAAAAAAAGCGTCAAGATCGAAGTGGGCAATATGTCGTGTGTGAACAGGCACTGTTCAAAATTAGACTTATCTGCCTCTTTGCTGTTAATTTTAACGGATCAAAAAAATGTTTTGGATACAACACAACTTGAAAAATTCATTGAAGCTTTTCACCCGTTGAAAAAAGAAGAATGGAGTGCTTTTTCATCAGTGTGGGAACCCTTTTGCTGTAAGCGAAAAACCGTTCTAACGGCTGCCGGCGATACCGAGAGAAATTTATACTTTGTATTGGAAGGCGTCCAAAGAAGTTTTTATTTAGGAGAAATGGAAGAAGCCACTGTTGTATTTACTTATCCTTATTCTTTTTCCGGCGTTGCCGATTCTTTTTTAACACAAACTCCGTCGCTGTATTTTTTTGAAGCCTTAACTGCAAGTAGTTTTTTAAAAACCACTTATCAGCAGGTAGAGGAATTGATGGAAACTTTCCCCAATATTCAACGCCTGATTTTAAAATCCACAGCTTTTGCCTTAAAAGGCCTTTTAAAAAGACAAGTGGAATTGCAATCTTTAAGTGCAGAAGAAAAGTTCCGGCAACTGCTCTTTCGCAGTCCGCATGTGCTCAATTTAATTCCCCATAAATATCTTGCTTCTTATCTCGGCATTGGTGCCAGCACTTTCAGCAAGCTTTTAGGCTCGGTTCGCATTTAAATCTTGGTATAGGCAAAGATTTTGCAATTATTGTAGAAATAGCTTTGTAAAAATTAGTTTGTATGAAAAAGTTTAAAAGCGAAGAACTTATTGACCAGTTAGAAGCTGATGTTCGTCAACTGATAGCCGCCGCCGAACATTTGCAGCAGGCCGATACTGTGAAGCTGAGCTATCCGCCGGAAGAAGGAAAATGGAGTGCGGCACAGGCATTAGAACATTTGAACATGTACAATCGTTATTATTTGCCGGCAATAGAAAAAGCAATGGTGCACATTCCAAAAGAAGTGAATGCATGGTTTGTGCCTGGTTTTTTTGGAAATTATTTTACTAACATGATGATGCCGAAAAATGTGTACGAGGTAAAAAATAAAATGAAGGCTATGAAATCCTTTAGGCCTGATCGGGGGGTTAATGTAGAAGGCGTTTTTAAAGAATTTCATGAACATCAAAATAAGTTGCTGCATTTGCTGGAAACGGCTCGCAAAAGAAACCTGGAGCAAACGCATGTGCCTACCTCTATCAGCAAGTTCATTCGATTAAAGTTGGGAGATGTTTTTCGTTTTTTGATTGCTCATGAGCAAAGACATATGATACAGGCAAGAAATGCTATAAGAGCAACGGGTGTTTCTACTGATAAATTTCCAATAATCCTGGAGGCAGCGAGACTATAACCTGCTGCTTTCTGCTATCAATTTTGATGATGGTTTCTTCATGTAAAGGGATGAGGGCTTCTTTTCCGTTAAGATCAATGCGGCAAAGAAGCTGGTGCGGTTGTTCAATAACCTCCAGTATTTTTCCAAGTGATTGTCCTTCTTCCACAATTTCATAATTAAGAAGATTGATGGGAGAGGACTTTGATGAAAATTTTTTAAAGTCGGCTTCGGGCAACCAAATTTCTTTTTGCGTTAGCCTGGTGGCTTGTTCGCGGGTATCGATGCCTTCAAGTTTCAAATAAACTTCATCTTCGTTTTTAATTTTGGTGCTTTCTATAAACCAGGGAATAAAACTTTCCTTTCTTTCTTCGATAAAAATAGCAGTCAGGCCTTTTAGTGAAGTTTTTTTACCAAGATTGTGTTTTAAAACCAGTTCGCCTTTTAATCCAAATGTCGTAACCAGTTTGCCTATTTTAAAATATTCTGTCATGTAGAGTAAAAAGTCAAAAGTAAAATTTAAAAACCGAGCGAATACGTTACTGTAAATTGTTGGGTAGCGTTACTGAACGATGCAGGGTGCGACGCAACGAAGGCTAAATAGTAATTCCGCTGCTGAGTTCATAAAAATTATTTCGGATAGCGGAAAGGAGAAATGGAATCACTGAATCCCTTGCGAAATCCGTGGTTAAAAAAATCCCGCCATATGGCGGGATTAATCTTTTGAAGGTCTTGGATGCGAATTAGCCTTCGGAACCTGCACCAGGAGCCGGTCTTCTGTCGCGGCGCTGGTAAGGCGGGTTTCTGCGGCCTCTTCTTTCACGTTGAGCTTCTTCCTGGCGTTTTCTGATTTGTTGTTCATGCTCAGAATGCCAACTTTGGAATTTTGTCATGGCTGTGGCTTCATCAAACAGGCCAAGAGATACACCACGCAATAAATGCTTCAGGTATAAAACTCCTTTGTACGATAAAATTTTACGAACAGTGTCGGTTGGCTGTGCACCTTTGTGCAACCACTCCAATGACTTTTGACGATCCAACTGCACAGTGGCAGGAGTTGTCAAAGGATTGTAGGTACCTAACTTTTGAACGAATTTTCCATCGCGGGGACTGCGTGCATCTGCAACAACAATGAAGTAGAAGGGTCTTTTCTTAGACCCGTGTCTTTGTAAACGGATTTTAACTGGCATCTTAAATAGAAATTTAAATGCGGTGAAACAATAATTATTAGTGGTGCAAATCTAAGGGTTGAAAACGAAAACGGCAAAAAGTATGAACCATGATTTGGGATATTTAAAAGATTTAACGCAAACGGAAAAACCTTGAAATTGTTGAAGACTTTATATTACGATGTTCAATTTCCCACCAATCCATTAGCCCTGCAAAATCATGATTCAGGTTATCTCTTCATTCCCGGCATCATCCGCCCCATTGGCATCTTATTCATCATTTTCATCATTTCCCTCATTTGCTCGAACTGTTTCATGAAGGCATTTACCTCGGTAATATCTTTTCCGCTGCCTTTGGCTATACGTTTGCGGCGGCTGCCGTCAATGAGGTCCGGGTTGGCTCTTTCCTCCAGCGTCATGGAATTAATGATGGCTTCTATGCCTTTAAAAGCGTCATCGCTGATGTCAATATCTTTTATGGCTTTGCCTACGCCGGGTATCATAGCCATAAGGTCTTTAATATTGCCCATCCGCTTGATCTGTTCCAGTTGCTGCTTAAAATCAGAAAAGTCGAATTGGTTCTTGCGAATCTTTTTTTCCAGCTTGCGGGCCTGCTCTTCGTCAAATTGGGCCTGTGCTTTCTCAACAAGGGTAGTAATATCACCCATACCCAGAATACGCTGCGCCATCCGCTCGGGATAAAATACATCCAGCGTATCCATTTTTTCGCCGCTGCTTACAAACTTGATGGGTTTGTTGACAGTGTATTTAATAGAAAGTGCCGCACCGCCACGAGTATCGCCATCCAGTTTGGTTAATACAACGCCGCTAAAATCCAGGCGATCATTGAAGGCTTTGGCCGTATTTACAGCGTCCTGGCCCGTCATGCTATCTACCACAAATAAAATTTCCTGTGGATTAACGGCAGATTTAATATTGGCCACTTCGGTCATCATGGCTTCGTCAATAGCCAGGCGGCCTGCCGTGTCAATGATGACAACATTTTTATTTTTACTACGAGCTTCCCGGACAGCATTTTGGGCGATCTCCACCGGGTTTTTATTCTCCAGTTCCAAATGAACATCCACATCTATTTGTTCACCCAAAACCCGTAACTGTTCCATGGCCGCCGGACGATAAACGTCTGCTGCAACCAACATTGGTGAAAGTTTTTTTTGCTTTTTTAGATAATTGGCCAGCTTTCCGCTGAAAGTAGTTTTACCGCTACCTTGTAAACCGGCAATTAAAATGACAGCAGGTGTGCCTTTGGCATTAAAGTCGGCTGCATCATCGCCCATTAAATGCACCAGTTCATCTTTCACAATTTTCACCATCAACTGGCTGGGACTGATAGCCGTAAGCACCTTTTCGCCAAGGGCTTTATCTTTTACCGTGTCTGTAAAATCTTTAGCTATTTTATAGTTTACATCTGCATCTACTAATGCACGACGAATTTCTTTTACTGTAGCAGCAATATTTAACTCGGTAATACGGCCTTCGCCTTTTAAGTTTTTAAAGGCACCTTCCAGCCGGTCCTGTAATGATTCAAACATATATCACAGATTCGTTTACTTCTTAAAAATAAAGAGTGAACCGAAGTTCACTCTAAAAAATTATGCGCAAAGATAACAAGGATGAGGGATGGAAACGCTTATGCGCCTAAATAACTACGTAACAGGTTACATTTTTGTGTTGATCTTAATTTGGTGATGGCTTTGTCTTTGATCTGGCGAACCCTTTCCCTTGTAAGATTGAATTTTTCGCCAATGTCTTCAAGGCTCAGCGGATGGTCAACGCCAATACCAAAGAAATAACAGATCACTTCTTTTTGCCTTTCGGTAAGCGTTTGAAGCGAACGGTCAATTTCTGTTTTTAATGACTGGCGATGATCCAATTCGGCATCTGTTTTTTCTGCGTTGGTATTTTCCAATACATCCAGTAAAGTGCTTTCTTCTCCTTCCGATAAAGGCGTGTCCACACTAATATGGCGTGCATTAATGCCGAGGGACGAAGTAATTTCTTCCAGTTCCATATTCAGCAAATCGGCCAGTTCTTCTGCCGAAGGCTCTCTTTCAAACTCCTGTTCCAGTTGAGAGAAAGCTTTTTGAATACGGTTGGTGAGACCCACTTTGTTCAATGGCAAACGAACGATCCTTGCCTGCTCGGCCAATGCCTGTAAAATGGACTGGCGAATCCACCATACAGCATAAGAGATGAATTTGAAACCTTTTGTTTCATCAAAACGCTGAGCCGCTTTAATTAAACCCAGATTTCCTTCATTGATGAGATCGGGGAGGGAAAGTCCCTGGTTTTGATACTGCTTTGCAACAGAAACTACGAAACGAAGATTGGCTTTGGTTAAACGATCGAGAGATCTTTGATCGCCTTGTTTGATAAGCCTTGCCAGGCGAACTTCTTCTTCTGGAGAAATAAGTTCTACTTTGCCGATTTCCTGGAGATACTTCTCCAGACTTTGAGATTCACGATTAGTTATACTCTTCGTGATCTTGAGTTGACGCATACTCATAGGATTGGTTTTTTAGATGGTTATTTTCAAGATTTAGGTTTTAAGTTAGTTTTGGATTTTATCCCAAAATATCCATCACAGTTCTGGTCTTCAGGCCCGGCAATTGCCGAACGATTCATCCAAATTAGCAAAAAGATTTATGTGAAAAAAAATTTTTTTTAACTTTTTTTTGAAATCGGTAAAATCTTAGCCAGAATAAGCTTAAAATAAGATGAAAAAAAAATTTCGGGATTGATTATTTTTCTATTATTGCAGCCATTGAAAGTATTAATGAACTAAGATGAGCAAAAAACAACTTTACACTTTGGAATATCCTGTGAGATGTTCGCCAACCATTCTCTACGAATTTTTAGCCACGTCTTCAGGACTACAGGAGTGGTTTGCCGACAAAGTAGATGACGAGGACGGAATTTTTAGTTTTTCATGGAATGGATCTTCCGATACGGCCGAAGTATTAGACAGTGAAGAAGAAAAATTTATTCGCTTCCATTGGTCGCATGCGCCCAAAGATGAATATTTTGAATTCGCCATTGAAAAGTCTGAGGTTACTAATCAAACCATTTTAGTGATCAAGGATTTTGCGGAGAAAAAAGAAATTAAAGATCAAAGCATGTTGTGGCATCACCAGGTAAAAGACCTTTTCCACCGCTTAGGTAATTAAGCTTATTAATTGCTTCCAGCTATGATACAATCTTGTTGCTGCAAGGTTCCATTCTTTCAATGGCCACTTTGCAGCAATTTTTATATAAGGCTTTTCATATAAAATATTGTTGAACGCTTCCCCGGTTAGCCCATCAATTTTTTTGTAATTCGTCTCTTCAAAATGATGATGCCAGGGATCGGGGCCTATGGCTACAAAATAATCTTCCTGCGATAGTACAGGATAAGAAGCTGCTATCGTGTTCAAATGTTCTTCTTTAAAACTACCTGAAATTTGCAAAGTGCTGCTAAAGAAATTACCCCACCAGAACATTGTTCTGATAAAACACAAATCGTTACCACCAGATAGGCGTGGATAATCTAAAACCACGTAAGGCAGGCCCAGGTAATTTTCTCCTTTTGAAATCTTAGGAGGAATTGTAAATATTTTGTCTGTAAAGGCTGGGCTTTGTTTTTCTGCTGTCATTGCCTCCTGCAAAGTTTGGAACAGGCCAATTGTTTTTTCGATAATGGTATTTTTTGTTAAGATGATCCCGGCATTGCAAGCCATATTCAACTCAGCCTCTGAAAGATGTATTTTTGAGCCCTCCATTTTATAAAATTAATTTAAATCCGCAGGGAATAGTGTTTAAAAAACTTGACAAACTTATCATCAAAGCTTTTATCGGGCCCTTTGTAGCTACGTTCTTTATTACTGTTTTGGTGCTTGTTATGCAGTTCTTCTGGCTTTATATTGATGATTTTGTAGGCAAAGGATTAAGCATCAATATTATAGTTGAATTTATCTGGTACCAAAGTGCATCATTAGTGCCATTGGCTTTACCGCTGGCCGTGCTGCTTTCTTCTTTAATGACATTTGGCAACCTCGGCGAAAGTTTTGAACTGATTGCCATAAAGGCGGCTGGTATTTCTCTGCTGCGCTTTATGAGGCCGTTATTTTTTGTTACACTTTTTATTTGCGGTGTTGCTTTTTTGTTTTCCAATTATATCATTCCTGTTGCTAATTTAAGATCAAGAACTTTGTTGGCTGATATTGTGTACGCCAAGCCTTCGTTCGATTTAAAAGAGGGTGTTTTTTATGATAAGCTAAATGGTTTTGCTATCAAGATAGGCAAGAAGGAAGCAAATGACAGTGTTATCAAGAATATTATTATTTACGAGCAATCGAACGGGCTGCAGGATAATTTCATTATTGCTTCAGATGGTGTGATGCGTGTGTCGGAGAATAAGCGCTACATGGATTTTATTTTGAAGAATGGCTGGCGGTACGAGGAAAGAACAAATCAAGGTACCCAGGCTACTGACTTCATACGCATGGGTTTTAAAGAATATAAAAGGCAGTTTGATTTAAGTTCCTTTGGCCTGCAGCAACGCACTGCCGATAGTGTTAATAAAAACAATGCCCGTATGCTTAGTATGCGGCAATTAGATGTAGCCATTGATTCTATAGAAAGGATGAATGCAAAAACGGCACAAAAGGTAAAAATGGATGTATTTGGGGGTTTGGAATTTTCAAGATATATAGACAGTAACTGGAAACTGAAGCCAACAAAAATGGTTGCTAAGAACTTTGAAAAATTGGTACCCGATAGCATCAGGGATTTAGTACATCAGCGGGTAAAAAATACACTTAGTTCTTTAAAAGTAAGTACCGAGGTTACGGCATCGCAATACGAAGAAATGCAAAGAAGCCTGCGCCAGCATCAAATTGAATGGCATCGGAAAATTTCTTTATCAGTTGCCTGTCTTGTTCTGTTTTTAATTGGCGCACCGCTGGGTTCTATCATTCGTAAGGGCGGCCTGGGCACGCCTTTGGTATTTGCCATTGTTTTCTTCATGCTATTTTATTTTAGCAGTACCACCGGCGAAAAGTTTGCAAAAGAAGGAAGTGTTGATCCTTCCATAGGCATGTGGTTTTCTACTATCTTTCTTGTTCCTATCGGACTGTTTCTTACCTACAAAGCGATGCGTGATTCGCAACTGCTTAATAAGGAATTTTATTCCCGCATAGGTAGAAAATTAAAAGCTTTGGTGAGTAAAAAGCAAGCTGATTAAAATTTCAGGATTTTCCAAACGATTTGTAAATAACATTTCATTATTACATCAGGCATACCGCAGATCCTGGTTCGCTTTAATTGAATTTCTTTTATTGTATTAGCCTATCTGAAATATCTTGCAGACAAATTTTATGGCGTGGCAGAAGTTCAAAAGGAAGGGAAAAATAATTTGAAATTACAGCGCTGGATTGCCATTGCTTCTTCTGTTTTGTTAATTGCAAAGTTCATTGCTTATTATCTTACCAACTCGGTTTCTGTGCTTACCGATGCTTTAGAAAGCATTGTGAATGTGGTGGCCGGTTTTATTGGGCTGTACAGTTTGTACGTTGCTGCAAAACCGCGTGACATAGACCATCCTTACGGGCATGGCAAGGCCGAATTTATTTCAGCAGCAGTAGAAGGAACCCTGGTTTTGTCTGCAGGACTAATTATTATTTATAGTGCTTGTAAAAATTTTATAGAGCCGGTTACTATTCAAAAGTTGGATATGGGTATTTATCTTATTGGTAGTACCGCTGTTATTAATTGGGTGCTGGGTTATATTTCATTGAGGCAGGGCAAAAAAAATAATTCGCTGGCGCTGATTGCAAGCGGTAAACATTTGCAAACCGATACTTATTCTACTGCTGCCATCATCGCTGGCTTGATTCTAATTTCTCTTACACATTATTTATGGATTGATGGAGCGATAGCCATTGCCTTTGGATTGTTCATCGTCTACACCGGCTATAAAATAGTAAGAGCTTCTCTGGCCGGCATCATGGACGAAGCCGATTTGATTTTGCTGGAGAAAATGGTAGACGTTTTAGAAAAGAACCGGAGAAATAACTGGATTGATCTGCACAACCTGCGTGTGATTAAATACGGAAACGTTTTGCACTTAGATTGTCACTTAACGGTTCCGTGGTATTTCAACATTCACCAGGCGCATTATGAAATAGACGAATTGGCTAAATTGATACGCAGTAATTTTGGTGAGTCGCTGGAGTTATTTGTACACAGCGATGGCTGTCTTTACTTTCAATGCCATATTTGTAAAAAAATGGACTGCCCGGTACGGCAACATAGTTTTAAGAAAACCGTGGACTGGACACTGGATAACGCTTTGCAAAATGAAAAGCATAGTTTGAAGGATTTAGAAGAAGATTGATGTTTTAAGGATGGATTAAAAGTGCTGAATAGTATTACAAAGCCTACAAGTGAGTGACACAACAGTAGATGATAATAGTTACTCAAGCTCATTACATTCAGTCGAACCAGGTTCATGATGAACATCAGCAAAAAGTATCAATGACAATAGTACATTCGTGCAATTTGAAAATAATAGTGTAATGAAGACGACCACCATTTGGAAAACGGCGCATGCTTTTGAAAGCTTGCAGCACCAATCGAAAATTAATATTGATGCAAAAAATGGATTTAGCCCAAAGGCACTTTTATTGAGCGGACTGGCTGGGTGCACTGGTGTGGATGTTGTGGATATTCTTGAAAAAATGCGGGTGCCTTTTGCCGATTTGCAAATAGATGCAGAGGCGGAACAAACGGACGAGCCTCCAAAAGTTTTTAAATTTATTACCTTAACGTATCGGATAAGGACCGGGAAGGAGAATTATGATAAGGTAAAAAAAGCGATTGAACTCTCTCTTGAAAAATATTGCGGGGTTGCTGCTATGCTTAGAAAAAATTCGCGTATTGACTATGAAATTGTGATTTCGGAGTAATTATTTTTTAACCCAAAAATTTTTTTATGAGCTTACGTTTAGGCGACAAGGCCCCTAATTTCAAAGCAAAGACAACTGAAGGAGAAATTGATTTCTACGAATTTCTTGGCGACAGCTGGGGCGTTTTATTTTCCCATCCTGCCGATTTTACACCGGTTTGCACTACCGAGCTTGGCAGAACTGCATTGCTGAAAGAAGAATTTGCCAAACGCAATGTAAAAGTGCTGGCCGTTAGTGTTGATCCTTTAGAGCAGCATCATGGCTGGGTAAAAGACATCAACGAAACGCAAAACTGCAATGTTGATTTTCCCATCATTGCCGACGAAAGCAGGGAAGTGGCAACATTATATGATATGATCCATCCCAATGCATCGGCTACTGCAACTGTACGTTCATTGTTTGTTATTGGTCCCGATAAAGCAGTTAAATTAATGATCACTTATCCTGCCTCAACCGGAAGAAATTTTTTTGAAGTGTTGCGTGTGATCGATTCTTTGCAATTAACAGCTAACCACAGTGTATCTACGCCTGCTGACTGGAAGAATGGCGAAGATGTAATTATATCTCCTTCCATTCCAACAGAAGATGCAGTTAAGAAATTTCCGAAAGGCGTGAAGGTGGTAAAACCTTATTTAAGATATACACCCGCGCCTTGATCGTCTGAACCTGGATTTTGTTGGTTTTAAGATTTATGAGAAAACTAAAACTGCACTACATAGAAGAGTCTTCAAATATTTGAAGACTCTTCTACTTTTTAATAAATCTATCAGGATAAATTATTATGACGTTTAAACCGATAACTTTTTCAATTGGTTGAGTGTTGCCCGCAAATCTTTTGGGAGTGGGGCTTCTAAATTGAATGCTTCTCCATTTATTCCCGTAAAACTTAATTGAAAAGAATGCAGTGCCAGGCGATTCAAAAGTGGTCTTTCTTCTTCTTCAAATTTTGAGAGTTTGTACCTGCTTTTTAATTGCGAGATAAAAACAGGTTTGCCATCGCCATATAAGTCATCACAAACAACAGGATGCCCAAGAAACTTCATGTGCACACGAATTTGATGCGTACGACCTGTGAGGATTTTAAACTGCATCCACGAGTACAAGCGAAATTTTTGCAGTACTTCGAATTCAGTAATGCTTTCTTTCCCTTTTTTATAAACGGTCATCAAACCTTTTTTTGTTGGATGTTCAGCGATGGGTTCGTTAATTGTTCCAGAGGTTTGAAAAGGTGAACCAAGGACAAGGCCATTGTAAATCTTTTTTGCTTCCCTTGTTTCAAATTGCTGTGAAAGGTGCTTGTGCCATTGTTCGTTTTTAGCAAATATTACCAGGCCGCTGGTATCTTTATCAAGCCTGTGTACAGTAAATATTTCATCATACTTATCCCTTAATAATTTTTTTAATGAAATATCTTTTCCTTCCCGGTCGGGGATGGTCAATAAACCCGAGGGCTTGTTGATCGCTACCAGGTTTTCATTTTCAAAAACAATGTGATCGTCTATTTTTGCCTGCATCAATAATTTTTGTTGTAAAGGGTGGAGGTTGAGTTTAGAATTGCAGTTTCACGTATGACATTTCACTTCTGTCATTTCCCTTTCTTAAAATATTTCAGGTCTCTTACTTCTTTTTCTGTCAAAAAACGCCACTTGCCTCTTTGCACATTTTTCTTTGTTAGTCCTGCAAATGTTACCCTGTCAAGATTTTTTACATCGTAACCAAAGTGCTCAAAAATGCGACGTACAATGCGGTTGCGGCCGCTATGAATTTCTACACCAATTTGAGTTTTATCTGTAGTATCTGTATAGCCTAATGTATCCACATGTGCCATTCCGTCTTCCAAAGGCACACCTTTCAGTATTTCGTCAAAATGTTGTTTGGTCAATGGCTTGTCAAGCGTAACAGCATACACTTTTTTTATTTCATTGCTTGGATGCGTAAGCTTTTGCGTTAGCTCGCCATCATTAGTGAGTAGTAAAACGCCGGATGTATTTCTGTCGAGTCGTCCTACAGGATAAACTTTTTCTTTCGTTGCGTTTTTAATCAGATCAAGTACAGTCTTTCGGCCTTTATCATCTTCTGTTGTAGTGATGTAATCTTTAGGTTTGTTTATCAAAATGTAAACAAGGTTCTGTACAGGAAATAATTTTTTGCCGCTAAAGACAACGGCATCTTTTGGAGAAATTTTGTGGCCCGGCTCTGTTATTACTTCTCCGTTTACTTTTATTTTTCCACTTTTAATAATATCAACAGCGTCTCTTCTTGAACAAACACCGCTATGGGCAACATATTTATTTAAAGGCATTTTTTCTTCCACTGCCCTTGTAATAACAGGCTTTTGAGGTGTTCGTTCGGTTGGTGTTGTAGAGCCTCTTGATTCGGCTCTTTTCTTTTCAAAAAATTCTTTGCGTTCTTTTGTTAATTGCTTTTTCTCCTGCCTGAATTGCTCCTTTTTAGCAGCACCTTTCTTTTCTTTCGACATGAACTTCTCAAATCCTGATTGTTTCTTCATGCTGCAAAAATAGAAAAGACCGTGCAGCACACGGTCTTTTGTTTTTTCTATTGGGTGAAATCGTTATTTTGTTTTTTTATCTAAATGCTCTTTTCTTAAAGACTGCATCTTTTCAATTTGTTCTTTTGTCAACACAGTTTTCATTTGTTCCTGCTGTGCCTTCATCAATTCACGCATTTTGGTTTGCTTGTCTTCTTTTGACAAACTATTGTCATTGCGCAGGTTTTCAAACTGGCTTTTGAAATCGGTTCTGATTTTAGCCATTTTGTCTTTTTGATCTTGCGTAAGGTTTAGTTCTTTTTGAAAATCACTGCCACGTTTGAAATCGCCTTTTCTTCCCATTCTTGTGCTGTCTGCTGCTGATTTTTTGTTAAAGCGCTGGCCTTTTTTAAAATCGGCTGTTTTGCCTGCAGCTTTTCTTTCTTCCTTTATTTTAGCCAACTGCGCTTTTTGGTCAGCTGTTAAAATGGCCTGCATTTGATCCTTGTATTTTTTATGCAACTCCATTTTTTGCTCTTTGGTAACGGAACCATTTTTCCTTAACGCTTCCATTTCCTTTTTTTGTTCTTCATGTAAAGATTTCATTTTTGCTTTTTGATCCGCTGTAAGATTAAGCTTATCAAAACTGCGCATTTTATGTTCTTTTTTATGGTTCTTACCCGTATCTGTAGAAGTGGTTTGGGCTTGCGCTGCACCAATTGACAAGGCTAAAACAAAAGCGCCGGTAATAATTTTTTTCATAGATTTCTTTTCTTTTAAATTGATGTAGTACAGACCGCAGTTGAAATGCGTAGTTTAAGCAGGGTAGGTTAATTATGGTTAATTGTATGAACGGAAGACGTTCTAAGCGGATTTAAGTGGATTAATTCAATTACGAAATAAAGAGCTTTCATTATTTGAAGACTCTTTATAAGGATTTGATCTCCTCAGAAATTTCATCAACTTGTTGTTCAGACAGTTTTATTCGCTAATTGCCCGCAGGCGGCATCAATGTCTTTGCCACGGCTGCGGCGCAGGCGGGCATTTACTTTATGCTTGGCCAAATAGTTCATAAACGCTTCAGCCTTTGCTTCGTCAGGTTTTTCAAATTTGGCGGCATCAATCGGATTGTATTCAATTAAATTGATCAGATCGGCAGGTACCTGGCGATACAGTTTTATCAGCTCATCTGCATCTTTCAACGAATCATTGAAGTTTTTGAAGAGAATGTATTCAAATGTGATCTCGTTCTTCGTTTGTTTATAAAAGTAATTTAATGCTTCAACCAGCGATTGAATGTTATTGGTATCATTGATAGGCATGATCTCGTGGCGTTTTTGATCATTGGCAGCATGAAGTGATAAAGCCAGTTTAAATTTTACTTTATCATCTCCCAATTGTTTGATCATTTTAGCAACACCAGCAGTGGATACCGTAATGCGGCGGGGGCTCATTGCCAGCCCGTCTTCAGCCGTAATTTTATCAATGGCCCTTAATACATTTTTATAGTTCAGTAAAGGTTCGCCCATCCCCATAAAAACAATGTTGCTCAGCTTTTTACCATAAATTTTTTCACACTGTTGGTTAAGCAAAACCACTTCATCATAAATCTCATCAAAATCAAGATTGCGTTTCCTTTCTATATAACCCGTAGCACAAAATTTACAGCTTAAAGAACAGCCAATTTGCGAAGAAACGCAGGCCGTGTAGCGGCTTTCAGTTGGAATTAAAACGCCTTCGCACAAATGGCCTTCATGCGTTTTGAAACGCGACTTTATGGTGCCATCGGCGCTGTATTGTGTAGCATCAACAGATAGTGCAGGCAATGAAAAGTTTTCCCCTAACTTTTGCCTAAGTTCTTTACTTAAGTTGGTCATATCAGCAAAACTGTGTGCATGTTTTTGCCAAAGCCACTCCCAAACTTGCTTGGTACGAAATTTTTTTTCGCCTATGGATTCAAAAAAATTCTCTAAGTCCTGCAGGCTTAATTGCCGGATGTTTTTACTTCCTTTAACTTTTATTGTTGCTGTTGCGGCCATCGTGCAAAGATAAATCAAAGCCAGACCGGAATGAAGGCTTCACTGTATCTTGCAAACTCTTTAACAAGCTAAGTATTCAAGAGAAGACGCAGTAAAGTATGTTTCCGGCGTACCTCTCTATTGTAAGTTTTTAAAATTCAAACGTAAGATGAGAGATGTATATATTATCGACGCCATTCGCACACCAATAGGAAAATATGGTGGTGCATTAAGCAGTATTCGTCCTGATGATTTGCTGGCTTTTGTTATTAAAGAGTTGCTTGTCAGAAATCGGACAGTTGATCACTCCTGTATTGAAGACGTAATTGCAGGCGATGCTAACCAGGCCGGTGAAGATAACCGCAATGTGGCCCGCATGGCAGCTTTGCTGGCGGGTTTGCCGGTAACGGTTGCAGGCAATACGGTAAACCGATTATGTGCTTCGGGCTTGCAGGCTATTATGGATGCGGCAAGACAAATTATGTGTGAAGATGCAGAAGTGATCATTGCCTGCGGCGTGGAATGCATGAGCCGTGCCCCTTTTGTAATGCCCAAATCAACCTCGCCCTTTCAACGTACGGCCGAAGTGTATGATACCACTTTGGGCTGGCGTTTTGTTAATCACAAGCTGAAGGATATACATTATCCCTACAGCATGGGCGAAACAGCGGAAAATGTAGCAAAGCAATGGCACATCAGCAGAGAGGCACAGGATGCCTTTGCCCTGGCTTCGCAGGGAAAGTATTTTGCCGCTTTGGAAGCTGGAAAATGGAAAGATGAAATTGTTCCTGTGGAAGTGGAAGGGGAAAAAGGCGTAAGAAAATTTATTGATACTGATGAACATCCACGCAAAACATCAATGGAAAAACTGGCTTCCTTAAAACCTGCTTTTATAAAAGAAGGAACAGTAACAGCGGGTAACGCTTCAGGTATTAACGATGGCGCCGCTGCCATGTTGTTAGTTAGTGGCGATGCAGTAAAGAAATATGATTTAAAACCAATAGCTAAAATAGTATCTATGGCTGTTGCCGGTGTTGATCCCGCTATTATGGGCATTGGCCCCGTGCCTGCCACACAAAAAGCATTGAAGCGGGCCAGCCTTTCTATCGCCAATATAGATTTGATCGAGTTGAACGAGGCCTTTGCTTCGCAGTCATTGGCTTGTATTCATGATTTAGGAATTGATGTAAATAAAGTGAATGTAAATGGCGGCGCTATTGCTTTAGGTCATCCTTTGGGTTGCAGTGGTGTACGGTTGTCAACAACTTTAGTGCACGAAATGAAAAGAAGGGGAAGCAAATATGGACTGGCAACGATGTGTGTAGGCGTGGGACAAGGAGCAAGTGTGATTTATGAGCTTTGTTAATGAGAATACTGGCTTAGTATAATTTTTGAAAGGGTGATTATCATGAAAAGCATAGTCATCCTTTTTTTATGTATAATATTAAGCTCCTGCTTCCTGTTTTCCAAATACAGGAGAACCGATTTTACATATAATAAAGGGCTGCAATCATATGCCATTCCTGTTGTGGTGCCCAAAGGTTTTGTAAAAGAAAGAACGGAAGTTGATAGTTTGGGCAATACTATATTGAGTTATGTTTATAAAAATAATGCACTGTTTTACATTGCCCATTTAGAAGATACTACAACACAAGTGCAGCCTATCGCGGAAAGCGAAAACCAGCCACGTGTTAACTCGATAACAGGAGCTTTAGTGTATAAAGGCCTGGATAGTTTCAATCTGTACTGGCGTGAAGTTAGAAGAAATGATTTACGGTTTGGCTATCGCTTTGTGCCTAAAGAGTGGGAAGTAAGATTTGATTCTGCAACTAATTATGGAATTGTACAACGGTTGAAATAAAAGCAAAGAAGCAGGAAAACTTCTTCTTTGCTTTGCAACTATTTTTTATTAAAGAAATCCGGCAAATTGTCAAAAGCAACCCTTTGTTGTTCTCCACTGCGAATGTCTTTAATGACACAACTTCCTTCCTGCAATTCTTTTGAACCGATAATAATTATAAAAGGAATATTTTTTTTCTCGGCATATCTGAACTGCTTGTCAAATTTAACAGGCTCGTGAAAGATTTCTGCAGCAATTCCTTTTTGCCTCAACTGCTGTAATAATTGGTAAGCCGTTTTACTTTCTT
>JBQCJM010000249.1:0-37229 GCA_051952715.1 Flavisolibacter sp.
ATTCGTTACGTAGGAGAAACTTTGGCTAAAACACTGGCACATGCTGTAGACCATTTGCTTGATCTTAAAAACTTTAATGAAGAGGCCCTCCAAAACCTGGAAGATGTGGGACCAAAACTAGCGGGTAGCGTGGTGCAATTTTTCAGCAATAAAGATAATATTGAAATGATCAATGCGCTTGAGGCTCTTGGGCTTTCATTAAAAAATGAGAAGATGGATTATGCCGCCGGAGGCAACCTGCAGGGACAAACTTTTCTTTTCACAGGCACTTTATCCAAATTAAAACGCAGCGAAGCCGAAGCAATGGTAGAACAAAATGGAGGCAAGATTGTGTCCGGGGTAAGCAGCAAACTCAACTACCTGATTGTGGGTGAAGATGCTGGCAGTAAGCTGGAAAAAGCGAAAAAAATAACCAGTATCAAAATATTATCAGAAGACCAGTTTCTAAAAATGTTAAGCTCCACACCTCCGAAGAACTGAGCGATTGACGTGGTTGCTTTTTTGTAGTTCTTTAATGATATATAAATACCTTCATGCAACTGCAATTATTTTATGGAACAAGCCGGGATGTTTCCCCGTTCCAAATATGGCAAATTCACCCTTCTCACTCCTTTTCAAGAAGCAGGGAGTTACGGCACAAAATTTTCATGTTAATATTTTACCACTATGGCAAGCCGTTATAAGTGTGGTTGCTAAAAATAATACTATGATCAAGAAATTACCTGGCGAAACATGGAAGACATTGACGTTTAAGGGAAGCAGGGATTTGCGCAATCACTATGCCTTATCCTCTGCAGGCCGCATTGCCAGCTATAAAGAAGATATAATGAAAGATGGCAAATTGCTGAACGGTTCTTTAACAACAGGCTATCGGACGCTTAACCTGCACAGGCCTGACCACAAAGGCACCTTGTATATTCATCGGGAAATCGCTAAACTATTTTTAAAGCGGCCATCAACCAAACACAGGTTTGTTATTCATAAAAACCATGACAAGCTCGACAACTCTGTAAAAAATTTATCCTGGGCCACTTTGAATGAAATGATTGAACATCAGCAGCACAGCCCCGCAAAAATTGCTTACAAGAAAAAGCAGGCTGCACGGGAAGTAGGATTGAAACTTACCGCAGTTCAGGTAAAAAAAATAAAGGACCAACTCAATAATAAAAACCGGAGGCTTACTATTAAGCAGCTAGCCAATAAATATGACGTTAGCGAAATGACCATGTATAGAATCAAAAGTGGCGAAAACTGGGCGAGGATCTGAGTTAACAAATTATGGCTGGTTATGCACTGGGTACTTTGTTGCATAATAACATATTTTAATTGTGACAACCACTCCTTAGCATACTCCACTTAATTATGGATGCAGAATAGATTCTTTATCTTCATTTTATGTTAGAGCCTCAAACATTAAAGTTTCTTACTCAACTAAAAAAGAACAATAACAAACCCTGGTTTGATGCCCACAGACCACAGTACGAAGCCGCCAGAATTGATTTTTCTAATTTCATACAACTGGCAATTGATGCACTGCAAAAGACTGATACAACCGTAACCGGCATGACGTCGAAAGAATGCATGTTTCGCATTAACCGCGACGTTCGTTTTTCAAAAAACAAACAACCCTATAAAAACCACCTTGCTGCTTTTATAGTAAGAGGCGGAAAAAAATCTGGCTTTGCCGGTTATTATTTTCACTGCGAACCAGGCAATAGCTTTGTGGGCGGCGGTCTTTGGCAACCGGATACACAACCTTTAAAAAATGTACGCCAGGAAATTGATTATAACTGGGACGAATTTCAATCAATCGTTAAAGAAAAAGCTTTCACAAAAATCTATGGTGACATTTATAAAGGTGATGACATAAAACTAACTACTGTACCTAAAGGCTACGAAAAAGACAATCCGGCCATTGACTATCTGAAACTAAAAAGCTTTATTGCTGAAACAAAAATTGCAGACGAAGAATTGATCAAATCCTCATTGCATAAAAAAACAGTGGCTGCCTTCCAAACATTACAACCATTGGTAAACTTTATTAATAAAGCGTTGGAATAACCTGATTCTTATTTTTTTCACTTTTGCATATCCACAACAATAAGAATTGTTAATATGCTATGACTTTTATTATCTGAGTATTAACCTTGTAGTACACAAAACACTGTGCTGTGAAAAAAAATCTACCCTTCTATTCGGTCTTTTTATTAGTAATTGTTTTTGCTTCCTGCGCCAGTCATAATTACTATACTTCATCTTTGTTTGATCAGCAAACAGCAAAGCACAAGATAATTGCGGTGCTACCGGCAGAAATGATTTTTACCGGAACGCAGCCAAAGAATCTTTCACCGGAAAATATTGCCTCCATCGAAGAAACAGAAAGCATCGCTTTTCAAAACTCGCTTTACAACAGTATTCTAAAGCATGCCAACACTAAAAAATATTACACCAGTGTAAATGTGCAGGATATTGGCACTACGCAAAAATTGCTTGAGCAAAATGGCATTTCAGTTCGCGACTCATGGAAGGAAGACGATAAAAAACTAACAAGCATTTTAGGTGTTGATGCCGTGGTGCGCATGCGCATTGAAAAGAAACGCTACATGAGCGACCTGGCTTCGATGGGTGTTGACATGGGAAGACAAGTGCTCTATCAAATTGGCGCTGCCGGAAAGATCCCGCTACCCGGCATCTCTAATAAAACCAATGATATCAACGCATCGTGCAATGTGGTAAGTAATAATCTAACCCTGTGGAACGATTATTACCGCGAAGGTGCAGATTACAATACATCCTCTGACGCGGTTATCAACGACATCACCGATAATTTTGGAAAGCATTTTCCATACAAAAAGAGAAATGGTTGATTAGTTGAGTGAGTTGAAAAGAAGAAACGCCTGTAACAACCTTTCAACTCACCCAACGCTTAAAGTCAATTCAACAATCCTTTATTCAACAAATACTCAGCGATCTGCACGGCGTTGGTAGCAGCGCCTTTACGCAGGTTGTCGCTAACAATCCACATATTTAACGTGTTGGGTTGCGTTTCGTCGCGGCGCAGGCGGCCTACAAACACTTCATCTTTTTCATGTGCCCACAGAGGCATTGGATAAATCTGTTGCGAAGGATCATCCTGCACTGTTACGCCAGGTGCTTCTGATAAGATTTGCCTTAGCTCATTCAAATCGAAATCATTTTCAAATTCCACATTTACACTTTCGCTATGCCCGCCCATCACCGGAATACGAACCGTGGTTGCCGTAACACGGATAGAATCATCCTGCATAATTTTTTTCGTTTCGTTCACCATTTTCATTTCTTCTTTGGTGTATCCATTATCCAAAAACACGTCTATTTGCGGCAAAGCGTTCAAATCAATTTGATATTTATACGCCATCTCACCTTCTTTTCCGGACCTTTCGTTATTTAGCTGGTCAACAGCTTTTTTACCGGTGCCAGTTACGCTTTGATACGTAGAAACAACCACCCGCCTGATCTTATATTTTTTATGTAAAGGCTGTAAAGCCACTACCATTTGAATGGTAGAACAGTTGGGATTGGCAATGATCTTATCTTTTGCCGTAAGCACTCCGGCATTTACTTCAGGAACCACCAATGGCTTTGCAGGGTCCATTCTCCATGCCGACGAATTATCAATGACAGTGATGCCGGCTTCTGCAAATTTTGGCGCCCACTCCAAAGAGGTACCGCCGCCTGCTGAAAAAATAGCCACTGCTGGTTTGGCTGCGATGCCATCTTGCATTCCAACTACCTTGTATTTCTTTCCTTTAAATTCTACTTCTTTACCAACCGATCTTTCTGAAGCAACAGGAATTAATTCATCTACAGGGAAATTACGTTCTGCAAGTACTTGCAACATTTTTGTACCTACAAGGCCAGTGGCGCCAACAACTGCAACTTTCATTTTATTTTGTTTAGTGGTTTAAGTGTTTATCAATCTGCACTTTTCAAAGTTTTGCAGATAAAAAAAGCCTTCCGGTCAGGGAAGGCTTGTAATTATTTTGAACATACAATATACGTTACACACCTTCCTTTTTCAGAAACTGTTTCTTCGTACACTTTGTATGTTTTATTGTTTGCATTGCCCGGCGAATGTATAGCGAAAAAATTATCCGGCCAAATCGATTACTTCTTTTGACAATAGTTTTTTACATTAGATGTAATGAGACCAAAACTATTGCTGCTGGCAACATTTTGTTACCTGGCTTTTGTAGCTAAAGGACAAACAGCCGTTCAATATGATGTGGTGATAGACGAAATTATGGCCGACCCCACACCGCAAGCTGGCCTGCCCAACACAGAGTTTATTGAACTAAAAAATGTAAGCAGTAAGGCATTGGATCTTTCGGGCTGGAAACTTTCCACTTCTTCTTCCATCAGCGGAAGCTTTCCTTCCTACGTTTTGGCACCCGATAGCTTTTTGGTCATCAGTTCCACTTCAAACGCTTCGGTTCTTTCTTCTTTTGGAAGCGTTTTGGGCATACCTTCTTTTCCGTCCTTACCTAACGATGGAACTGTACTTTCATTGATATCAAAAGAAGGTAAAACCATTCATGCAGTGAGCTATTCATCGGCATGGTATCAAAATACTATAAAAAGCGATGGTGGCTGGACTTTGGAGATGATAGATACGCACAGCCCTTGCATGGGCATCAACAATTGGAAAGCAAGCAATGACGTTAACGGTGGCACACCGGGCAAACTAAATTCAGTAGATGCACTTAATATTGATGAAACGCCGCCACAATTAATAAGAACTTATAGCATAGACAGCCTAACCCTTGTAGCAGTGTTTGATGAGCCTTTGGACAGTGCATCTGCCGCACAGGCGTCAAATTTTACTTTAACGAATGGCTTTACTGTTACATCTGCAACACCCCAAGCACCTTTATTTGACCAGGTGCTTATAAAACTTTCAACCCCACTTCAAAAAAGAAGTGTTTACACTTTAACCGTTGTTAATGTAATGGACTGCAAAGGCAACACAATCAGTGCTTTTAATAAAGTGAATATTGGATGGGCAGAGGAAGCTTTCCCAGGCGATATTATTATCAATGAAATTTTATTTAATCCAAAACCAAACGCCTTTGACTTTGTTGAAGTGTACAGCAAAAGCAATAAAATATTTGATGCCAGCAAGCTTTATATTGCTAACAGAAACACTTCTGGTACTATTAGCGCTGCCAAAAAATTAAGCGAAACTCCCTTTTATATTTTCCCCGGCCACTATATTGTGCTGACAGAAGATGCAACTTCACTGGTTCATGAATATCTCGTCCAAAATCCTCAGAACGTACTGGTTGTATCTTCACTGCCTTCTTATCCCGACGACAAGGGAACGGTTGTAATAACCAATGCTCAGGGAGACGTAATAGATGAAGTAGCTTATTCAGCTACATGGCATTTTGGGTTAATTAGCGACGCAGAAGGTGTGTCTTTGGAAAGAGTTGACCCCGACATCCCTTCGCAAGATCCCAGCAACTGGCATTCTGCTGCTTCTACGGTTGGTTATGGAACACCCACCTATAAAAATTCGCAGTACAAGATGGCGGACAATATTAATGCAACGATTGATGTTAGTCCAAAAGTATTTTCACCTGATAATGATGCATTCGATGACATGGCAACCATCAATTATAAAATGGAAGCAACAGGATATGTAGCGAATATTACCATTTTTAATTCTTCAGGAAGGCCTGTTCGGTACCTGGTAAAGAATGCAACATTGGGTTTAAAAGGAAGTTGGAACTGGGATGGATTAGATGAAAAAAATCAAAAGTTACCCATCGGTACTTATATCATCTATACAGAAACCTTTAATCTACAGGGGAAGAAAAAGCATTTTAAAAATACTGTGGTGTTGGCAAGGAAATTCTAATCTGTCAGAACCAGGATTTGGGAAGCTTAAAAAGATTACCAGGAAATAAAAAGAGTCTTCAACAATTGAAGACCCTTTTATTATAATGAATGATTTTATCTCTTGATTAATCTAATCAATTGCTCAAATCACGGTTCAGACGAGTTCAATATCAAAATTCACCAGTTCTCTGAATTGCGTTAATCTTTTATCAATATCTTCTTTGGTAATTTCTTTTAAACGCTGTGTTCCAAACTTCTCCACGCAAAAGCTGGCCATAGCCGAACCAATGATAATAGCCGTTTTCATGTTCTCGAACGAAATATCTTTTGTACGGGCTAAATGTCCAATAAAGCCACCGGCAAATGTGTCGCCGGCACCGGTTGGATCAAACACATCTTCTAAGGGAAGCGCCGGTGCATAAAATACCTGGTCGCCGTGAAATAACAAAGCGCCGTGTTCGCCTTTTTTAATGATCAGGTATTTTGGGCCCATGGTCATGATTTTTTTAGCAGCTTTTACCAATGAAAATTCATGACTCAGTTCTCTTGCCTCGCTGTCATTTACCAATAATACATCAATCATGGTAAGCACTTCTTTCAGATCTTCCAGAGAACTTTCCATCCAAAAATTCATCGTATCAAGCACAATCAGTTTAGGACGTTCACGCAGTTGCTCAATCACACTTTTCTGAAGTTTTGGCATCAGGTTGCCCAGCATCAGAAACTCAGTACCCTGGTAACTTTCAGGAATCACGGGGTTAAAATCGGCCAGTACGTTCAGGTCTGTCACCAGCGTATCACGGGTATTCATATCCATATGATATTTTCCTGCCCAGAAAAATGATTTTTTATCCTTTACAATTTCCACACCTTCTACCTGTACGCCACGGCTCTTTAATTCATTCATTTCGGCTTCCGGAAAATCGTTACCCACAATAGATACCTGCTGAACCGGCTGCAAAAAATTAGAGGCGGCATAAGCCACATAAGTTGCCGAACCACCAATGATTTTATCACTTTTTCCAAAAGGCGTTTCAATGGCATCAAAAGCCATTGTGCCTACAACAATAAGAGACATTTCGATTTAAAATTTAAGTGTAAGATTGCAGATTTAAAATTTGTATCCGCAAACGCCAGTCTGCAAAAGAAGGCGTGCAAACCTAAATGATTTTTGTTTTTGGCAGTGCAAATTATTTCTTCCTTTGCATAATAAGAATTGCTGGTAAGATGAAATTAAAAAAACTTTTTTACTGCTTCACCGGCTGATCATTATAAAATCTTACAGGCGTATACCCACAGAAAGTCCAAACCTAATGCCGGGCAAAAATCCGCTGTAGTCGGAGGAAACGGTTTTATTATTGCGATCAACCACAACTTTTAATTTATCGCCAACAATAGGTAAATCGCCAATGTTATCGTCAATGGTTCTTTGCGCATCATCTGCTTCGGCTTGCGTCCAGGGCTCAAGAGAAGTATCGTGCATGATTATTTTATGATTAACTGTATTTGCTTCGGGGCCAAGGAAAAAGAAATCAAATACTACTCTTTTAGCAATCATAAACTGAACGCCCAGCTGTGCACCTACACCCGTTCCTGAATACTTACTGGTAGTAACAAAATTTACAGTTCTTCCATCCAGGTCGCCGTCAATAACGGTGTTGGCGTCATTTTTTACATATTTCAGGTAGGGCTCAAAATAAATGCCTGACATTGTTTTTTTGCCGAGGTACATTCTGTAGCCGCCCATTACCGAAAAAGTTTTCATTTCTACGCTGCGGTCTTTGTCATCCATGTTTACGGTAGTGCTGTGGCTGGCCGGAATGCCAATGCCAAATGTTACAGACTTGCGATTTTTAAAATTATATTCTCCGGACAAGCTCACTTTTCCAAAGTAAAGGCTCTCAGGATTCCATTTTACGGCAACAGAACTTTTAAAAATGGGCGCCTCTTGTTGTGCCTTTGTTGAATTAAGAATGATAAAGCAGGCCAATACAAAAAAAAGTTTTTTCATGAAATACCGTTGATTTAAGCCGCAAAAATAACCAGCCTGCGGACAAATGCAAGTGTCAATGCAAACCAATTTGTGTCTGTTCTGTCATCATTATCTTTGCCCATTGCTATATGATCCATTTTCATGCCTTGCAAATAAAAAAAGTAGAAAGAGAAACCGACGATTGCGTTTCCATTACGTTCAATGTTCCTGACGAATTGAAAGAAGTATTTCAATTTAAGCAAGGGCAAACGCTAACGATCAGGAAAAAAATTAACGGCGAAGACTTACGCCGCAACTATTCTATTTGCAGCAGTCCTTTTGACAATAAATTGCAAGTGGCCGTAAAAAAAGTGCAAGGTGGTTTGTTCTCCAGCTTTGCCAACGAAGAACTAAAAGCTGGCGATGTTTTGGAAGTATTGCCACCAACCGGAAAGTTTTATACCGAGCTGCATACTTCGCAACAAAAAAATTATGTGGCCTTTGCAGCAGGCAGTGGCATTACACCTATTCTTTCCATCATTAAAACTACGCTGCTAACCGAACCCCAAAGCAGCTTTACACTGGTGTATGGGAACCGTACCAAAAACTCTATCATCTTTAAAGAAGAGCTGGAAGCACTGAAAGATAAATTCATTGACCGCTTTCGTGTATATCACGTTTTGAGTAGAGAAAAATCAGATGCGGATATTAATTACGGAAGAATAGATGTTGACAAGCTGGAATTGTTTTTTGCCAGGCTCATTGATATAAAAACCTGTGACGAGTTTTTTTTGTGCGGCCCCGAAGAAATGATCTTTTGCATCAAAGGTTACCTGGCAGGTAAAGGCGTGAGTGCAGATAAAATTCATTTTGAATTGTTCACAGTGCCCGGGCAAAAACAATCAACAACAGGCAACCGGCAATTAGAAACTGTTGAAGAGCAGGGGCCGAAAGCTAGAGTAAGTGTAAAGCTTGATGGAATTTTATTTGACTTTGACCTGGCTTATGAAAGCGAAAGCATTTTAGATGCCGCATTGAAACAAGGTGCTGATTTGCCTTACGCTTGTAAAGGCGGTGTTTGCACTACCTGCAAAGCAAAGCTTACAGAAGGTAAAGTAGAAATGGAAGTAAATTGGGGGCTGGAGCCTGATGAAGTGGAGAAAGGTTTTATTCTTACCTGCCAGTCGCATCCTAAAACAGAAAAAGTTACCATAGATTTTGATGCCAAGTGATGCTCTTGCAAAGGCGTTAAGCTACAAGAAAAATTACTTTTTGACCTTGCTTCGTTGCGCCTTTTGCGTGAAATATTCTTACAAGCCATTACTGGTTGCTACGTCTTTCTTTTCTTTCGCTAATAATTCGTTGATCGATTTTTTGATCCAATAAACAGTATTGGTTGCAAGCCCTGAAGTATGGAAATACACTTTTCCTTCTGTATCAATTATGACATGTGTTGGGTAAAAACGAATGCCGTATTTTTCTGCGATCCAGCGGCCATCACCAACAATTGTGTATTGAAAAGGGAACTGCTTTAAAAATTTCTCCAGGTCATTTTTAGCATCTAAAGCCGCTGCTACAAACAAAACTTTTTCATTTGTTTTAAAGCTCTCTACCAACTTATTAAGCTCAGGAATTTCTCTGCGGCAGGGTCCGCAATTCACAAACCAGAAATTGAGAACAATGATTTTGCCCTGAACATCTTTAAGCTCAATATCGTTGCCATCTATATCTTTTGCATTGAACAGGTTGATCTTTTTACCGGTAGTGAAGTTTTGACTCTCTCTTGGCTTAGGCATTCTTTCAAATCTTGCTTCTTTTTCTTTCTCAGTTAACGGAATAAGCAAAAAAGCGGTAGCAGAATCTTTTGGGTTTTCAGCCTTTATTGTAAAATCACCATTTCTTAATAATGTTTGCCAAACCGCATAAGGATATACATTGCCACCTATATCTTTTACAACCGAGCTTTCATTTAGCTTAAAATTTTTTTGCGCCTGTAATTGAAAGCTCACAACACAAGCCAGCAGGGCCAATAAAACTTTCATGGGAGTCATTTATTTTTAAAGATAGGTTTCGTTAAACAGTTTTCTAAATCAACCAGGTAAAAAGTATGGCGCCATTCAGATTCTTTTATTAACAAAAAAACGCAGCTTAGTTTTGCTAAATTTGTAGTTAACGAAATGCTATGCTTGTACAAGAACCAGAGGATTTATTCAATCGCAAAATAGAGAATGAAACCCGCATTGAGCCAAAGGACTGGATGCCGGAAAAATATCGTCAAACCCTTATTAGGCAAATCTCGCAGCATGCGCACAGCGAAATTGTAGGCATGCTGCCCGAAGGCAACTGGATCAGCCGGGCGCCTTCGCTCAAACGCAAGCAAATTTTAATTGCTAAAGTGCAGGACGAAGCCGGTCATGGTTTGTATTTATACAGCGCAGCTGAAACTTTAGGCATCAGCCGCGATGAAATGATTGAACAATTACATAGTGGCAAAGCCAAGTACTCTTCTATTTTTAATTATCCAACATTAACCTGGGCCGATATGGGCGCCATAGGCTGGCTGGTTGATGGCGCCGCCATTATGAACCAGGTGCCTTTGTGCCGTGCCTCTTATGGGCCTTACAGCCGTGCCATGATACGGGTGTGCAAAGAAGAAAGTTTTCACCAGCGCCAGGGTTTCGAAATTTTATTGGTACTAAGCAAAGGCAACAACGAACAAAACGCCATGTTGCAGGATGCTATTGATCGTTGGTGGTGGCCCAGCATTATGATGTTTGGCCCTCACGATACTGATTCGATGCATAGCGAACAAAGCATGAAATGGAAAATCAAGCGTTTTAGCAATGACGAATTGCGCCAGCGTTTTGTAGATATGATTGCGGAGCAGGCAAAGTTGATCAACGTAACGCTTCCCGACCCTGATTTGAAATGGAATAAGGAACGTGGCCATTACGATTTTGGAAAGATTAACTGGGAAGAGTTTTGGAACGTGGTAAGCGGCAATGGCCCTTGTAATAAACAACGATTAGATGCGAGAAGAGCTGCATGGGAAGAAGGGGCCTGGGTGCGTGAAGCTGCGAAAGTGCATGCAGAAAAAAGAGCAATGAGAACGAAACAGGAAGCTGCTTAAGCTTTGTGCCAGGCTATATTGTAGCAAGCTTATCGAAATACTATTGGGCTTCTGTTGTGTCACTCACTTGTACTGCAACAATTCTATTGAGCATTCAGAAAAAAAATTCCATGCCTTCTGGATATGGAATATCTCAAAAACATAATATCATGACATTCTTCAAAAAATATCTTTACGGCGATTATGGAGATAAAGAAATACCACAAAGTGGATCGCCGTCAGGTAATTCAACAAATGAATGGCCACTATGGGAAATCTTCATCCGCAGCAAGCAAGGTCTGGATCATAAACACGTAGGCTCGCTGCATGCCGCCGACGCAGAAATGGCTATTGAAAATGCAAGAGACGTTTATACTCGCAGGCAGGAAGGCGTAAGCATTTGGGTAGTGGAAAGCAAACACATTCACGCCTCAAATCCCGACGATGCTGAAAGCTTTTACGAGCCAGCTAACGACAAAGTTTACCGTCATCCTACATTTTACGATTTGCCGGATGAAGTAAAACACATGTGAGATTGCAGATTAACAAAATCACAGATTAATTACCGCAACTAACCTTTCAACTTATCAACTTGTCAACAACTCAACTTTTTTCTTACACGCTTCATTTAGGTGATAGTGCATTGATGCTTGCTCAGCGCAATGCCGAGTGGACGGGACATGGACCTGTTCTTGAGCAAGACATTGCCATCACCAATATTTCTTTAGACCTGTTAGGCCAGGCAAGGAACTTTTATCAATATGCTGCCTCGCTTTATAACAACTTCAATAATGAAGAAAAGAATGTTGTTGATCAATTTATTCCGCGTCTTTGGAAAAAATACAGTCGGGAATTGCAGGAAGACGACTTGGCATTTTTACGTGATGAACAGCAATACCTTAATCTTTTGATTACAGAACTACCCAAAGCTGACTGGGCGCATTCTATTCTGCGGCAATTCTTTTTTAGTGCTTTTCAATTTCATTTATACCAACATCTGCAAAACACCAGCGATATGCAATTAGCTGCCATTGCAGAAAAATCAATCAAAGAAGTTACGTATCATTTACGCTGGAGCAGCGAATGGGTGATCAGGCTTGGCGATGGCACAGAAGAAAGCCATCGAAGGATAAAAGATGCGCTGACAGATATGTGGCCATTTACAGGCGAAATGTTTGTTCCGGCAGGTTACGAGTTAATTGATGTTGCTTCTTTAAAAAACGACTGGATAAAAAAAATAGAAGCTGTATTTGCTGAAGCGGCGCTTGAAACTCCAAAACAAACCTGGATGCAAAGTGGAGGAAAGCAAGGAAAACACACCGAACACATGGGTTTTCTGCTTGCCGAAATGCAGTATTTACAAAGAGCTTATCCAAACGCTACCTGGTAATGATCAGTGAAAAAAATATATGGCAGTTGTTAGAAGAGGTGAAAGACCCCGAAGTCCCAGTGCTATCAGTAACTGACCTTGGCATCGTTCGCTCAGTAAAAACCGAAGGAGATAACATTGACATCATCATTACACCTACTTATTCCGGTTGTCCTGCTATGGATGTTATTGCAATGGACATCCGATTGAAACTAATTGAAAAGGGTTATCGCAATGTTTCTATTCAGCATCAGCTTTCTCCCGCCTGGACCACCGATTGGATGAGCGAAGAAGGCAAACAAAAATTAAAGGCTTACGGCATTGCGCCACCCAATTCCAAACAACAATTTTGCAAAGAAGAAATGTTCCGGCAGGAAGCCGTTCAGTGTCCCCGGTGCAATTCTTATCATACCGAATTGATCAGCCAGTTTGGTTCTACAGCCTGCAAAGCTCTGTACCGTTGCCTCGACTGCAAAGAAGCATTTGATTATTTCAAATGCCACTAATTCAATTATAGAATTTAGATTTGGCAGGAAATCAAAAACCATGTCTTCAATACTTTTCGAAATAAAAGATGCCGTTGCATTTATCACCCTCAATCGTCCGGAAAAATACAATGCTTTCAACCGCGAAATGGCTTTGTTACTACAACAAAAATTAGATGATTGTAAACACAGCAAAGAGGTTCGTTGTGTGTACATCACCGGCACAGGAAAAGCTTTTTCTGCCGGCCAGGATTTAGATGAAGTGGTTGATCCTAACGGGCCTAAAGTGGTCAATATTTTGTCCGAACATTACAATCCTATTATCAGCCGTATTCGTTATTTGGATAAACCCGTGGTAGCTGCCGTTAATGGCGTGGCCGCAGGTGCCGGTGCCAATTTGGCCATCGGCTGTGATATAACTGTGGCTTCGCAATCAGCAGGTTTTATCCAGGCTTTTTCAAAAATTGGTTTGATACCAGATACTGGTGGTACTTTTTTTCTGCCAAGATTAGTTGGCTTGCAAAAAGCGTTAGCCTTATCTATGTTAGGCGACAAAGTATCTGCGGATGAAGCAGAAAAATTAGGTATGATTTATAAGGTTTTACCGGATGGTTCTTTTAAAGAAGAATCAACTGCTATAGCTTACACTTTAGCGCAATTGCCAACAAAAGCATTAGCACTTATTAAAAAAGCACTTAACCAGAGTTTTATCAGCAGTTTGGAAGAACAACTGCATGCAGAAGAAGTATTACAACAAAGAGCTTCTGCTACAGCCGATTTCAAAGAAGGCGTTCAGGCATTTTTAGAAAAACGCAAACCGAATTTTAAAGGAGAATAAATGGATAATCAAGCATCAAAAATTGAATTGGCAGACAAAGTAGTCAGTCGGATGATGGATCATGATCTTTTTAGCCAATGGATGCAATTGAAGGTTTTGGAGGTGAAGGAAGGATATAGCAAAGTGCAAATGGTAGTGAGAGAAGAAATGGTAAATGGCTTTGGCATTGTACACGGCGGACTGCCTTTTTCGCTGGCCGACAGCGCCTTTGCTTTTGCCTGCAATAACCGCAATAATTTATCGGTGGCGCTTGATGTCACCATCACCTTTACCAAAGCAGTACATGTTGGAGATATATTAACCGCTGAAGCAAAAGAAGTGCATAATGGCCGCAGCACAGGCGTTTATCTCATTACCATTACTAATCAAAAAGACGAGCAGGTTGTTTTGTTCAAAGGCACTTGTTTCAGAACCGGCAAAAATTTGATCTGATGTTTTACGAATTCAACGGCATTAAACCTGTTGTTCACCAGTCTTCGTTTGTGCATCCGCAGGCTGCAGTTACAGGCCATGTAATTATTGGCAAAAATGTGTACATCGGTCCCGCTTGTGCCTTACGTGGCGATTGGGGAAAGATCATTATCTCGGATGGGTGCAATGTGCAGGAAAATTGTACGGTACACATGTTTCCCGGCGTAACCGTTTTATTAAAAGAAGGTGCACATATCGGCCATGGCGCTATTGTTCATGGCGCCACCATTGGCAAAAATTGTTTGATAGGCATGAACGCCGTTATTATGGATGAAGTGGAATTGGGCGATGAATGTATTATAGGCGCATTATCATTTATTAAACAAGGAGAAAAAATACCACCCCGTTCTCTTGTGGTTGGCAATCCCGCAAAAATCATTAAACAGGTAAGTGATGAAATGATGGCCTGGAAAACCGAAGGCACCCAACTTTACCAGCAATTACCTCAACAGTGTCAAACCACGCTGAAAGCCTGCGAACCCTTAAGCGAAGCAGCAGCTCAACAACCGATTTATCCAGGCCATTACCAGCCTTTTAAAAAAAGGTGAAGCCACTACTACAAAAATAATTTTCGAGTTAAAATATGTCGTAATTTAATAGTGCAATTAACCGTTAAACCAAAGATTATGAGAAGAAATTTACCACAGCTTTTATCTGCTGCCTTCGTTCTCATTGCTACCTCATCTCTTTTTGCACAACACGATCATTTTGCCTATGCCATTACCGATGTTTCCAAACAAGGCGCCGGGTGGAACGTATTACGCAAGCTTGATCTTGAAACAGGCCAGTACAGCGATGTGCTATTAAATGGCACCGATCAAAACTTTGTGGTTTATGATGCTGTATCTAAAAAACAATTAACCATTCAGCCCGATGCTAAATACGGTAATTCTTTGAGGGCACCTTTTTCTACCGGAGTCGCAGCCGCTGCTTATGACAAAAAACACAATCGCCTTTATTTCACACCTATGTTCATAGACCAATTGCGCTACCTTGATCTAAGCAACATGAAAATGTATTACGTAACCGGTGCGTTTACCCAAATGGGCAATATGCACAACGATGAAGCCAAAATCATCACCCGCATGGTGATTGCACCTGATGGTAATGGTTATGCCATCAGCAATGATGGTAACACCTTCATCCGTTTTTCTACAGGTAAAAAACCCAACATTGTCCAATTGGGCGCTTTGGTAGATGACGCTTCTAATAACAACACCTCTATTCACAACCGTTGTAGTTCTTTCGGCGGTGATATGATTGCCGATGACAAGGGAAATCTCTTCATTCTTTCAGCCCGCAATCACGTGTTTAAAGTAAATGTAGAAACCAAGGTGACCACTTTTTTAGGCGTCATTAAAAATCTTCCACCCAACTTTACGGTAAATGGGGCCGTTGTAGATGCCGATGGCTCTTTGTTGGTGAGTAGTGCTGTTGATAACAGTGCTTATTACATTGTTAATCCCAAAAGTTGGATAGCTGCTCCCTTGCAGTTGGCCAATGGTGTTTACCGCAGTTCCGATTTAGCAAATAGTAATTTCCTTTCTACAAGGCCACAAGTTATTAAGCCTGAACTTCAAAATGTGCAATTGACAAGAACGCCTGCGGCGGATAAATTTGCGAAGCGTATTTCAGTATATCCCAATCCTGTTACCAACGACAACATCACATTGCAATTCAATAAAGTGCCTAATGGCGATTACGTAATTGAATTAACCGATGTATTGGGCCGTAGTGTGCTGCAAAAAAGAATTACTATTAACAACGAAGATCAAACGCATTCGCTTTCTATTAGCAGAAACAGCGCAAGAGGCACTTACCTGGTAAAAGTATTTGATAAAGAGAGTCAATCCGTGTTCACCAAAAAAGTTTTGGTTCAGTAAACCACCTGAACCCTCTGACGAAAACGCTGGCCCGTAAGCCGGCGTTTTTTATGCCGCTGTCCCTCAAAAAGGGCGACTTAGGTCTATCTAACTTTTTCTTGTTGCAGTTTTTATTTAGATTGGAAATGTGCTTCAATTTGTTGGATAACTTTTTCTGAATGCATCTTTGTTTCATTATTGGTAAATCTAGGAAGGGTGTGGACCCTTGTGCTTCAAATCTACAAAGGCTTAAGACAGTTCTATTGAAAGAAAGATTCAAACAAAAAGACCTCTGCAACCTAAGTCTCCCCTTCAGCTACTGTGTGTACACAAGTCAAGGTGGGTAAAATGAGAGACCTTTGAAGTATGGTAGAACTAATCAATTCGTTTCCAGACTTCGGTGGGTCGTTTGGAGATAAACGCATAGAAAAAAGGGCTGCCCAGGCACTTCATAAGTTAACGATGGGCCGCACCAGCAGTCTGCGTCAAATCACTCAGAATAATGCTGAGCAGAAAAGCTTTTACCGGCTGTTTAATAATGAAAGCTTCAGTGAAGAGCTAATTGAGCAAAGCATTGTAAAGCGATGTGCTCAGTTATGCAACGACCGCCATTTGCTTTTAAATCAGGACACCACTGAATTTAATCTCAGTGGGCATCGTGGAAGAATTAAGCCCCAGAGTGGTTTGGGTAAAACCTCAAGTAGCGATGTGCTTGGCTTTATGTTGCATAGTTCTTTAGTAGTGGATGCTGACAAGGCAACTCCTCTGGGCTATTCCTATATAAAAACCTGGGAAAGAAAAGAACAAATGCCAGACAAGCACATGCGCAACTATCAGCTACTTCCTGTTGAACAAAAAGAGTCGTATAAATGGATAGCCACGGTTCAAAGAAGTAAAGAGTTGCTAAAGGAGGCTCAATGCTTGACTATTATTGCAGACAGGGAAAGTGATATGTATGATTTGATAACCCGGGCAGATGCAAAAGTGCATTTGCTTTTGCGCTCTTCTTCTAACAGAAGAATAGCTGGTGGATCAACCTTAAAGGAACATCTCAGTGGACTACCTGAAATGTTCCGCTATGATCTGATGTTGAATGGAGATGTCCGTAAAGGTTTAGAAAAACGCACTGCACATCTCAGTGTTAAATGGAGCAAGGTAAGGGTTCTTAGAGGTAAGGATGCAAGCAAAGAGTTGCCTGAAGCTAAAGAAGTATATGTGGTAGAGGTGTGTGAGCCAGATAAAGCAAAGGGCCTTTACTGGCGGCTGCTCACTACTCATGCTGTAACCAATCCATCTGAAGCCATGCAAATTATTCAGTGGTATAAACAGCGTTGGCATATTGAACAAATTCATCGGTTGCTGAAAACAGAAGGCTTTCGAATAGAACAATCACAACTGGAAAGAGGCTGGGCTATCAGAAAATTAACCCTGCTGGCAATGATGGCCACCTTGCGTATTTTGCAAATGATGCTTGCCTATGAAGATGATCATGAACAACCCATTGATGAAGTATTTGATACAGACCAGCAACAATGCTTAATTGTGATGAATAAACAACTGGAAGGGGGAACCGAAAAACTGAAGAACCCTCACTCACCAAATACTTTAAAATGGGCCACATGGATCATAGCGCGACTCGGAGGGTGGAAAGGCTATAAATCACAAAGAAAACCTGGCCCTATTGTACTACAAAAGGGACTCATTAAGTTCTACCATATTTATGAAGGTTGGCTCGTTCACCAAAACTTCTTGAAAGATGTGTACACACAGTAGCTCCCCTTCAGGGGGACAGGGGCTTTACCTTTCATCTTTCCAAACCAATCTTATATGTTGTGCAGTGGCTTTAAAATCGGCACACTTGCGATCGCCTTCACCTGAATAGCCACCACTGGGTGCACATATATAATTACAGACCGAATCGTACACCACGTTGTATTGATCGCAGCAATTGCTGCTGAAGTAAAAAACGCTTTTGCCTTTGTATAAATATTCGTGCACCTCGGCGGGCGGGTTCCATTTGGGTTCTTTTTTTATATCTTCTATTTTTTGCTGAATGCAGGCAGGCGTTGTATGCTGCTTTTGACCTTCACAGGTTTTTGCTGACGACAGCAATAGTATAAATGCGGCAAAAATATATGAGTTCATAAGAATGGCTATTGGTGTAATATCTTTGTACACTATCAAAAACAATACCTTTTGGAGAAGAGCAATTTCGTAGATCAGATAAGGGTCTTTTGTAGAAGCGGGCATGGCGGTGCAGGCATTAAGCATTTTCGCAGAGATAAATTAACGGCAATGGGCGGCCCCGATGGTGGCGATGGCGGCCGGGGCGGCCACATCATTTTAAAAGGCAACCGTAATTTATGGACCTTACTTCACCTGCGCTATCATAAAAATGTATTGGCGGAAGACGGCGAAAAAGGTGGTGACAACAATCGCACAGGCCGCAATGGAAAAGATATTATCCTGGAGGTGCCACTGGGTACCATTGCACGAGATGAAGAAACCGATGAAAAAGAAGTAGAGATTTTGCATGATGGCGAAGAGAAAATCTGGCTGCCGGGTGGCAAAGGCGGCCTCGGAAATACAAACTTTAAAACCCCAACCAACCAGGCGCCTGAACATGCACAACCCGGTTTGCCCGGCGAAGAAGGCTGGAAAATATTAGAGCTGAAAGTATTGGCCGACGTAGGTTTGGTAGGTTTTCCCAACGCCGGTAAATCTACTTTGCTTTCGGTAATGACGGCTGCCAAACCTAAAATTGCCGACTACGCATTTACTACGCTTACGCCACAATTGGGCATGGTAGAATATCGTGATGGAAAAAGTTTTTGCATAGCCGATCTGCCGGGTATTATTGAAGGCGCTGCAGAAGGCAAAGGATTGGGCCATCGTTTCCTGAGGCATATTGAACGCAATCCGGTATTGCTATTTTTAATTCCAGCTGACAGTAAAGACCATAAAGAGGAATTTGAAATTTTGATGAACGAACTGGAAGAATACAATCCAGAATTATTGCACAAGCAATTCATCATCGCCATTAGTAAAAGCGATATGCTGGATGATGAATTAAAAACTGCAATAGAAGAGGAGCTGCCACAGAGCATTCCACATATCTTTATTTCATCAGTTACACATAAAAACATCCGGGAGTTGAAAGACCTGCTTTGGAAGGTATTGAACCAAGACCGGACATAGATATACGTGTTTTATCTAAAAACTTTATTTCAAAAAAATATATAAGGACTATAAAAATGTGACAAGGATTTATATATTCGCCCTAAATTTTTTTAAATGAAGAAACCATTATTAGCTGTTATCTTATTGCTGCTTGTATTGACACAAATTAACGCCCAGGACAAAATGAAAAAACATTCCGGCGAAACCCTCGATGTGAAAGTTTTACGTGTTAACGACTTCACCATTAATTTCAAATACCCTGGTGAAGACGCCGAACAGACCATTGGCAAATTAGCCGTAGCTGAAATTACTTACAGCAGCGGCCGTAAAGAAGTCATCTCCGACAAGATCGTTATCAATGGAAAAGATGATTGGGAAAAAGTACAGATCATTACCGACAAGGCCCAGGTGTTAGGATTAAAGAAAGGCGGAGAAGTAAGGGGTAAAACATCAGGGTTGTTAAGCTATAACACTGCGGGTTCTGCCGACAAAAAAGCCACCAAGCGCATTAAGCAGGACGCTGCCGAAATGAACGCACCATTTATTTTACTTACCGGCGATAAGAACGATGGCTTTGGTGTAAAGCAAGCCATTAAAGACGGCGTTGTGTACTCGTACAAATAAATTAGTTGTGTAAAAATGACTAGCCCGGCCATCTCAATGCCGGGCTTTTTTATAAATGCTTTTTTGGCCTTTACGAATAATAGTTCCCTCCGAAAAAGTAACTTTTTAATAAAATTTACTGATCATCCAGTAAACAACAGGTCCTGTTACAGCCACGTAAAACCACAGAGGCCATGTAATCTTTGCAATTTTGCGGTGCCTTATGTTTTCATTGATCAAACCACGATAGGCCGTAAATAAAATAAAAGGAAGAGAAATACCTGCCAGCAAAATGTGGGTGCCTAATAAAAAGAAATACACATAACGTATGCTGCCAGCGGCTGCTTTTTCAGCAGCATCCACTATACCGTTTTTGTCAACATCGCCATAAAGGGTTGATCCCGCAAACAAGTGATGAAGAATATAAGTAATCAGGAAAATTACAGAAAGGCCAATAGCTGTAAGCATGATGTTTTTATGCATTGTTAACCTCCTGCTTTTTGCTGCTATCAGTCCTCCTATCAGTAAAATTGAAACTGTTGTATTGATAATAGCGTTTATTAAAGCAAGTAGGTGAGGATCAAAACCCAGGTCAACATTTACCGTTACTCTTTCCAAAACCGTAACTGCAACAAATACGATCACAGAAAAACTATAGATCCAAATTGCTGCTTTGCGGTCATTCTTTTTTAAGCTGATGTTCATGTGTTTTTATTCTCTCTTTTTAAAACCCTTGCCCCTATTACAATGCCGATGGCTGCAATAATAAAAACAATGGCAATTAACTCAAGCTTACCTGAGAGAAAAGATTTTTCTTTTGGATCTTTTTCCAGGTACAGCAATACAATATCATGAGAGAGTTGTTCCAAAGCCGTTGAATCCAGGCCATGATAATAACCACGAACATTACGGTTTTTATCAATCAGTACAAAATAGTCGGTGTGTAAAAAGTTAGAATCAACAGGGCCACCATCCTGTGCCAGCAATTTTAAATCGTTGATAGAAAAGTCGTAGATTTTCTTTCTGTCGCCGGTAAGCAACCACCAGCTTTGTGGATCTATTTGAAAGCGATCAGCCCATTTTTTTAATTGGGCTGTAGTGTCCCTTTCAGGATCAATGCTGAAGGAAAGAAACTGTACGAAATCTCCGCCGGGATTGTCTATTTTATCACTGTTTTTAATGCCGTTCTGTAGCTTCTTCATATTTACCGTCATTACCGGGCAAATGGTAGGACAGTGTGTAAAAAAGAAATCGGCCACCACAATCTTTCCTTCCATGTCTTTCCACGAAACGGTATCGCCTAACTGGTTGGTGAAATGAATTTCGGGTAAGCGGTGCCATACTGTATCGGTGTATTGCTTTCCTTTCCTGGTTGCGGTAATAATGGAGTCGGGCAAGAAGTGTCGTGGCATTACAGCTGCGCCTTTTGCAGCAGTTTTCAAAGCAAAATAGCCAGCAAGGGGAAGCACGACTGCCAGGATAATTCCGTAGAGAGCTTTTTTATTCATAATCACTGCTTTCACAGATTGTGAAAATAATTTCGCGGATAAGGAGCATATGTTTTTTTAAAGCATCTGTGAAATCTTTAAGTAAATCCGCGAAATCTGTGATAAAAGAAACCACCGCCGCAAAATTATGCTGGCGGTGGTTAAACTATTTGATTATAACAGGACATTAACCGCAACTACGGATGCGGGCCGTTATTAAAAATACTGTGCCGCGGTTAGCCGCCAAAACCATGTTGCGTAGTGTCGCCTTTTTGCACCGGCCTTTCCATGGTATGTTCCATTTTATATTTGTCGTAGCGATTGCGCATGGTTCGATAAGAATTACCATCCCACAAAAAAGCGCCGATAAACCAAACGAACAACATCAGTGGCACTACTACGGTCATGATCATGTTCCTGATTTCATCGCCCAGGTGCATAAACACACTAACAATATAAAATGCTTTGGCCAAAGTAAGAATGCAGATTACACCCTTAACGAAAAGGTGTACCCATGGTGCCATGCCTGGCACGGCATACATGAGCAAGCCAAGGCCCAATTCAATCATTGTGATGATCAGTAATATCCAAAAGGTTCTCCAGATGCGGCGGGTACTTTCCTGCGGCTCGTGATGATAAGTTATTTCTGTTGATTGTGTGTTATGTTCCATTTATCGTAATAAGTTAAAGATTGAATTAAACAAGATAAAAGCAAAGGAATACAAATACCCAAACCAAGTCCACAAAGTGCCAGTACAAACCTGCTTTTTCTATCATAAGGTAATGGCCCCTGTTTTCAAAAACATTTTTAGTTGTCATGACCAGCATTATGATGTTGATGATAACACCTGAAAAAACGTGGAAGCCATGGAAACCCGTAATGCCATAAAAGAAGCCGCCGAATGCTACAGGGCCTGTTTCTCTTACATGGAGTTCTGCTACGTCGATCATGCCACGCAATTGTGCATCGGTCATGGCGGCCAACTGTGCATGGTTCATATCAGCATGGTGTATGCCTGCCAATTTTACTAGAATGTCATGCGGTGTATTTTGCAAAGCACTGGCTGCAGCTGATATGTTTACCTCTTGTCCCCAGGGATTGATTTTTGTGGTTTGTCCAATGACGTCTAATTTATTTCCAATGAGCACTGCATGCTCTCCGGTAATCAGGTGCGTCCACTCCCAGGCCTGACAGGAAAGGAAGGCAATACCACCGACAATGGTCCAGGCCAGCCATTTTATGACACCTTTTTTATTGCCATGATGCCCTTCGTGCACAGCTAAAACCATGGTTACAGAGCTCATGATTAATATAAAGGTCATTAAGCTTACAAACGCAAGTGGCAGGTTGGCATGCCCTGTTCCTGGAAACGTATTAAAAACGACGTTAGGATTGGCCCAATAATTCTGGGAAAACCGAATGGTACCATAAGAAATAAGAAATGCGCCAAAAGTGAAAGCATCACTTATCAAAAAATACCACATCATTAATTTCCCATATTCCACATTGAACGGGCTTTTACCTCCGTTCCACCATGTTGTTTTTGCCGTAGCAGTTGTTGCCATAATTAAGTTATAATTTTTAGTTTTTGGTTTGTAGTTCTGCTTAAACTACAGACCTTACTTCTTTTATATTATCGTTGTAGCTGCGTTTATCATGATGTTATAGCTAACAAACATTAAATTTGAAAATCAACTTCAAACTATAAACTGCAAACCACAAACTCCTTATCCTATCCAAATAAAAAAAACCAATAAATAAATCCATAACACATCTACAAAATGCCAGTAAGTGCTCATTACTTCGGCAGCAGTTGTGTTATAGCTTCTTACTTTGCCAAAATATTGTTTGGCAAGAATTACTATCAAAGCAATAATGCCGCCTAATACGTGCAAGGCATGCAACCCGAAAATAATATACAGGAACTGGCCTTCTCCTGCCCCTTCAAAATGCACTCCATGGCTCCACAACCAACTAAAACCGATCCATTGCAGGATAACGAAAGCAATCCCAAGCATCAGTGTGATCAAAAGCAAAGAACGGTATTGACCCATTGCTTTTTGCTTGATGGCCCTCAATGATGCCTGTATGGTAATGCTGCTGATGATGAGCACTGCGGTAGAATACCAAAACGTGGTTGGTGTCTTTACCTCCTGCCAATTGGCCTGCCCGCTTTTTACAATGTAGGCACTGGTAAGTCCTGCAAACATCATAATAATGCTGGCTATGGCCACCCACAACGCAAATTTGTGCGGGTGCGTTTTGCCTCCATTACCTAGTGGCGTGTTTTGAGATTGTTTCAAATTTATATCTGTCAACATTTTATTCTAAAATCTTAGGCGATGATTGTATGTACTATGCGTAAAAGACTACTCATCGCTCCTCCTGCCGCAGAGGGGATTTTGTCAGCCAATAATGCCAGCAGTACAATAGGTAAATAAATATAGCTGCTAAACATTACCCTTCTTGCTGCTTTTACATCCATTTGAACATACAACCTTACGCATTGTGTAATCAAAAAAGCGTTTGCCAGCGTTACCACAATCAAACTTGTCATTCCGGACAATTCAATAAGATAAGGCAATGAGCAAACCGGTACCAGCAACAGTGCATAAATAATGGTTTGCAAAGCCGTGAATTTAGTAGGTCCTTTTTCTGTTGGCAATAACTTAAAGCCGGCGCCGGAATAATCCTTATGCGCTATCCAGGCTATAGCCCAAAAATGGGGGAATTGCCATAGAAACTGGATGGCAAATAAAACCCAGCCTCCATAATCTTTCCAACCATGACCATTTTCAAAAATGGCATCATTGCCTGCTGCCCAGCCAATTAAACAAGGCAAAGCACCCGGAAAAGCACCTACCAACACCGCTATTGCATTTATCTTTTTTAAAGGCGTGTAAATAAACGCATATAAAAACAAGCTAAATGCAGCAAGGCCGGCACAAAGCCAGTTAAAAAAATAACCAAGAATAAAAATGCCTATAATGCCCGTTATCACAGCAAAAGCCCATCCTTCGGAAACGCTCATTCTTCCGGAGGCCACAGGCCTTTTAGCGGTACGCTTCATTATGGCATCGGTATCTTTTTCAACAGTCTGGTTAATGGCATTGGCGCTGCCTGTTACCAAAAAGCCACCAATAAACAAAAGCACAATCATCAGCCAATCGTAAGCTACCACTTTGGGAGCCACCAAATAGCTGATAACACTGGAAAACACCACCATGATATTAAGCGATGGTTTGGTAAGCTGCAGATAATCTTTCAGCTTCGTGTTTTTCACCCTGTGTTTTGCTATTGCGTCTGAATGACCCATTTCCGTGCAATTGTTTACCGTGCCTGCAAACACCTTTATTTCAAAAAACTATTTTCATTTTTTTATGTCACACTCACAAATCTCTACCTCCAATTTCCAACTTTAATGTCCTGTTTCACCGGGTTTCACCGGCTCCGTTTGTGGAATAAAATCTCTTCCATCTTTTCCGTAATCATAAGGCCAGCGATACACTTCAGGAATATCACCTTCCCAGTTGCCGTGTCCAGGATTGATCGGTGTTGTCCATTCCAAAGTTGTTGCATCCCATGGATTAGGTGTTCTTACTTTTCTTCCTTTGAAAATAGAATAGAAGAAATTGAACACAAACATGAGGCTTACAGCAAAAACAATGATAGTAACAATTGAGATCATCTTGTTCAGACTACTAAACTGGTTGAAAGACTGCCACAAACTGAAATCGAGGTAACGGCGTGGCACGCCAGCCAATCCCATATAGTGCATTGGCCAAAAGATTAGATAAGCTCCAACCAGTGTTACCCAAAAATGTATGTAGCCTAAAGTATTGTTCATGTAGCGGCCAAACATTTTCGGAAACCAGTGATAAATACCTGCAAACATTCCGAAGAAAGCTGCAACACCCATTACGAGGTGGAAGTGGGCAATAATAAAATAGGTATCGTGTACATGTATGTCAATCGTTGAATTACCCAGCCAAATACCGGTTAATCCTCCTGAAATAAAGATGCTTACAAAACCAATTGAAAAAAGCGTTGCCGGTGTAAACCTGATATTGCCCCGCCAAATAGTAGTTAGCCAGTTAAATACTTTAATGGCCGATGGAATAGCAATAAGCAATGTAAGCAACACAAAGACAGACCCAAGGAATGGATTCATGCCTGTTACAAACATGTGATGCGCCCATACCAATAATGCCAAAATACAGATGGCAAACAATGAGCCCACCATGGCCATGTAACCAAATATCGGCTTTCTTGAATTGATACTGAGTACTTCCGACACAATACCCATGGTTGGAAGAATTACAATATATACTTCGGGGTGGCCCAGGAACCAGAACAAGTGCTGGTAAAGGATAGGACTGCCGCCTTCATTTGGCAAAATTTTTCCTGCTACATAAATATCGCTCAGGTAAAAGCTTGTACCCAGGTTTCTATCGAACAACAATAAAATAGCTGAGGACAATAGCACAGGAAAAGAAAGAATACCTAACACAGCCGTGAAGAACAAAGCCCATACTGTCAATGGCATCCTTGTCATGCTCATACCTTTGGTACGCATATTTAAAATGGTGGAAACATAGTTCAAGCCACCCATTAACTGCGACACAATGAACAAGGCCATGCTGACAAGCCAGAAATCAACACCTTTTTCAGAACCTGGTGAAGCGTCATGTAAAGCACTCAATGGAGGATAGGAGGTCCAGCCACCACTTGCTGCTCCCGTTTGTAAAAACAGGGAAGACATCATTACAATACCGGCAATAAAGAAAAACCAATAAGACAGCATGTTCAAAAACGGAGATGCCATATCACGGGCACCCACCTGCAGCGGAATTAAAAGATTGGCAAAAGTTCCACTTAAACCGGCTGTAAGTACAAAGAAGATCATGATAGTACCGTGCATAGTAACAGCCGTGTAGTAAAATTCAGGATCTATTTTTCCGCCCTTGCCCCATTTACCCAGTAAAGTTTCCAGGAAAGGAAAGGTTTGGTCAGGGTAACCCAGTTGCAAACGGAAGAGAACCGAAAACAAAGCACCGACAATAGCCCAGGCAATACCTGTTATTAAAAACTGCTTGGCAATGGTTTTATGATCCTGGCTAAAAATATATTTTGTTATGAAGCTTTGCTTGTGGTGGTGATGTCCATTGCCGTCATGGTGATGTACCTCATGCGTTCCCACTGCTCCTTCATGTACATGTATTGTTTGGTCGTTACTCATATCAAATATTGTTTAACCTTTTGGATTAATTACTTGTTTTTACAGGGCTTGCGCCATTAGCTGTTGAATCGGTTTTAGCAGGCGTAGCAGCCGCTGTTGAAGTAGTGCCCATGGCGGTAACATACTGAGGCGTTTGTTTGGCCAGCCAAACTTTGTGCTCTGCTTCCGATTCCACCACAACGGTCCCCCTCATGCTATAGTGGCCTTTACCACACATCTGGTCGCAGGAAATTTCATAATTGAAATCTTCGCCATATTTTTCTCTCATTTGACGTGTTGTGTATTTTGGCGTAAACCACATGGTTGTAGGCATACCTGGTACTGCATCCATTTTCATACGAAAATGAACAAGACCTACATCATGAATAACGTCTTTGGCGTTAATAATCAATTTAACGGGCTTGTTTACAATAAGGTGCATTTCCTGGCTGCCAACTATGTCGTCATGATTATCGGGGTCGCTCCAAATTTGTCCTAAAGGATTTGCTTTTACTTCGTCAATTTCTTTAAAATATTTCCTTCCCAATTTTCCATCTTTACCGGGATAACGAAACTCCCATTTGAACTGGCTGCCGGTCACTTCTACTATTTGCGCATCTTTAGGTGCTTCGCCGGTAATTTGGAACCAATAATACAAACCAAATCCCACCAAAACAGTTAAGGTAATTGCGGGGATAACGGTCCAAATAACTTCGAGCTTATTGTTATGAGGATAGTAATACGCTTTCCTGTCATCCTTTTCCTGGTATTTATAAGCAAACCAGAACAAAAGAATTTGTGTGATCAAAAACACGAAGAAAGTAATTCCTAAAGTGATCCAGATCATGGTATCAATTCTTTCACCATGGTCAGAGGCCGATTCAGGCAATATTTTATCCTTTAATGTTTCATTACAATACCAAACGCCAAACAAACCAACCACCAGAAAGGCTAAAAGTAAAAATGCGTTGATTCGGTTTGTTTCTTTACGGGTTTTGTCTTCGCCTCTCAATATGGCCACGTATTCACTTGCCTTGGCTATTTGAAATACAATAACAAATCCCAAAATGAACGCTACAATTATCCAGATACTTGACATATTCTAAAACAATTTGAAAATGTTCGAATCGAAATGAACCATTCGCTCATTTCATTCTTACTTTATTATACTAAGGTCATTTCTTTTTGCTACTATTAGTTGTCCTGTTCTTTTACGTATGGTGAACAATACTTTCTTTCAGTAACGGGTGATTTTTTGCCAGCAATGGCCGCTTAGCTAATGCCCGTACGGTTGTAAACATAATCAGTCCCACAAAACCTAATGCAATTCCAAAATCGGCAAGCATAAACGGTACGTGTGTCAAATGAGTTTTAGGATCGGTTACCGGACCAGGCATTACCATTTGGTAAAAATCCAGCCAGTGGCCAAACAAAATTACCACACATAACATGGTTACGGTACCATAATTTCTTTTTGCCGTTTTGGTCATCAACAACAAGAAGGGTGCTAAAAAGTTAATGATCAGGTTTAAGAAAAATATACCTCTGTATGGCCCCTGCATACGAACCTTAAAATAAACAGTTTCTTCCGGAATATTGGCGTACCAGATCAGCATGAATTGGTCGAACCATAAATAAGTCCAGAAAATAGAGAAGGCAAACAGCATAATTCCTAACTCGTGCAAATGTTCACGGTTGGTAAGTTCCAGGTAGTTGTTGTTTTTTAAAAACACAACAAAAATGGTGATCAATGCCATGCCTGCCACAAATGTGCTGGCGAAAGTGTACCAGCTATACATGGTAGAATACCAGTGCGCATCAATGCTCATCAGCCAAAACCACGGCGTACAGGACATAACAGTTAATCCAAACAGTACAATATAAACACCTGCCCAAACTGTATTGCTCCACATGTATCTCCTGGCTTCTTCCAAAGTAAGTTTACGGTCATCAATGCTATGCGAGAGTTTGCGCATCTTCCATCCCAACCATGACCAGCCGCCGATAGTAATGATGCTCCAAACGGTGAAAAAGCCTTTATTCAAAAAACCTGATTTGCCCAAAAGCACTGCATCGTGCTGCACATGTTCAGCATCTGTCCAGTGATAAATAGCATGATCGCCACCGAAAACAACAGCCATTAAAATAACAAAAGTAATGATGCCTACTATGGGCACGCAGGCCGAAATAGCTTCTACCACTCTTTTAAAAGAAACCTGCCAACCCGCCCACATTAATGTGGCGGCGCAAAGAAAGAACATGGCTGCATTTACCACAAGTAAGAAGTAAACGCTGTTTTGAATAAGTGAAGCCCAGAACCTGGCCCTGACAGCTTCGTTTTCCACACCGCTTTTTGAGCCATGGGTAATAAACAAAAGGATGATTGACAACACACCAACAGCCATCAAAGCCAGTGATAAGGTGTTGTATTTTTTAGGTATTACGTATTGTTCTCTAATTGTCATTACTCGCTTTTTATCTATCCGCTAATTATTTTGTTTTGGTTGAGTCTGTGGCCGGTGCTGCTGTTGCTGCCGTAGAATCTGTTTTTGCCGCTGTAGCGCCGCCGCCCTGTTTTGACCTGATGTATTTAATGATCCACCAGCGTTGCTCAGGATGCACTTGCGAAGCATAACTTCCCATAGCCCCTTTGCCATAAGTGATTACATGAAATATGTGGCCATCGCTTAAATTTTTTGTGTAGTCATCCATCAGGTTACGAGGGGCCGAAGGATAAGGCCCATTGCCGCCGTTCCACAAAGGTCCGTTACCATCTAATTTATCGCCATGGCAAATACCGCAGTTGATCAAATAAATTCGTTCGGCTTCCTTCATATTGGCGGTAGTAATGTTGGTAGCAGAATCCAAAGGGCTTCTCAACAAGTTGGCAGCGGTCAATCCTGCTGAATCATTGGTCATGTGGTAAGGTAATTCTTCGCCACGGGCCACTGCGCCGGGTACGGGCATTGCTGTATAATTGATGCCACGGGCTTTTAAGCTATCTCTTTCTCCGCCTACATCATTATATCCATACGATTCATACGCACGGCTATAATACATGTCGGGCATATAAGCATGTCCGGGGTCATCGCCATGTGCGCCACAACTCACAAAGCCAAAACTTATGGCCATACATCCTGCAGCAATTACAAATTTTTTCATCAAAAAGTTTATTTTATTAACTAACAGCTTCTACTTCGTTTTTGTATAATTTCTCCTGTTTGTCATAGCGGCCAAGCCACCAGCCTGTTTCCTTGTGGTGGGTGCTTACTTCTATGGCGCCCATGCTCTGCAAAAATTCTGTTACTTCAGCATCTTTTGTTTTTTCTGTGCATTCAATGGCCATTACAAAAAGATCGTCCGTTGCCCTTAGGTGAAAGTGATCTTTTTTTACAAATGGTGCCAGTTGACATAAATAACAAAAGGTAAGTACCATACCCACGGCCGAGAACAACACCGTCAACTCGAACATGATAGGTATCCACGCCGGCAGCGCAAAAAACGGTTTACCACCAATATTCAATGGCCAGTCGGTAGTAAATACCCAGGTAATAAAGCTGAAGGCTGTGGTGGTACCTGCAAGACCGTAAATGAATCCGGCAGTATGCAAGCTGGTGTCTCTTAAACCCATGGCTGCGTCCAGGCCGTGAACTGGCATCGGCGTGTAAACATCATGGATTTTATAACCTGCTTTGCGTACATTCTTCACAGCAGGAAATAATACCTGCTCGTCATCAAAACACCCTACAACAAATTTTTTTATCGCCATTTTTCTTGTTTCTGGTTTTTAATTTTTGTTTCCGATTGTGCTCATTCATTTAATGGTGCGCATGTTCATGTACAAATTCCTCTACTGTATCTTCTTCTGCTTCTGTCATTTTCTCTTTATAATTCTCGCCACTCTTCTTCAAAATATGCTTGATCTCTGCCGCTGCAATTACGGGGAAGAATTTAGCAAACAGGAAGTAGCAGGTAAAGAACAATCCAAAAGTACCTATGTAAAAGCCCACTTCCCAAATGGTAGGGCTATAATACGTAGCCCATGAAGAAGGCAGGTAATCCCGGTAAATAGAAGTAACGATGATCACAAAACGTTCAAACCACATTCCTATGTTTACCAGGATTGACATAAAGAAAGTAACATACAGGTTCCTTCTCATTTTTCTAAACCAGAAAATCTGCGGAGAAAGAACGTTACAGCCCATCATCAGGTAATAGCTCCAGCCATAAGGGCTGTTCAGGTTTACACGGCTTTCAAAAAAAGCGAATTGCTCATATTTTACGCCTGAATACCAGGCCATAAAAAGCTCTGTGAGGTAAGCAATACCAACAATAGATCCTGTCAGCACAATCACCTTGTTCATCACTTCAATGTGCTCCATGGTAATATAGTCTTCAAGATGCAAAACTTTTCTTGTCACCAATAACAGGGTTTGCACCATGGCAAAACCAGAGAAGATGGCACCCGCAACAAAGTAAGGAGGAAAGATGGTGGTATGCCAGCCCGGAATTACTGAAGTGGCAAAGTCAAAGGATACGATGGTATGTACAGAAAGTACAAGTGGCGTTGCCAAACCGGCCAGCACGAGTGATAAAGCTTCGTGTCTTTGCCAGTGTTTGGTAGAACCTGTCCATCCAAAAGCAGTAATACCGTAAAATGCTTTTCTCCATTTTTCCTTGGCACGGTCGCGGATAGAAGCCAGGTCGGGCAACAAGCCGGCATACCAGAAAAGAAGTGATACGGTGAAATAAGTTGAGATGGCAAATACGTCCCACAACAGTGGTGAGTTGAAGTTCACCCACAAAGGACCGCGGGTATTAGGATAAGGCAAGGTAAAGAAGGCATCCCACACACGTCCCATGTGAAAGATAGGGAACTGGCCGGCACACATGACCGCAAAAATGGTCATGGCTTCTGCTGCACGGTTTACACCTGTTCTCCATCCCTGGCGGAATAGCAACAAGATCGCGGAGATCAGGGTTCCGGCGTGACCGATACCTACCCACCATACGAAGTTGGTGATATCCCATCCCCAACCCACTGTTTTGTGCAGGTTCCACTGGCCGGTACCAAACCATACTTCGCGGGTTACTGAAACCACCCCGAACAAAAGCATACAAACGGAAATGATAAATCCTATCCACCACAACCTTGAAGGTTTGGCTTCCACTGGACGACAAATATCTTCGGTTACCTGGTGATAATCTTTGATACCATCTACCAGCGGTGGTCTTACCTGCGATTCGTATTTAAGTAATGCCATATAATTAAAAGCTACAAGCTAAAAGCCTCAAGCCTCAAGCTTTTTTAAAATATTATGATGTCAACTTTTGTTCTCTGTTTAAAACCTGTTGTGTCACTCACTTGTACTTCAACAAGTCTATCAACTTTACTTTAGCATTGAACATTTCCTATCATTCATTCTTCAACACTCCTTGTTCCTTATTCAATATTCTAATGCCCTTGTGTTGCCGGTTCATTTCGGGCAGGCACAGGTTCTTCTTTCGATTGCTGCGCATGTTCTGCGCCTGGTTCGCCAAGCTCTATAATTTCTTCTGTATTTCTGATTTTAGCGAGGTAGCTTACGTTTGGCAATGTGTGCAATTGCTCAATCACATAAAACAGGCGTTGCGGATTTTCTTCTCTGATTTTTGAAACTGTGCTTGTTTTATCGTTCACATTACCGAAAGTAATAGCATTGGTAGGACAAGCCTGCGCACATGCTGATTTTACTTCATCCCCGCCCAATGTTCTGTTCTCTAACTTGGCTGTCAGTTTACCTAATTGTGCCCGTTGAACACAGAAGCTACATTTTTCCATTACACCGCGGCTGCGGGTTACTACGTCTGGATTCAATACCATACGGGTTAGCTCGTCGTTCATTTGATGAACAACAGGGTCTAGCTTACCTACACCGCTTGATGGACCAAGAACACCGTGGGTGCTGGCACCAGTGTAATCGCCCCAGTTAAAGCGGCGCACTTTATACGGACAGTTATTAGCGCAATATCTTGTACCGATACAACGGTTGTAAGCCATTTGGTTGATACCTTCGGAGCTGTGCATAGTGGCTGCTACCGGACAAACGTTCTCACAAGGAGCGTTGTCGCAGTGCTGGCAAAGCATGGGTTGGAATACAACCGCTTTCAGGTCATCGGGATTTTTGTCATCGCTTACAAAATAGCGGTCAATACGCAACCAGTGCATGTCGTGGAAGCGTAACACTTCGCTTTTACCTACCACAGGAACGTTGTTCTCCAGGTGACAGGCCACTACGCAGGCGTGACAACCGATACAAAGGTTCATGTCAATAGACATTCCCCACTTTACACCAGGCTGAACATGGTCACCTACGCGATAACCGCCAGGAATGGTTTCGCTGCTTTTACTATACATCGTTCCTTCATTGCTATAATCGCCTGTGCGTGGTGCAAAATCTTTGTGCAACTCTTCACGCCATTCTTTGTAGGCATTGGGATGCAACTTGAAGGTAGCCAGTGAAGTTTCTTTTACTACTTCGGTTCTTCCTTCATAGGAATTATGTACCTGAACTCTGGCTACTTTGTATGTTTCGCCGGTTTTGGTAACGGTTACATCGTTGGCGTATTCTATGTTGCCGCCATTCCAGCGGGCAAACGGGTAAACGTTTTTACCAACGCCTTCCGTGGCTTTTGCAAAATTGGCGCTGCGGCCATAAGCCACTGCTACAGCAATAGTATCGGCCTGCATACCCGGAATAACCAACGCAGGCAATGAAACTTTTTTACTACCGGCAGTTATTTCAATAACTGGTTTATCGGGATAATATTCGAAATCAATGTTTTTGTAGTCTATACCTAATTCATCTGCCTTTTTAGTGGAGATGATAGCATAGTTATCCCACGAAGACCTTGTAACCGGGTCAGGCACTTCCAGCAACCATGGATTGCCGCCTTGTCTGCCAGTGCCCATGGCTACATTCTGGTATAAAACAACTTCTGTTTTGCCACCTGTTTTAGCACTGCTGATGGCAGCAACGGCTGCGCCTAAGCCTGCCGCAGAAGCTACCGGAGTAGTTGTAGTTGTTGGGGTGGTTACAGTGGTTGCCAGAACGCCATCCTGCAATGTTTTATCAAAAGCCTGCTGGCCGCCCAGTTTACCCATCCAGAAATTGCGGAAGTAAGTTTCGTAGTCTGTATTATTACCGGTCCATTTCAATAAAGAAGTCTGGAACGGACGTGTTTTGAAAAGAGGGAAAATTGTAGGCTGGATAAAGCTTACATAACCGGTTCTTGGCTCTGCATCGCCCCAGCTCTCCAAATAATGATGCGAAGGCACAACGTATTGGCAAAGCTCTGTTGTCTCATCCATTTTTTCATTGAAAGAAACGCTCAGCCTTACTTTGGCCAAACCTGCTTTAAACCTGTCGGCATCAAAATAATCGTAAACCGGATTAGCACCATAAATGAACAAAGCCCCTACCTGCCCGGCGTTCATAGCATTCACCAGAGAAACCATATCGGCATCAATACCCTGCCTGTTATTTAAGGTAACCGCAGGATCAATAGTTGCATTGATAGCACTGTTGATCGCCGCTACCACGGTTTGCACATTTACATCGTTGCTGCCGCTAACTACAAGCGCCGCACCACTGTTAGCTTTCAGGTCGTTGGCTACTTTTTGGATGGCATTGCGTAAAGCTGCATCGGCAATAGTAGGCGCTGTAGCTTGCCCGCCAACAGCGGCCAATAAGGCCAAAGCCACTTTACCAGCTTCAGAAGGACGGTGTGTAAAACGTTCGTCAGCGCAGGAACCAGTCATGCTTAAATAGCTCTCAAACTGGTAATGCTTGCTCATGCCCACATTCTTCTCGTCTATCTTGCGGCCAACCGCGTATTGGCGTGCAAATTCAACAGGAGACAACCAGGTACCAAGAAAATCAGCACCAAGGCTCACAATTACTTTTGCTTTGTCAAATTGGTAAGCCGGGATCTTACCACCGTTCGCCTGTATCAGTCCGCTGTAAGAAACAGCATCGTACTGAACATGGCGGCTGCCTGGATATTTAGCTAAAAACTCTGAAATAATTTGTTTAGTGGTAGGAGAAACGATGGTGCCTGTCAACAAAACCGCAGGTGCACCGGCCAAACCCGCTAAAGCGCTGCCGATCTGCGAGTCTAATTGATCAAATGTGGGGATTTCCTGGAAAGTAGAACCCGACTTGCGCTTTGGGTGCGGAATGCGGTACATATCGTAAAGATCAAGCACAGAGGCCTGCGCTCTTGCCGATGTACCACCTTTTGTAAAAGGATATAACTCGTTACCCTCGATCTTAATAGGACGTCCGTCTCTTACTTTAACCACAACCGGAACCACATCGCCATCCATTACATAAGTGGAGGCATAATATTTAGCAACACCCGGTGTAACGTCTTCAGGCCTGTTTACATAAGGCATTGCCTTTCTTACCGGAACCTCGCAACTGGCGGCTATGGTAGCAGCAGCAGTGCTGAATCCAAGGTATTTTAAAAAATCGCGGCGTGGAGTTTTAGCATCGAACAAACCTTTGTCATTCAGGTCTTCAAAAGGCAGGTCTTCCGCAAACTCATTCTGCGCCAGCTTTTGAACACCTTCTTTATCATTTAGTTCAGCGAAACTTTGCCAGTATTTTTTATCGCTCATAGTTTTAATGTGATGATTTGATAATCTGCTAATGTGCTAATTCTTACTTGAGACATTATGCGCCGGGATTAGCCTGTTAGCTAACCAGCCGGTCAATTAGTAGTGACATTTTTGACATTCAATACCGCCAATGTCTTTCACTGTCACACTATCCATTTTACCTGCTTTTATATCATTGTGAAACTTCTCGTAAATGCTATAGAACTTATTACCGGTGCTGTCTGTATAATTAAAGTTCACCTTTGTCTCACGGTGACAGTTAATACACCACCCCATGCTTAATTCAGCTTCTTGTTTTACTTTATCCATCTGCTGGATGTTACCGTGGCAGGTTTGGCATTGAACATTACCCACTTTTACGTGCTGCGAGTGGTTGAAATACACGTGGTCAGGCAGGTTGTGAATTTTAACCCATTCAGGCGATGTGCCTTTTGAGGGATCCCAGGTAGCACCGGGGCCGGGGGTAAAGCCTGCATATTTATATAATTTAGCGATCTCTTTAGTCCCGTCTATTTCATTGTTGTTTTCATCATAAATCTTAGCACTGTTTTCGCCATAGGAATCAATGGATTTATGACAGTTCATACAAATGTTCAAGGTAGGAATACCAGCGTGTTTGCTCTCCCATGCACTGCCATGGCAATACAAACAGTTAATCTGGTTAATGCCGGCATGTACCTTATGCGAGAAGAAAATAGGCTGCGTAGGCTGGTAGCCCTGCTGGCGGCCCAACCCTATAGCGCCTTTACCGACAAAATAACCGCCTACTATAAATAAGATAATGGCTATTAAGGCAATGTAAATTTTATTGCGCCAGAAAGGAACCGGCTCCGGACGCAGGATTCTTTCTTTGTCGTCGGATAGTTTTTTCAGGTTGCTGTTCACCTGCATTAAAATCAGGGCAACAATGGCAAGGATCAGGGAAATGATACCGAAAATAAGTGCATTGCGGTTGGAAGCGCCTTCGCCTTCGGCTGCAGTTTCGCCAGGTTTTGCAGTAGTTGCTCCCGGAAGTGGCGCCGTTTTGATCCAGTCGAAAATGGCGTCAATTTCTTTCTCTGATAATTGAGGGAAAGAAGGCATGATCTGCCCGAAAGTATTATGCAATGCCTGCGTATAAGGCGTTGTAGGAATAAAAGCTCCGGGATTGTGCACCCATTTGTGAAGGTTAGCCCTGCTTTCTGCCCACGGACCTCTTTCTTCCACACCTCTTAAATGCGGGCCGGTACCGTCCTTGTCCAAATTATGGCAGGTTTGACAATTCTGTTGAAATATTTGCTTGCCGTCCTGGGCGTTTAAAGAGTTGAGTGAGAAAAGAATAAGTAATCCTGGCAGTACACTATTCTTGGCAATGATCTTTAATAAATTCATAGAAAAGATTGGTCTGAAATGTGGATAATTTCCCGAATCGGGTGCAAAAATATGACAGTAAATTAACAAAACAGCCACGTTGCAAAAAATTTTTTAACCCGCTACAGGCTTGCGTTTCAGCCGATTTTAATATCTTTCTAATTCAACTGCATAAAAAATTGTCATGCTTTGGTCAGCCTGCGTCGCCAATGTTGAAATCCTCAAAATAAAGAAAAACCATTAGTCATTTTTTGTAAAGACTTAGGTCTAATTTCGCCGGTTTACAAACGCCTTTTTTTGAAAAGTACCTTAAAAAGTTCAAGTCCCCATCAATCAATTAATAATGGAAGAAGCCAAATTTGAGCAGCCAATGGAATTAAAGTCTGAAGCCCCGGCCAAACATATTGTCATCTTTGCTTCGGGGACCGGCAGCAATGCACAGCAGATCATCCATTATTTCAGGCATGTGAAAGAAGTAAAAGTGGCTATGATTGTTTGCAACAAGCCCGGCGCCGGCGTTGTTTCCATTGCTGAAAAAGAAGGTGTTCCTGTTTTATTCATTGAAAAGGAAAGGTTTTTCAAAGGTGACGGCTATGTGCCCGAAATTCAAAAGGTGAAGGCGGATCTCATTGTTTTAGCCGGTTTTTTATGGAAGATCCCCCCATCGCTGATAGACGCTTTTCCGCGACGCATTATTAATATACACCCGGCGCTGCTGCCCAAATATGGCGGCAGGGGCATG
>JBQCJM010000250.1:0-2791 GCA_051952715.1 Flavisolibacter sp.
TGTTTTGTTTACAACAGGAAGAGGAACGCCATTTGGCTCTTTCATTCCAACATTGAAAATTGCGACCAACTCCGAGTTGGCAAAAAATAAACCTCACTGGATTGATTATAATGCTGGCCCATTAGCAGAAGACAAATCTTTTGATGATGCATTGGATGAAATGATTGACAAGATCATTCGTGTGGCAAGTGGTGAAAAAGCAAATCATGAAAAAGCTGGATTTAGAGAGATTGCAATTTTTAAGAGTGGGGTAACACTATAATCTGAACCAGGATTTGGGAGGATTAAAAGGATTTTAAGGAGAAAGAATTTAATCATACAAAAAGAGTCTTCAATAATTGAAGACTCTTTTTTATTTCCGGTTAATCTTTTTAATCCTCCCAAATCCCAGTTCAGACTTTGATCTTCACTACCAACTTTTTAATTACTCCACTTCCAATCATTGGTGCATGAACGTCTTCAGGATAGAAGATGGCAAACTGGCCTTCTTTTAATTGAAAGTAGGTGTTTGGTTTATCGGCAAAGAAGGTTACATCTTTTTCAGCGTTGTACGGAGTTTTAATTTCTTTCATTGCGTCACGAGGGCTCCAACCAATTGTTTCGTTTGCTGAGGGACAGATCTGGATGTCGAAGTAATTGTCGTGTGCTTCAAATTTTGCATCTTCTGTTTTCAATCCTTCTTTAGCAGAAACTGCAGCATGAATGTCCTTGCCGTCAATTTCAAATTTTTGTCCTGCTTCTAAAGAATCGAGGTTGAGGCTTTTTACAAATTCAAATGCTTTTGCAAAGCGTGGATGAAGCGATACATATTTGTCGATGTTAGCAATGTTGTCGAGTATCATAATATTCGGGTTTAAAAGTTTAAAGGTTTAAGCGTTTAATAGTTTTTTGAAAATTCGGAGATTGGTTGTGGTTTTGATGATAAGGATTACCGAACGTACAAGAGTGCGACCTGCTTGCGCCGAAGCTTCAGCGAAGGCAAGCGCAACAAAAGTTTAATAGTAGCAATGAAGTTTGGTTCATAAAAAAATCCGCCCGGAGAGCCGGACGGATTCATTATCTACATGAACATTAAACTTTTCATTTCGCTTTTTTATCTCTGAACCCGTCCTGAAGCATCACCTTTCATCAAACCTTTTACATCTTCGAGTGTTGCGTGGTTTAAGTCGCCAGGAATTGTGTGCTTCAACGCAGAAGCAGCTACACCAAATTCTGCTGAATCTTTCAGAGACATGCCGGTAACCAGACCATAAATGAAACCACTCGCAAATGAATCGCCGCTACCAACACGGTCAACAATGCGAACTTCGTACTGGCGTGTGTGATAAAATTCATTTCCATCATACACCAATGCACTCCAGCCATTATCGCTTGCACTATTGCTTTCGCGTAATGAGGAAGCAATGTATTTAAAACCGAATTTATCTTTCATTTGTTTGAATACATCTTTAAAGCCTTCCAGGTTTAACTCGCCTTTCGTTACGTCTGTATCTTTTGCTTTAAAACCTAAGGTTGTATCGGCATCTTCTTCGTTGCCAATACAAACATCAACGTACTGGCAAAGGCGTGTCATTACTTCTCTTGCTTTTTCTTTGCTCCACAATTTTTTGCGGTAGTTGAGATCAATACTGGTAGTAATGCCTTTTGCTTTGGCAGCTTTCAACGCAGCTTCAGTTAAGGCTGCAGCTTTGTCACTAAGGGCAGGAGTGATACCAGTTGTATGGAACCAATCTGCTCCTTCGAAAATTTTATCCCAATCAAATTCTGAAACTTCTACATCAGCAATTGAAGCACCTGCACGGTCATAGATAACTTGCGAAGCGCGCATAGACGCACCCGTTTCAAGAAAGTAGATCACAAGTCGCTTACCGCCGCGGGCAATGAATTGCGTGTCTACACCGTACCGGCGTATGTGATTGATGGCTGATTGCCCGATAGCATTTTCAGGAACTTTGGTGACGAAAACACCATTTAAACCATAATTGCTGATAGCGACAGCTACGTTAGCCTCACCACCGCCATAGGTAACGTCAAAACTGTCGGCCTGAACGAAACGTTCATAACCGGGAGTAGATAAGCGAAGCATGATCTCTCCGAGTGTTACAACTTTCTTAGACATAGTTTGATTGTATTGTTTGAGTAATGGCTAAAGATGCGATTCAACCATCTTAAGTCGGGCAAATGTATAAACCAGTATTGAATGAAATGGGCTTTGCTTCATAAAAATGTTCGGCAACGATTGCATTTTCACCGGTAACGTTTGCGTAAAAAAAAGCAAATGTTGTATGTATCTTACCCCCTCAAAGCCATACCCTTTGTATCTTCAACCGCCCTTACCGAATAAGTCTTGATCACTCTATTAATTAAATCGACGAATATGAATACTGCTGCAAAAAGCGTTGGCAAGAAATCGCAAATTCTTCAATTGACATTAAACCAAGGCGTACTGCCGTTATATTTTAATAAATACGAAAATGTAAGCATCGCTGTTTTGAATGCTTTGTATGAGGCTGGTATTCGTACGGTTGAATATACAAACCGCGGCGAAGCTGCATTGGCAAATTTCAAGTCATTACGCAGGGTTTGTGATAGTGAATTAGAAGGAATGTACCTGGGTATTGGCACCATCAAAAACGGCGAACAGGCTACGGCTTTTGTTGATGCGGGTGCCGATTATTTGATTAGCCCGGGCGTCGTTGAAGACGCAGCAAAGGTGGCCGATCAGAATGGACTGTTGTATGTGCCAGGAGCTATGGCTCCAACAGAGATCATCAGGGCAGAGCAGTTTGGC
>JBQCJM010000251.1:0-4119 GCA_051952715.1 Flavisolibacter sp.
ATCTTTTCCCTGTATTCGTTGAATTCCTTTACCAGGTCAGCCATTCTCTCTTTTTATAGTTCTGCAAAAATAACGATAGAAAAGCTGCCAATCATTGTTTGAACCTTAAGGCGGGATTTTTGTATAAATTCATTCAAAATTTTAACGCTTTATGAAAAAGTCTTTGCTTGTTACATTGGGCTTAGTAGCTATGGTGGCCCTGTCGCTTGCCTTTACCAAACAGGAGGATCCGAAGTATAAAAACCTTAAAGTCCTTCCTAAAGACATTACTGAAGAGCAACTGGACAGTGTGATGCATCATTTTACTGCTTCGTTAAATGTAAAATGTAATTTTTGCCACGTAAGAAAAGAAGGTGAGGCACATCCTGACTTTGCTTCTGATGATAATAAACACAAGTTGGTAGCAAGAGATATGATGAAAATGATGGACAAGATAAATGACAAATATTTTAATGTGACCGGCGCAAAAAAAAGCCTGGATGCACAACTCATGGTTACCTGCTATACCTGCCATCATGGCTCAACAGAGCCCGCCACCAAAGCACCCCCAAGACAACAGATAACAAGATCACCACTATCAGATTCAATAAAAATCAACAAAGATTCTACCAGCAAAAATTAATTGTATGAATGCCAGTTTTGATTTTGGAATGATCGGCATTGGTGTAATGGGCAGCAACCTGTTGCTGAACATGGCCGACAATGGCTATGCCGTTATTGGATTTGATCTGAAACAGGAAAGAGCCGACAAGTTAGAAGCTGCCGCCAAACCCGGCACAACGGTAAAAGGCACAATTAATATTGCCGAAATGACTGCGGCTTTAAAAAAGCCGCGTAAAATAATGATGCTGGTGCCTGCCGGTAAACCTGTAGATGATGTGATCGAAAATCTTTTACCACATTTAGAAAAAGATGACATCGTGATCGACGGGGGCAACTCGTACTATAAAGACACCATCAAGCGGATCAACTACCTGCAAGGCAAAGGCATTCATTTTTTTGGAATGGGCGTGTCGGGTGGAGAAGCCGGGGCAAGGTTTGGCCCCAGCATGATGCCCGGTGGCGACGAAGCGGCTTACCAGTATTTAAAGCCCATATTGGAGGCCATTGCCGCAAAAGCAGGCGGCATACCCTGCGTAGCTTACATGGGCAATAACGCCGCAGGCCACTATGTAAAAATGGTGCACAATGGAATTGAATATGCCATGATGCAAATGATCAGCGAAGCATACGATCTGCTGTATCGTGGGGCAGGCGTGGTAAATAAAGAACTGCACAACATTTTTTTGAAATGGAACGAAGGGCAACTGCAATCTTTTTTAATAGAGATCACAGCCGAAGTATTTAAGACCGGCGATGCGGAAACAAATGATCCCAACGACTTTTTAGTAGATAAAATTTTAGACCAGGCAGGATCAAAAGGCACAGGCAAATGGACCTCGCAGGATGCTATGGATCTCCCTGTTGCTATCCCTACCATTGACATGGCTGTTGCTATGCGTGATCTTTCTGTTTACAAAGAACAAAGAACAAACGCAGCGCAGTTGTACCAGCCAGTCATCAACAAAATAAAGCTGACAGATGAAGTACTGACGGATCTTGAAAATACGCTGGCCTTTTGTTTTGCTGTTGCTTATGCGCAGGGCTTAAGCATGCTGGCAAAGGCATCGGGAGAATTAAATATGAACATTCCGTTGCCTTCTGTTATACAAGTGTGGAAGGCTGGTTGCATCATTCGCTCTGCCTTGCTCGGCAATTTTACCGATGCATTTACAAGCCAGCCAACACTGCCCAACCTTTTACTGGATAAAGAAATTGCAGCCTTACTAAAGAACCTGGAAGACAGTGCAAGACGCATCATTGCGCTGGCCGTACAATCAAAAATCCCGGCAGCTGGCATCAGCAGCGCATTGGCTTATTACGATGCTTATTTAAGCGAAAGGCTTCCCACAAATTTAATTCAGGCACAGCGGGATTATTTTGGTGCACACACGTACAAACGCATTGATAAGGAGGGCGTGTTCCATACAGAATGGCATGTGGAAAGTTGATGAAGTAGAAAAACTATTGAACGGCTACATAGCTTATCTCAGGAAGAACCTATAAACTCATTCAACCTATCAACTTAATCAACCAATGAACAAACAACCCACTATCATCTTCATTTTCGGCGGCAGTGGTGATCTTACTTACCGCAAGTTGATGCCAGCCCTGTACAATCTTTATCTCGATAAATACCTGCCCGAAAAGTTTTTGATCGTTGGCATTGGTCGCACCGATTTCACCAATACCAGCTTTCGCAGCCATACGAAAAAAGGAATTGAAGAACACTCACGCAGGCCCGGCTGCATACAAATTGCATGGAAAGAATTTTCTTCCCATATCGAATATTCCAAAGCCGACCTGGAAAACGATCGCACCTATAAAACCATAGGCAGCCGCATCAGAAAAATAGAGGAAGAATGGAAGACAAAAGTCACCACGGTTTATTATATGTCGGTAGCCCCGCAACTGGCTCCTGTCATTGCAGAAAAACTGTATAAGGCAAAACTTACAACGCATCCTTCCCGCTCCCGCATGGTGTTCGAAAAACCATTCGGGCACGATCTAAAAAGTGCCACCGATTTGAACATCAGGCTTGGACATTTGTTCAAAGAAGAGCAGATCTACCGTATTGATCACTACCTGGGTAAAGAAACCGTACAAAATATTTTAGCACTTCGCTTTGCCAATGGCTTATTCGAGCCCATCTGGAACAGCCGTTACATCGATTATGTACAAATTACCGCTGCCGAAGATATCGGTGTGGAAGACCGCGGTAGTTATTACGAAAATTCAGGTGCATTAAGAGATATGGTACAGAACCACATACTGCAATTGCTGTGCATGGTGGCTATGGAAGCACCGGTTTCATTTGATGCTGATGAAATACGCAATAAAAAATTGGATGTTCTACGGGCCATCCGCATCTGGAAGAAAGATGAAGTGCACAAGAACGCTGTTCGTGGACAGTACGGTAGTGGCTGGATGGAAGGAAAGCAAATGAAAGCTTACCGCGAAGAAAAAAATGTATCATCCCAATCGAACGTGGAAACCTTTGCCGCTGTAAAATTTTATGTAGATAACTGGCGATGGAAAGACATCCCGTTTTATGTACGCACAGGCAAGGCATTGCATGCCAAAATGACCAACATCACCATTCAATTCAAACCGGCACCGCAATATGCTTTTCCACCGGAAGCAGGGGAAACCTGGCGGCCTAACCGGCTAACCATCGGCATACAACCCGAAATGGATATACGTCTTCGTTTCCAGGCCAAGCAGCCCGGTCCACATATGGTGCTGCGGCCGGTTGATATGATTTTTAGTTATACAGAAGCTTACGGAGACAACCAACCGGAAGCCTACGAAACTTTGTTGGAAGATGTAATTGAAGGCAATGCAACACTGTTCATGCGTGCCGACCAGGTAGAAAGTGCATGGAAAATAATCGAACCCATTTTAGAAACCTGGCAAACCCGCATCCCGGTTGATTTCCCTAATTATGCACCTGGCTCGTGGGGGCCGGAAGATGCAGAAGCCCTCATTGCCAAAGACGGTCATCATTGGGTCACCCTGCCGGAAGATAAAAAAGAGAATAAGTAAGAATTAACACACAACTTTCAAAAATTAAAAAGCCCAACCATAGGGTACGGTTGGGGCTTTTTTCATCCATCCTTGTTTGCGTCCAAATCAGCCGTTAAGTATTGTCGATCCGTGCAAATACAGCTGAGAAGGATAATAGATAAACAAGGTAGTTCCGTCTTTAATATAATTGATCACTTTTGAGGCTACTTGCTGCGGCACTGCAGGGCAACCGAAGCTTCTGCCCATGTAAGCGGCATCAGCTCTTTGCTCTCCAATGTAAGGAGCGCCATGCACCACCACTGCTCTTGCTTCAGCATTATCATTAAAGCCTTTGTCAAGGCCTGATAATCGTAACGACAAACCATGTTTTCCAATATAAGTTTGCTTGGTTACATAAAAGCCAAGGCTGCTTTGCAATGACTGAAGACGATTGGAAAAACGCTGTGCATATTCCACTCCCGAATTTTTACCATGCGCCACATAAGTATTCAT
>JBQCJM010000252.1:0-2697 GCA_051952715.1 Flavisolibacter sp.
TTATAACCCGTCCTGCCGGTTTGGTACAAAGACCCGAATCTACTATAGTAACATTACACGACTCTGTGGCCGTATAATGCACATCCATTTTGTTACTGCTCAATTCTATAGTTATATCAGAATTATGCATATAATAATGTATAAAGTATTCTTTAATTAGATAGCCCTTATACCCAAGGCAAATGATAAAATCGTTATAGCCAAACCTGCTATAAAGTTTCATAATGTGCCAAAGAATTGGCTTACCTCCTATTTCTACCATTGGCTTTGGCCGTGTATCTGTTTCTTCGCTGATACGTGTGCCTAAACCTCCGGCAAAGATGACTACTTTCATACTTATAAATTGGGCAAATGTAATTGAATTTACAATTTTGTCATATCAAGAAAGAGTAGTTAATATTCTGTTCAAGCACTATAATGAGGCAACAAAATGTTCAAAAGAAAGCTTTATACTTAAAAGTTAATCCTGCATAACAACAATTAAAAAGGATGCAATGTCATTTTGCATCCTTTTAGTAGATTTAATCCTATTACTCATTTAAAAATGAGTTCTTGAGTTTTTATTGGCCATTACCTTCCCCAAAACCAGAAGACAAATTGCTGATTTCACAATCGTTTAATAAGCGTTTATATATCCGTATTTCATCAATTTTTCCATCAATAGAAACAATATCATTTTGCCACCAGGCACCAATCACTAATTGAGATAAGGAGCATTTTTGCAGGTTTTGAAAGTTCCTTGTTACCGATCCTTTAAGCTGTCCGTCAACATAAATCTTTTGAGTGCCATTAGCGAAAGAACAAAGTATGTGGTACCAACGACCGGCCTGCAAGGCTTCGGAATGCGAAAGGTAATCGCTAGCTGTATAAGTATAAGTCGATTCACAAGACTGGTTGTGCACTCCAAAATCCCATCTGTTGGTTTCTGCCAATGTTTGGCCTATACCCCATGAAGCAGCACTGGCATTTGAAAACTGCCATCTCCCTACAATAGAGTGTCGTCTATTAACTGTGTTTACCTGCACCAATAGGGATATAGAAATTGTATCTGTGTTTAATTTTCCTCCATCGTTCACAATAATATAATCATCAACGCCATCAAAGCCCGCTGCTCTATTAGCTCTTCCCAAATAATCAGTAGTAAAAAATGCACCGTTCATAGGTGTTCCATTGTTACCGTTACCACTGGCATCATTTGCATTCCCATTAAATGGATAGTAAGCCAAAAGCCCTTTATCAAGTTCAACTTTACATTCGATGTTTGCGGGAGGAGGAGTATCACAGTCTTTCTTGCAACTGGCAGTAAATAAAACTAAAGTCAAAAGCAAAAAATAAATTGTTCTCATAGCTTGTTATTTTGTTTGAAATTACTATGTATTTTTTAATTTATCCAAAAACAACTTCATTCCGCTTCTTTTCTCATCATCCAATTCATAACTGATACACGCTGTGAAATATTTTTTCAAATCGAAATAAGGGCAATTGTTTTCTGCAATCACTTCATCCAAATGTTGTAAGCCTAAGGCATTGGCCTCATCAAACGCTGTAATAAAATCTCCAGGCAGCTTTTTGTTAGCAATCCATGCTGCAAATACAAAGGGCAAACCCGTGTGCTGTTTCCATGCTTCGCCCAGGTCATAAATGTATTTTGATTGCAAACGTTGCTGCAATGCCCTGTCCCCTATTACTACACCCGCTGTAGTTCCTTCAATTTCATTACGGTAGTCTTCGCCGGTTGCATCGATCAGCTCAACATTTTTTTTCCAATATTCTCTTAATAAAACTTTCGCAAGGTTTACCGAAGTTCGTGATTGGTAGTCGAGGTAAACTTTTTCTATTTCCTCCATCGGCACTTCGCTAAAAATACAAACTGAAGCCACAGCGCCTTCACTGCCAATGCAATAATTTCCAACAATATTCCATTCCTGCATTTTTAATGTCGCTGCTACCGGAATTAGTCCAACATCCACTTCGTCATCGATCAGCATTTGTGCAATTTTGGAAGGATAGTCTTCTATCAGTTCTATTTCATTAATAATAGGGTGCCTTTTTATGCCATACAACAAAGGCTTGGTGTTGAGATAACTAACCGCCGCTACTCTTATCTTACTCAAATGATTTAGTTTTGCCCGCAAATATAAATGCAGTTTGTAGTTTCTGGCTTGTATATGTAGTTGAATCTGGTTTATTATAAACAAATTCATACAACCACTTACCAGTTACTATTCACATCTCACTATTGTTTATGGAACTTACATCGCTTACTGCCATTTCTGCTATTGACGGACGTTACAGGAAACAAGTGCAACACCTTGACGACTACTTCTCAGAGTATGCTTTAATGAAATACCGCGTAGTTGTTGAAATTGAATACCTGCTTTTCCTTTCACAAAAAAAGATTTTCAAGCTTTCGGCGAAAACAGCGAAACAACTGTTACATATCAAAGAAAATTTTGGACTGGAAGATGCGCAGGAAATCAAACAAATTGAACACACCACCAACCATGATGTAAAAGCTGTTGAATATTTTATTAAACAGGAGTTGGAAAAAAGCGGCGACAAAGATGTAAAAGAATGGGTGCATTTTGGATTAACCTCGCAAGACATTAATAATACTTCTGTTCCGCTGTTGTGGAAGCATGCGCTGGAGTTTGAATATCTTCCTTCGCTTTTAAACCTGAATACGCAATTAAAAAT
>JBQCJM010000253.1:0-3629 GCA_051952715.1 Flavisolibacter sp.
AATAATCGTCTTCACATTTCCATCGTCGCCAAATTTTAAGTTGCCCCTGGCATGAAGTGTTTTTTCTTTTCCATCGCCGGCAATGATGCGGTAATAAAAATCGAATGGCTGTTTGGTGTTTATTGCATTTTTTATAGACCTGCGCACCAGGTCTGTATCCTCAGGACGATTAAATTTTTCAATGTAATCAAAAGGCGTGGCTACTGATTGGGGCTCCAGGCCATAAATACGGTACAATTCGTCTGACCATTTGATATGGTTTGTTGCAACATCCCATGAATAATTACCAATGTGTGTGAGTGACTGTGCTTCCTGGTACAAAGACTCGTTCTCTTTTAGTTGTTGAATCAACTTGTGTTTTTCGGTTACATCCATCACGGTGCCGTGCATGGAATGCGGCTGATTGTTTTCAAAATTAATAAGGCCACGACTCCAGATATTTTTTTCAATTTTTTCGCCGATGTAACGAAACTCGCTTTCAAATTTTCCTGTTTTTAACGATTCTTCAATGGCTGCCTTTACCTTGATTTTATCCTCAGGATGAATTTTATCTATGAAAGCGTCTATACTTTCAAAATCTATTTCCAAAATTTTTTTTGCCTGTGGAGACCCTTGCGATGCCTCTGCGCCAAAGTGCCAGGTGAAACTTCCCAGTTGGGCAATTTCCTGTGCTTCTAAAAGTTCCGCTTCTCTTTTATGAAGTTGGTCGGCGGTGGTTTTTTGTTTATGAACATCAATGGCAATACCAATTTTTTCAGTTATTTCTCCGTCTGCATTTCTTTTAAAAACGGTTTCGTAAGTACGCAGCCACCGGTAGTCGCCTTTGCTATTTTTGATGCGATACCTTAACGAACGTACTTCTCCATCCTTTGTTGTTTTAAACTCTTCTTCGTATTGCCTGAGAGTGTCAAGGTCGCCAGGATAAATAAATGTTTCTACAAATTTGTCTCCCATTGAAGTAATCTCTTCAGGCTTAAACCCAAGAAATTCTGTAATGGTTTTGTTAGTATAAACTTCTTTGTTATTGATAACATCGTACACATAGATAATTCCCGGAGAGGTGTTGGTTATTTTTTCAATGAAGTGAGTGTGCTCATTGATGCGTTCTTTCAATAGCTGAATGTAAAGGTTAGCAGCAATTGTTTCTCCCTCGGTTAAAAACAGGTCGATTTCTTTGATCAACTCTATCATCTGATCTGTTTGTGAACAATAATCGGGAATGAAGTATAAAAATAATTTTTTACGCAGGTAGGTGATAAGGGTAATATCTTCAGCAATGATGTCGTCTTTTTGCACAAGCGGAAGCCGGCTTTTTTCCCATTGCTGCACAGAAGTTTTAATTTGTTCCAACGCTTTATTTTGCGCCAGGCAGGTTAGCAGTTCTATAAGTCTGCGCCTCGTTATTTTAATTATTCTTTCATCCGTAAAATCTTTGAAAAATTTTAATACAGGGAGATTTACTTCTTTGCTTATCTGTAGCTGTAATTGAACCATTTGCTCCAGCCTGTGCTCGAGAAGGTACTGCGCAAAAGCGGGTAGGTAAACAAGATTGTTTAGAGAGGCACTGGTTTCATTTTTTGTTTGCACGCCAAGTCAATTCTTGGTTTTCATTATTTCAATGGTGGCGTTGAAAAATGAAAACCGATGGTTCAACAAATTGGTGGTTGATAAAGTTACATGTAAAAAATCTATAGCAGCTAAGTGCTTTTTAAAATGATGCAAAACTTTTACTAAACGCTATTAAAGTAGTTGAACGAAGAAGAAGTAATAAGTAAATGATGTACACCCAGACTTCGATTGGAAAGTTTCAAACACAGGAACTACTTCAAGCAAGGATATTGAGTGAATGAATTTGTGAAATCTGCATGGAGATCCATGCAATCCGATCCTTATTTTGTAATGAGGATTTCAATTTTTCTTTTTCCAATTCCTTTCCGGCGGCTCCATAAAAATGAATAAATATTATTTGAAGAATCGAGTTTGATGGTACCGTTGGGTGATTTTATTTCTAGGGACTCGATTCTTTCCGTTATCATTTTCAAAGTATCTTTTGGCCATGACCCCATACCAAAGGACATTTTTACTGTGTTGTATGGTTTGTCGGGCTTTAATTCAAATTTTGTAGTTCTTGAAAGGTTCATGAAAAAAGGGCTTTTGTAAAGACTGTCGAGATCTTTTAATTTCCAGGTAATTTCCACATCGCCGCCCGACCTGTTTTTCATATTGATCTTGCGCAAAGGGCTGCAGTTGAATAACAGCATACAACCAAGTAGTAAAATGGAACCTTTATATTTCATTGTGTTTAGTTGAAAAGTTGACAGGCTGACAAGTTGATAAGCAAAAAAAATTTTATTGAAATCTTATCAACTTGCCAACTATTCAACCATTACATTCCTTCCCTGTCTGGCCCGGAATATGGATCTTCTTCCTGCGCCTCGTGCCTGTCGCCGCCAAGGCTGTAATAATTATTTTCTTCATCTTCCTCGCCAATGTTTTCGTTTTCATCGTCTAACTCTGCACCGGGAATATCCAGATCGCTATTCAATTCTACAGTAGAAACATTTTGAGGCACGCCTATTTCATCATTTGTTGAATTAAGTACAGCCAGGTCGTCGCTGTTGACGTCTGAACCAGTTCCACGCCTAATGTCCAGGTCATCATTACCAAGGCCCGGTTGTGGCTCCATAGCATTTTCAGTCCTGTTCCGGTCTTGTCCGGCCAGGTAACGCTGGCTCACGCCAGTTGTATTTTTGTTAGCGGGAATATTTTCCACATCTACATCAACCCGGTGCGAATCGGTTCGCTGATCCATAATGTCTTCTTTAGCGGGATAATGAGGATAACCTGGAAAGTCCTGGTCTGTCTTTTCATCATTCGAATTTTCTACTTCTTTTTTACTGTCCATAGCTTTTGATGGATCATTTTCAGGAACCCGGTTGCTTCTATTATTATCGTTGTTTGTGCGGTTCATAACTTATTTTTTTAAGTATATGAAAATGTTGTGCCGACTCTGCTATAATGCGAGCTCAGGTGTAGAAAGCTGAATCTTTTACATAAAAAAACCCTCGTGGTTGACGAGGGTTTTTTATCGGAATGCTAATAATCGTTGTCTTTTTTCTTGTCATCCTTTTTCTTTCCGCCACCAAATAATTTTTTAAAAAAGCCTCTCTTTTCTTCTTTTTGTTCAGGTTGCGTCATATCACCAATCTTAGGTGTCTTCTTAGCCGTATCTTTTTTAGGGTTATCTTTTTTGATATTGTCTTCGTCCACAGGCGGTTTCGATTCGGCGGGAATATTATGAGAAGTATCTAACGTATAATCGTCGGCGCTTGGGCTTTGTCCTTCATCAGAGGGAACGCTTTCATCGATGATGTTCATCATGTCGGCGTTATTAATTTCATTTTGCAATTCGGCAGGTTTAATAAATTCTGCATTGCGGTCTATACCCAAAGATTTGTCATTATACACTTTTTTAAAGAAAGCCTGCCAAATGGGACGTGCTGCGGTTCCACCATAACCCTGGGCACTTTCAATGCGAATGAAGCGGTCATCACATCCTACCCACACGCCAGCCAGCAGCTGCGGAGAATAACCCATAAACCAGGCATCGGCATTATCGTTAGTGGTAC
>JBQCJM010000254.1:0-38590 GCA_051952715.1 Flavisolibacter sp.
TATAGCAGTAACATAGTTAGGCGCATAAAAAAAAAGAGAACATAAACTTACAATGGAGTACAATTTCAGAGATATTGAACAAAAGTGGCAAAGGGTGTGGACAGAACAAGATGTGTATCGTGTTTCCAATAATTCCACAAAGCCCAAATATTATGTGTTGGATATGTTTCCCTATCCAAGCGGCGCCGGTTTGCATGTGGGCCATCCGTTGGGCTATATTGCTTCCGATATTTTTGCCCGCTACAAAAGGCTCAAAGGTTTTAATGTTCTGCATCCCATGGGTTATGATGCGTTTGGTTTGCCCGCCGAACAATATGCCATTGAGCATGGCGTGCATCCTGCTGTAAGCACTGCAAAGAATATTGAAACTTTCAGAAGCCAGTTGGATAAAATTGGTTTTTGTTACGATTGGAGCAGGGAAGTCAACACATCCAATCCTAAATACTATAAGTGGACGCAGTGGATTTTTCTGCAGCTCTTTAAAAGTTTTTATAACAGAAAAACCAACAAAGCAGCACCAATTGACGACTTGATAAAAATTTTTGAAACAGAAGGAAACGTCAATCATCCTATTCCCAACTCGCAGTTCCAGATTCCTGAATATCCACATGTAACTTTTACAGCCGAAGCATGGAACAGCTTTCCGCATAAAACACAGCAAGCCATTTTAATGGAATATCGCATTGCCTATTGCGGTTATGGAGAAGTAAATTGGTGTGAAGCATTAGGTACTGTTTTGGCTAACGACGAGGTGGTGAATGGCGTAAGCGAACGTGGTGGTTATCCGGTTGTAAAAAAGAAATTGCGGCAGTGGTATTTGCGCATTACAGAATATGCCGATCGTTTGCTGCAAGGCCTGGAGACAGTGGATTTTAGCGAAGCCATGAAAGAAATGCAAAGCAATTGGATCGGGAAAAGTTCAGGCGCTGAAATAACTTTCGCCATTCACCATTCACCACTCACTATTGATGTCTACACCACAAGGCCCGATACCATTTTTGGTGTGGATTTTATGGTAGTGGCGCCGGAACATGAGTTGGTTGAAAAAATTACCACAGAAGAACAGAAGCAATCCGTTGAAGAATATATTGCCTATGTAAAAAGTCGTAGTGAAAGAGAACGCATGGCAGAGAAAAAAATCAGCGGTGTGTTTACGGGTGCTTATGCTGTCAACCCATTTGATGGAAAACATATTCCGATCTGGATATCGGAATATGTACTGGCAGGTTATGGTACGGGTGCCATCATGGCTGTGCCTAGCGGCGATGAACGTGACCACAAATTTGCCAGGTATTTTAATTTGCCTGTCACCAATATTTTAGGGGATGCCTACAATGGTGAAGAAGCCAATCCTACCAAAGAGGCTGTATTAAGTAACAGTGGTTTTTTGAATGGCATGGTGATGCGTGATGCCATTGATATTGTCATTGACAAGCTGGAAGAAATGGGCATTGGCAAACGTAAGGTCAATTACAAAATCCGAGATGCAGCGTTTAGCCGCCAGCGTTATTGGGGCGAGCCCTTTCCCATCAAATGGATAGATGGTGTGGCTTATCCTTTGGCTGAAAGTGAACTGCCTTTGGAACTGCCGTATGTAGAAAGCTATAAGCCCGGCCCGGAAGGCGAAGGCCCGCTGGCAAATATTCCTGAATGGACTTCGGGGCATTTGGAGACCAACACCATGCCCGGCTATGCGGGAAGCAGTTGGTATTTTTTGCGTTACATGGATCCGAACAATGATGAAACTTTTTGCGATAAAAAGGCAAGCGACTACTGGCAACAGGTGGATTTATATGTAGGTGGAACCGAACATGCTGTTGGTCATTTGTTGTACAGCCGTATGTGGACAAAAGCTTTGTATGATTTAGGATTGATCAGTTTTGACGAGCCTTATAAAAAATTGTTGAACCAGGGAATGATACAAGGGAGCTCAAGGTTTGTATATAGAGTAAGAGGAACGAATCAATATGTTTCGTTTGGATTAAAAGACGAATATGAAACGGACGAATTGCATGTTGATGTAAATATCGTTGATGGCGTGGAACTGTATATTGAAGCTTTCAAAAGTTGGAGAGAAGAATATAGAGATGCGGAATTACTTCTTGAAGACGGTAAATACATCTGCGGAACAATGACTGAAAAGATGAGTAAGCGGCTTTATAATACAGTCAATCCTAATACCATAGTTGAAAGGTTTGGCGCAGATACTTTCCGCATGTACGAAATGTTTCTAGGCCCCGTGGAGATGAGCAAACCCTGGGACACCAAAGGCATTGAAGGTGTTCACCGCTTTTTAAAAAAGTTATGGCGTTTGTTTTTTGATGAACAAAAGGGTAAACTGATTACTGATGAAAAAGCAACGCCTGAAGAATTAAAAGTGTTGCACCGTGCTATCAAAAAAATTGAAGAAGACACGGAACGTTTTTCTTACAACACTGCAGTTAGTGCGTTTATGGTTTGTGTGAATGAATTAACTGATCTGAAATGCCATAAAAAAGAAATCCTCGAGCCGCTGTTGATACTTCTTACTCCGTATGCGCCGCATATCAGCGAAGAGTTGTGGCATCAATTAGGAAATACAGCCACTGTTTTAGATGCTGCTTTTCCAAAATTTGAGGAAAAGCATTTGGTAGAAAGCAGCAAGGAATATCCTATTTCTGTTAACGGTAAGTTACGCACTACCCTGAACATTGATTTGAATGCTTCGCAACCACAGGTGGAAGAACTGGTGCTGGCCAATGCAGTTGTGCAAAAATGGCTGGAAGGAAAACCACCTAAGAAGATCATTTTTGTGAAAGGCAAGATGGTGAACGTGGTGGTGTAAGAACTTTAACCCTTTTAACAAATTTAGAGAGGGGAAGAGCCAACACAACAAAGACTCATTAAATCATAACTATTACTCCCAACATGTGATTGTTGGGAGTTTTTTATTGCAGTAATAAACAATTGCTTCAGCATTTATATGTTGTGGCCTTCTGCCGGAGACGGAATATGTTTCTCTCTTATTTTTATACCTCAATACCTTACTATGAAGAAAATATTTTTACTGCTGCTTCCTTTCTTTTTTGTTTTTTCTATTGATGCGCAATCACTGAACATCATGACCTTCAACATTCGTTATAACAATACTGGTGACAGTTTAAATGCGTGGCCTTACAGGAAAGACAAAGTAGCTTCCCAAATATTATTTCATGAAGCCAATATTGTTGGCGTGCAGGAAGCATTGCACGATCAAATGGTGGATTTGCAACAAAGGCTTACTACTTACAAATATGTTGGTGTGGGTAGAGATGATGGTAAACAAAAAGGTGAGTACTCCGCTATTTTTTACGATACTACCCGTTTGCAATTATTGCAGTCACAAACATTCTGGCTTTCCGAACAACCCGATGTGCCGGGCAGCAAAGGGTGGGATGCTGCCATTACCCGCATTGTTACCTGGGCAAAATTCAAGGACAAAAAAACTAAAAAGCAATTTTTAGCTTTCAATACACATTTCGATCACATGGGTAAAGTGGCACGCAGAGAAAGTGCTAAGTTGCTGTTGCAAAAAGTGAAAGCCATTGCCGGAAGCACTGAGGCGGTCATTACCGGAGATTTTAATGCACATCCGGCTGATGAGCCGATAGAGGTAATTACTGACGCAAACAATGCAGACAGGCTCACCGATTCAAAAGGCATTACTGCTGCACCGCATTATGGGCCTACCGGCACTTTCAACGGGTTTAAGCAAAAAGAAGTGGATGACGAACCCATTGATTACATATTTGTGAAAAATGGCGTCAGGGTTTTAAGGCATGCCACTTTTTCTCAAAGCTGGAATGGCCGGTTTTCTTCCGACCATTTTCCTGTGTTTGCAGAAATTATTTTATAATACTGGTTCACCATTATAATTAAATCAAATCATTGTTTTCGCAATCGTATCACGGCGCTGCTGTTTTCGGTGCTGGCCAGTTGCGCTTCATATCTTTTATCTCCTATAATGGCTACCATGTAAGATGTGTTGGGTGGAATGGAACCCAGGTTTTCTGCCACCATCGCCAGGTCATTGCTTTCGTTCAAATCGGCTACTGATAATTTTATAGTGTAGGCTTTATCAGTTAAACGAATATGCGTAAACAGCATTTTGTCGTTCAGAAATAAAGAAATGGAGTCACCATCAATTTCTGCATTATCGTAAAAACGCAATTCAATAGAGTCGCCTTCAACAGGAATTTCTTTAGCAACGATTTTTTGGCGTGAAGTAAATTTTTCTTCAATCGTCAAAGGATGGATTTCAGGTGTCACTGATTTTGTTTCCGGCATTGGAATAACAGCCATGCCTGGCTTTGGGGCAGGCAGCGGTGTCGATTCTGGTTCGTCTTTAAATAATATGGTTTGCGATGTTTTTCTTACAGGTGAAAAAGCAATTAAGAAAATGCTGTCAATAATATCCGGATCGTTGGCGCCAATGGTATAATTGTCTACTACAAAATCCCATTCATCGGGGAAATAAGGAACGCCAACTTTAATTAAAGCAACCTCACCTTTTGGTGTAGTAGGGTTTTCTTTGGGTGATGTTTTTCCGTCTAAAAACATTTGTCCGCCACCAGGACAATTAAAGTCGGCTACAGAAAGCAAGGGATTGGTGTTTCCCAAAAGCCTGTTGCCTTTGTCTTCTATCAATTGATCATCCCACCACACTACGCTGTTATCATTCGGATCAAAATATCCTTTGATGCTATAACGCCGGTAATTGTTGGCTGATTCGTAATAGTAAGAGCTTCCTGTAAGACTGTCACCTTTTTGAATGATCTTAAGTTCTACATTTTTTTTATTGATCTTACCCTTCCACACCCCGGTTATTTGTTGGGCCTGAACGAAAGAGATAAAACAGCAAAGCAAAGTTGTAATAGCAATGCGATAGGATTTGGTGTTTAGCATTACTCTAAATAACGTAAAACGAATAAAAATAATTGTTGGTAGAAATGCGCTTTTTTGAATAAGGAAAAATTTCGATGAATGCTTAATTGTTTTTATTGTGAGGCTGATAGTTCAAGGTAATTTTTATGTTACGGCCCCAGTTAAAAAAGCCCCGAATAAATCGGGGCTTAATCTGTGAAATATTAATACGCTCAATCCGGTCAAAAATCTTTTTTCTTATTCTTAATTTCTTCCAGCATTTCCTTCACGGCTCTTTCCAACTGTGGGTCTTTTCCGCTCAATACAGATTTATAATCGTTGGGCACTTTGATGTCAGGTTCCAATTGCAAATTTTCTGTTGGCCTTTTCTCTTTACCAATTGTTGCTACCATGGGAATGCCAAATACTAACGTTGGATCAATTTGTTGTTCCCACCAAACGGCCGTACCAGTTCCGGGAACCGGCATGCCAATTAACTTTCCAATGCCCAGGCTTTTGTACGCATAAGGAAAAATAAATGCATCGGAGTAATTGCTTTCGCTCATGATAACAGTAGATGGATTTGTCCATTTGTTAGCAGGCTCGCTTGCTGTAGGCGTTGCTCCTTGTGGCGAAAAGCTCAGGTATTTTTTTCCGCTTAAAAAGGTCACCAGGTCATCGTGCAGCCAGCCGCCGCCATTGAACCGCGTATCAACGATCAATGCTTCTTTACCTGCGGCTTTACCTAACACATCCTCGTAAGTGGTGCGATAGCTTTGATCGTTCATGCCCTGTACATGCACATAACCTACTTTACCGCCGGAAAGTTCATCCACTTTTTTACGGTTGTTATCTACCCAGCGTTGATATAATAATCCTTGTTCTTCACCTTGCGAAATGGGTTTGGTTGTTTCTTCCCAGCGTTGTTTGGTAGCAGGATCGTAAAGGCTTAACAACACATTTTTACCAGCTTTGCGGTTGAGCAAACGAGCCCAATCGAATGTGTTGCTGATGTCTTCACCATCTATTTTTTCAATGATGACGCCTTTTTTAATCTTTGTTTTGGCATTGATGAATGGGCCACCTTCCAATACTTCCATTACTTTCAATCCATTGCCTTCATAAGTTTCGTCGTATAGCATGCCAAGGCTTGCGGTGGCATCGCCATTTTCTACACGGGGCGAATAACGGCCGCCGGTATGAGACGCATTCAGCTCACCCAAAAATTCACTAAGCAGTTCCTGGAAGTCGTAGTTGTTATTAATGTAAGGAAGAAATTTTGCGTATTGGGTATGATATTTATTCCAGTCAACACCGCCCATATTCGGATCATAAAATTTCTTGGCTACTTGCCTCCATGTATGATCGAAAATGTAAGCTCTTTCTTCATCGGCCTTCAACACCATTTCACCGTTTACAGTGATAGGAGCAATCTTTCCGCTTTCTGCATCTACTTTCATCATTTTACCATCGCTTACTACAAACAAACTTTTGCCGTCTTTGCTTACATCTAATCCGGCAGGGCCGCCATCCAATTTGGCTACCAACTTGGTTTCTTTCGTACGTGGATTGGTCATCCATAGATCGTAGCCCTTTTCCATGCGGGCCGTAAAATATAATTTCTCGCCATCATCACTTAATAAGTAACTTGAAATATTTCCTGAGTTAATAGTGAGGCGCAGCTTGCGATTATCCAATCCTTCAAATAATGGTTCCCATGTTTTGGTGGGTGGTGCAATTTTTAGGCTTGAATCTTTTTTGGCAGCGTCTTTATCCTTGCCTTCCTCTTCTTTCAACAAGGCAAATTCATTTTTATTCAGCTTGAATTTATCATAAGCTTCCTGGTCAAAGAACATGGCATATACATCTACTTCCCTGGCGCCCTGGTAAGCCAAAGGCTTTTTGCCATCGCGGTCTGTTGTCCACAACAAAGCTTTGCCACCAAATGCCCATTGTGGCCTGTTATCGGTGAAACCACTTTCTGTAAGATTTTTCCTTTCACCACTGCCATCGGCTTTCATCATGGCTACTTCGTCTGCACCCCAACGGCCTTCGGCTGAATTAAAAGCAAGCCATTTTCCATCGGGCGACCATTGAAAATATTGGTCTCCGTCGGAATAAGAAAAATTGATTCCTTTGGGAACAATGGTGCGGCTTTTTTTGGAGGCAATGTTGTAGACCTTTAAAATATTTCTTTCTTCGAGGTAGGCAATTTCTTTTCCATCTGGAGAAACTTCAGGTTGAAATTCATCAGCATCGGTAGCAATCACCGGTTCTTCTTTAATGATGGTAGAAGCATAGAAATATGGTTCTTCTTTTCTTTCAATAGAAGCTTTATAAATATCCCAGCTATTGCCACGTTCTGTAGCATAATACAGCGAGCGGCCATCAGGGCTGAACTTCACCGTTCTTTCCTGCTGTGGTGTGTTGGTAATGCGTTTGGTCAGTCCGCCTTCTACAGAAGTTACAAACACTTCTCCGCGAACCACAAATGCAATTTCTTTTCCATTGGGTGAAAGTGCAGTTTGTGTAACGTTAGCATTAACAGGCAGAATTTTTTCGTCATTGCCGCGGGTGTCTGTGTTAATGCTGATAGCCACTTTTTGTTGTGCGCCACCATCTTTCATGGTATATATTTCACCATCATAAGTAAAGCATAATGTACCATCATTGGCACGGCTTAAAAAGCGAACGGGGTTTTCTTTGAATTTAGAGAGTTGTGTAGTACTTGACTGTCCGCCTACAACGCCTTTGTAAATGTTTTGCGAACCGTCTTTTTCGCTTAAATAATAGAAAGTGTTATCATCATTGCCCCAAACAGGGTTACGGTCTTCACCTTCAAAAGCAGATACCTGTACGTATTCATCTTTTTTGGTGTCGTAAATCCAGATGTCCCTTGTAACTGAAGACGTGTGGTGTTTGCGATAGGCATCTTCATAACCTTTGCGGTCCTGGAAAATAATTTTATCGCCTTTGCTGTTAAAGCGGGCAAATTCAGCACCTGCTGAATTAAACATCACAGAGCGGCCGCCGGTTACAGGTACTTCATACAATTTTTGGAACAAGCCCCGCTGCGGAAAACGTGCAGAGGTATAAACATCATTGCGGTTGGTGCCAAATAAAACAGTTTTATTATCGGCAGAAAAATCGTACGGATAATCGTTGGCCGAATTGTACGTTAATCGTTTGGCTTCTCCACCGGTTGATGGCATAATATACACATCAAAATTTCCGTACCGATCCGATGCAAAAGCGATCCATTTCCCGTCATGGCTCCAAACGGGCATGTAATCGTAGGCTTCGTGAATGGTAAGCGGATAGGCTTCGCCACCGGAAGCGGGCACCTTATACAAATCGCCTTTATAACCAAAAACAATTGTTTTGCCATCAGGAGAAATGGAAGGGTAGCGCAACCAAAGCGGCGCATTTTGTGCAAAGCTGTTAAGGCCGAGAATCAGCGCAGCTAAAGCAATCAATCTTTTCATGGTGTTGTTTAATTTTAGTGTGAGAATGAGAAACGATCACTGTTTATTTTATGGTAACGTCAAAGGTGAAGACGAGCTTTGTCAATTCCAATCTGCAATTAGGGCCGTGGTCGAAGACTCACAAATGACGCAGCGCTAAAGTTATTAATTGATACTACATGACAGCAAAATTTTTTGAAGAGCGGTTATCCGGCAGTAGCAGCACATTTCACCCTGCGGTGCCTTATGAAAAAGCCGACAAATTTTTATTGATGGACTTTACTGATCAGAATATAGAACTGACGGATGAAATATTAAAAGACACAAATCTTTTTACCCGGTACATTCATACAAAATTGGAAACAGCGGGTGCCAAATATGGCATTGGTGGATATAACGAGCACAGAACTATATATAGCCGTTCAAAAGTTTTCGATTCAACACAGGGGCAGGAGGAAAGAAGGTTACACCTCGGTATTGACATTTGGGGCAAGCCTTATACTAAGGTGATGGCTCCTTTGAACGGCATTGTGCACAGCTTTGCTTTTAATAATGCCTTTGGCGATTATGGTGCTACTATTATTCTTACGCATAATTTGGAAGGAATGGTGTTCCATACTTTATATGGACATCTAAGTTTGAACTCCATTAAGAATATCCAGGAAGGTAATGCAGTTAAAAAAGGAGATGTCTTTGCTGAATTTGGTATTCCTTTCGAAAACGGCCAATGGCCGCCGCATTTGCATTTTCAGGTTGTACTGGATATGCAGGGTATGAAAGGTGATTATCCCGGCGTTTGTGCATATTCGGAAAGGGAAAGCTATTTGGCCAATTGTCCCGATCCGGATTTGATTTTGGGAATGATGCAGTATGCTAAAAGGTAGAAGACAAAAGGAAATAAGAGGCGCATCGTCAAGATTGGGATCTTTATCTCTTTCTTCTCCTCATTCTCTTAGCTTACAATTTTGAAGTTAAACAACGGCGTGCCTATGGAGCGGTACACCAATACCCAAAAGGGGACAATCGCTTCTACGGCCCGTGCGGCTTCTATGCCGCCGAGATCTATCAAATGGTCAGGCTTCCAGTAAAAATTTTCAACTAAAAAATGCTTCACTTTGTTTTTTGCTTCAACATCATTTCCACAAACGAATAAATGGTGATCGCCTTTGTTTACTTCGCGGGCATCAACCATTAATTTATAATTTACCGTGTTTAAAGTTTTTACCACATATGCATTGGGCAAAGCTTTTTGAACCTCTTCTCCTAAAGAATTGCTATTGCCTAATCCTTCTAAAACTTGTGGGGGCATGCCTTTGGTAAAATCAAGTTGATTGGTGATGTCAATCACAATTTTTCCGTCCAGGCTTTCTTTATCAATGCTGTGCAACGCATCTAAAGCGTAGGCGCCGTTCAAGCATAAAAAAACAATCTTGCCAAAGGCAGCAGCATCATTAAAGTCGCCCTGCGTGGCATGCTCGTTTGACCGCTGTACCCATGCTGTAGCTTTTGCATTGTTATCCGTTCTGCTACCCATTCTTACATTATGACCTTTCAAGGTTAAAGCTGTGGCAATGGCTTCGCCAACAATTCCTGTTCCTAAAACACCTATGTTCATGTACCGGTTTTTACTTCAAATGTAGGGCAAGCTTTAAGCATTTGTTAGATTGAAAACTTTGCTAAAACCCTTAGCTTTACAGCTATAAAAAAAATAACAAGCTGCAAGCTTTTAATATTAATGCTTTGCTTATAGCTTGTTTTTCTTACCATGTCAAATCCCAATTTAAATACACACAGCGAGGGCTTGTCGGCATCTGATAAAGAATTTGAAAACGGCATTCGGCCTAAGGAGATTAGTGAGTTCTCGGGGCAGGCGCAGGTCATCGAAAACCTCATCATCTTTATTAAGGCTGCCAAAATCAGGGGTGAAGCATTGGATCATGTATTGTTTCACGGACCTCCGGGTTTAGGAAAAACTACTTTGTCCAGAATTGTGGCAAACGAATTGGGTGTCAACATTAAAGAAACCTCCGGCCCTGTGATTGAAAAACCCGGCGACCTTGCCGGATTACTCACCAACCTCGAGCCCAATGATGTTTTGTTCATTGATGAAATTCATCGCCTAAGCACCGTGGTGGAAGAATACCTATACTCAGCCATGGAAGATTATAAGATCGATATTATGATTGACAGCGGCCCTAATGCCCGCAGCATTCAAATCAATCTCAATCCCTTTACGCTCATTGGTGCTACCACAAGAAGTGGTTTACTGACTGCCCCATTGCTTTCACGTTTTGCCATTAAATCAAGGCTGGAATATTATAATGCTGAAACGCTGAAGAAAATCATTCTTCGTGCAGCTCATATTTTAAATGCAGAAATTACTACAGATGCCGCCGCAGAAATTTCCCGTCGCAGCCGTGGTACGCCGCGTATTGCTAATGGGCTTTTAAGAAGGGTAAGAGACTTTGCACAAGTGTTGAACGATGGACAAATAGACATCGGCATTACCCAACATGCTTTAAAAGCATTGAATGTGGATGAACACGGTTTGGATGATATGGACAACCGCATTCTTTCTTCCATTATTGAAAAGTTTAAAGGCGGGCCGGTAGGCATTACCACCATTGCCACTTCGGTTGGTGAAGAAGCCGGTACGCTGGAAGAAGTGTATGAACCCTTTTTAATCCAGGAAGGCTTTATTAAACGTACGCCGCGAGGCAGAGAAGCTACGCCAAAAGCTTACGCACATCTCGGTAAAGTTCCGCCTATGGGTTTTGATGGCGCAACACTTTTCAATGTTTAATTCTTTTGTCTATTTTGTTGCTTAGCAACACCAGCTTATGCGAAATAGCTATTGCCTCATTTTATTGCTGTGGTTTTTGGTTTCTTGTGCCGGCAAGAAAGATCCTTTAGTAAAGGTTTGGCAATACAATGACTCTCAGGACAGCAAAGAACAGTTAGAAGATTATTCTAAATATGGCGGCACGATGGAGTACAGGCTCACGGCCGCTAATTTTATGGATCTGCAGCCCGATAGCACTTACACCAGTTATTTTTCTTTTTTTGATTATGGTAAATGGTTTTTCAAGAATGGTAGTTTAATACTGGTGAGTCATAACCGGCAAATAATAAAATTGCAGGTAAGTAAGTTATGCAGTACAGAGCTCATCTGCATCAATAAAATGAAACGCAAAGTGTACCGCTTTAATGGGCTGCCTAATAATTTCGCGGCGGTGGCTGAAGATCCTTTTTCCGTTGCCAACAACCACTGGCGCATTAAAGCAAAGCATAAAGAATCCGAGGCAGAGCTCAGGGCAAGGCTGAAAAATCATTTTAGCTTTTGGGAAAAATATTTTGCCTGGGGTTTGAAAAATAAGATTGACTACCTTGATGTGCGCAGCACACCCAGCATTTTAAAAATGTATGGTAATGGGTTTGAACTGGAGTATTACGACAATCTTTTCCCTGAATGGAAAAATAACTTTTACGATACGGCCGATTGCCGGGTGGCTTACGACAATCTCTATTATAAAATGTATGAGAAGAACGTTAACTGGCCCGATACAAAAAACCGTTTTGAACGTTTTGTTGCTGCTTTTAACCAACTACAGGGCTGGATGGATGAAAAAATGTCACCGTATGTAAAGCGGGAGACAGAAGTCAAAATTCAAAAGTAAAGGTCAAAAGATCTCAATGTGTTCAAAAACAAAAACACCCAAACAAAATTGTTTGAGTGTTTAAAAGTATTTTTGGCACGGAGGTTTGTGTATTTAGCTCCCTCCTGTTGGAAAGGTAAAATCTTACTCCTGCACCACTAATCTAAATCCGTTGCCATGAATATTCACGATTTCGATCTTGGGGTCGTCTTTCAAATATTTACGCAGTTTGGCAATGTACACATCCATGCTGCGTCCGTTAAAGTAAGTATCGCTGCCCCAGATGCGTTTTAATGCCTGTTCACGTGGCAACAGATCATTCATGTGTTCGCAAAGCATCTTCAACAACTCGTTTTCTTTTGGTGAAAGCGTTTGTGTTTTGCCGCCATGCGAAAGCTCACGCAATTTTGGATTAAAATGATAAGAGGCAAGGTCAAACTCTTTGTTTTCAGCTTCGCGGTTCAGCTCTTCGTTACGCTTAAGAATAGCTTTTATTTTATGCAATAGCACATCGCTATCGAAGGGTTTGGTAATATAATCATCGGCGCCCAGCTTATATCCCTGGATGATATCTTCTTTCATCGTTTTGGCACTTAAAAAGAAGAGAGGAACATCCGGATTGATGTCGCGAATTTCTTCAGCCAGTGTAAATCCATCCATGTTTGGCATCATTACGTCTAACAAGCAAAGGTCAAACTGTTCACGTTGAAATGCTGCCAGCCCAAGACGGCCATCACGTTCAAGTGTTACATTATAATCATTTAATTCTAAGTAATTCTTTAAAACACTTCCCAAATTCGTATCGTCTTCGCATAATAATATCTTAGCTTTTTTTCCTTCCATGACTAATGGTTTTTTAATTGAAAAATAAAGTTAACGCATTTGCTCATACGCTGTTTTCCCTGCCGCTGATTAATTAACTATCAAAAATTCTTCCATTGTCTTTTACCTTTGCGGCGCAATAATTTTATATGTTGATAACACCTGATAATAAATTGAAAAAATTGATCATCATAGGCGACCGCGTACTGATTCGCCCCACACGACCGAATGAACGGACCCAAACAGGATTGTACTTGCCACCGGGTGTGCAGGAAAAAGAAAAAGTACAACAAGGATATATAATAAAAATCGGGCCCGGCTATGCTATACCCATGCCGCCAGAGGAAGAATCGTGGAAGGCGCAGGAAGAGCAGGTAAAATATGTGCCGCTACAGGCAAGAGAAGGCGACCTGGCTATTTTTCTTTTAAGCGGTGCCACGGAAATTATGTATCAGGGAGAGAAGTATTTTATTGTGCCGCAAGGCGCCATATTAATGCTGGAAAGAGAAGAAGATTTATAGGCTTCAGGTTTGCAACTTTTCATATTGCTTTAAAGCGAATAAAGTTTTTCCCGGCACAGTTTAAGTGCAGAGGAGATGAGTGGGTAATAACAAAGCTAAAAATCGTGAACCATAAACCTTCAGGCTAAGGCCCGGTTAGCATCTGTCATTTGCTTTTGCACCCGGTTGATAAGATCATTGTAATCAAAAGGCTTTTGCATGAAATCGTCGGCGCTTACCAATGACATTAAACCCAGGTTGTTATCATAGCCCGACATCATAATAACACGGATGCTGCTTGTTTCACCATCCTGTTTTAGCTTGTTGCAAAATTCTCTTCCGTCCTGGTCGCTGATAAATACGTCCATCAATATCAAAACAGGTTTGTGGATCTTTATTTTTTGGGCGGCTTCTTCTATGCACGAAGCCAGTACTGTCTCATAGCCTTGTCCTTTTAAAATAATCTGCACAATCTGCAGCAAATCTTTATTATCATCCAATAAAAGGATTTTTTGATTGGAATACACGGTAACTGGTTTTGCCCTGTCTATTCAAATATCTCTCCAAAAATTCAGCTCTTTTTTAGCTTGTTAGAATTTAATTCATTCGTTGGTGCAAGGCCAGCATTTCCATTACCGTTTTAACAAAGGCCGCGTATTGGTTGGGCTTGGTTATGTAGTGAACATTGTAGGGCTCGAAATATTTTTTATCGGTAATGCTGGAGGATGTAGTAAAAATAACTAATGGGATGCCGCTTAGTTGCTTATCGGCTTTTATTAGCTGAATGGCCTTTTTACCATCCATTTTTGGCATATTAATATCCATAATAATAAGGCAGGGAAGTGAGCCATTGGTTTTTGCCTGTTGCAAATAAGCCATTGCCAGTTCTCCATCCTTTGCGGCTACTACGTTAAACCTGGTTTCATGTTGCCTTATTGCTTCCTGGATAAAAGAAAGGTCATCTAAATCATCATCAATGCAAAGAATAGTAGTGTCATAAACCATCTCTACAAATCTAAAGAAAGTGTTTTCAGGTCGAATCCGTAATACTACGTGCAAATTTTGCGGAAAATACGAAGCTGCATCATTCAACATTCATTGCTGTTGCACCTAACGTATTTTACCGGTGTAATTTCTTTTTTCTTACTTTCAAACTATGGCAAACAAAGAACAATTTCTGCAAGCCGTTAAGGACGGTTACACATTTAAAGGAGAAGCAATTAAAATTGGCCGTGCTATGCTGGATGGACAGGTAGTAGATGGTGCCGATATTTTTTTGCCATTAAAAACTATGAACCGTCACGGACTCATTGCAGGTGCTACAGGAACAGGTAAAACCAAAACACTACAACTCATCAGTGAAGGTTTAAGCGAAGCCAGTGTGCCTGTTTTGCTGCTTGATATTAAAGGCGACCTAAGCGGCATTGCCGCTCCCGGAACAACAAATGATAAAATAACTGAGCGTTCGAAACTATTAGGCGTTGATTTTAAACCGCAAGGCTATCCTGTTGAACTATTGACATTAAGCGATAAACCAGGTGTAAAATTGCGGGCAACGGTAAGCGAGTTTGGGCCTGTGTTGCTTACGAAAATACTTGGTTTGAATGATACACAAGGCGGCGTAGTAGCATTGATCTTTAAATATTGCGATGATAATAAATTGCCATTGCTTGATTTAAAAGACTTCATCAAAGTATTGCAATACGTAACTGCCGAAGGCAAGGCTGAAATTGAAAAAGCTTACGGCAAAATATCAACTACTTCCACCGGAACTATTTTGCGAAAGGTAATTGAACTGCAGCAACAAGGGGCCGATACCTTCTTTGGCGAAAAAAGTTTTGAAGTAGAAGATCTGATGCGTGTAAGCAGCGATGGCAGAGGCATTATTTCCATATTGCGTGTTACAGAATTGCAGGACAGGCCAAAATTGTTTTCCACTTTCATGCTGCAAATGCTGGCAGAGTTGTATGCCAGCTCTCCCGAAGAAGGCGATTTAGATAAACCCAAACTGGTGATTTTTATTGATGAAGCGCATCTTATTTTTAACGATGCCTCTGAAGTGTTACTGCAGGAGATAGAAAATATTGTAAAACTCATTCGCTCCAAAGGCATAGGTGTTTTCTTTTGCACGCAAAACCCAATGGATGTTCCGGCATCGGTGCTGGCGCAACTGGGTTTGAAAGTACAACATGCGTTAAGAGCATTTACAGCAGCAGACAGAAAATCTATTAAGCAAACGGCAGAGAATTATCCCGAAACGGCATTTTACGATGTAGATGATTTGCTTACACAATTAGGCATTGGCGAAGCATTTATAACCATGCTTAATGAAAAAGGAATTCCCACGCCTTTGGTGCATACCATGCTAAAAGCGCCACAAAGCCGCATGGATATTTTAACCGATGCCGAAGTACAAAACCTTGTAATGAGTTCTAAATTGGCATCGAAGTATAATCAAACAATAGATTCGGAAAGTGCTTACGAAATATTGAATGCAAAAATTGCTGAGGCCGAACAGCGTTCGCAACAGATCAATCAAATGCAAGAGCAGGCGAAAGCACAAAAGGCAGCACCAAAAGAAAAAAGTATTTTGGATAATCCAATTGTTCGCAGTGCAGGCCGAACAGCCGCTACCATGATCACAAGGTCTTTATTAGGGGTTTTAGGTCTGGGTGGAAGAAGAAAAAGCTTATTCTGATTGAGATAAAGAATTACCGGTTGCCAACAATCCACTTTCATTCACAGTTATCTTTTTTTCAGCCTGGAGAAACGAAAGTACTTTCCAGGCTTTTTCTTTTTTTACGGGTTTTAAACACATCAGCAAATCATCAATGCTGATGTGTTGTTTGGAAACCTGGTTGATAATGGCAGTGGATATAGCATCAAATTCCTTTGTTGAAACTTCAGTGTTTTTTTTTCTTAAACAATTATCACACACACCGCAATCACCGGCCTTGCTATCGCCAAAATAAATACCAATGGTTTTGCTGCGGCAATCATTTGTTTGAACGTATTCGATCATTTTTCTGGAACGGCTTACAAATACATCACGCCTTTTGTAATAAGGCATTAAATTAAAAGGAAGTTCTTCAGCTACAACCCTGTTTTTTCTAAAAATAATTTGCGGCTCACTGTTTTGCGGCAGGTATTGAATTATTCCGAACGAAGCAATGGTTTTTAATTGCAGCTTAATGTCAAGCTCGTCTTTTTTCAACAACCTTGCTATTAAATTTTCCGAAATAAAAGAAGGGAAATCAAAAATGCCTTCGTAGGTTCTGAGCAAAGTAGTTAAAAGATTTTCGTGTTGCGGGTAACTTTTTTCAAACTCATACAAACCATTTTTGTTGGTTGTAAATACCAAAGTGGAAGGTGAAAAATTTTTTTCATTAAAGTCAAGCCAGCCATCGCTTTCCAAAGCTTTTAATGCATACAGCGTTTCCTGGCTGTTTAATTTAAAATTGCGGACGAATTCGTCGAAACGGAAAGTATAGGTTTTATCCTGGCCGGTGTAAACAGGTATTTGCAAATAATTGACCAAAGCGTTGTATGCCGTTTTTATTTGCTCCAATGTAGGATAACGCATTAAATGCAGCAATGATAGTTCTTCCAGGTCTTTTGCATCATGCAGTAAAACGGCGTAAGCTTTTCTGCCATCACGTCCGGCCCGGCCTGCCTCCTGGTAGTAATTCTCCAAACAATCAGGTGCATCCAAATGAACAACGGTTCTTACATCGGGTTTGTCAATGCCCATGCCGAATGCATTGGTGCAAACCATTACGTTTACTTTATTGTTGATCCAATCCTGTTGCCTTTTGTTGCGTTCTTCACTTTTTAATCCGGCATGATAGCTGGTTGCAGAAATGCCATGCATTTGTAGAAGGTTGGCCATATCGCCGGTGCGTTTACGGCTTTTGCAATACACAATAGCAGTGCCCGGAACTTTTTTCAAAATGTCCACCAGCTTCGCAATCTTTGAATCAACCTTGAAAACACTGTAAGAAAGATTTTTTCTTTCAAATGATTGGCGAAAAATTTTCCAGGAGGCAATTTCTTTTCCGTTAGAAGGTTGCAACTTGAGTGTAATATCTTTCTGCACATCTTCTGTTGCCGATGCCGTTAATGCCAATACAGGTACACCGGGCAACTCTTTCCTTAATTCTGCAATGCGCAAATAAGATGGCCTGAAATCGTAGCCCCATTGCGAGATGCAATGTGCTTCATCCACTGCAATTAAGTTGACATTGAACGATGGTAAATATTCTTTGAACAAAGAGGTTTCCAAACGTTCGGGAGAGATGTACAAAAATTTAAAATAGCTGTGCGTAGCGTTTTGCAAAGTTTTTACAACATCGGCTCTTTGCATGCCGGAGTGAATGAGCAGTGCAGGGATGCTTCTTTTTTTCAGGTTCTCCACCTGGTCTTTCATTAAGGCAATAAGTGGAGAAATAACGATGCAAATGCCTTCAGTGGCAAGGGCCGGCACCTGAAAGCAAATGGACTTTCCACCACCCGTAGGCAATACGGCTAACGTATCTTTCCCTGAAAGAACAGATTCAATGATCTCCTTTTGTAAAGGCCGGAAAGTATCGTAGCCCCAGTATTGTTTTAATATGGCTTGCACATCCTGCATCAAATGCAACAATACGCATCATTTTTATTTTTTCAAGTGCTCAATTGCCGCGTAGCAGTCAGCTACAAGTGCAGTGAGTTCTGAACTCTTTTCTTTGGTAATAAAGCCTACTTCCAGCAACACTTCAGTGGCAGCATTAATAATAGTTAGCGCATTTTGGATGTTGCGGATTACCTTTTTCCTCTTTTTTTTCTTTTTTAAAAAAAAACCTTGTGCAATATTGAGATGTGCTGTAACTGCAGCGGTTCTGATGTACTGCACGAGGTTTGTTTTTTCTCCGGCGGGAAGTTCATGAGTAAGTTCGTAGCATGCTATCACCAGTTTTTTGGAAAGATGGTATAGCTCGAACGTGTTATATGCTGGCTGGTTGGGCATTGGCGGATCGGCTGGCTACATTGTGAAAGTAGTGTAAAAATAACTCCGGTTAAAGCCGTTACAATATTGATTGTTCGATTGACATAATAAATCAATCCACCTTCTTCACAAACAATCTCACCGAATTTACTGCCAGCACTACGTCGCTTAGCGCCATGATCAATGCGCCATACGTTGGTCCGTAATGCCCCAGCAAACCGATGGCAGCAACAGGAATGGCAACAATATTATAAGCGAAGGCCCAAAACAGATTTTGCTTGATGGTGAGATAAGTATGTTTGCCCAACCCTAAAGCTGTAGGCAGCTTTTGCAATCCGCTGTTCATCAACACTACGCTGGCACTTTGCATAGCCAATTGCGAAGCTTCGCTCATGGAAATGCCGATGGTGGCCTTTGCCAACGCAGGTGCATCGTTAATGCCATCACCAACCATAACCGTAGGCACCTGACTGGTTAGTGCTGCTATCTTCTGTAGTTTCTGTTCAGGCGTCTGTTCGGCAATGACTTCTTCAATGTCCAGGCTATCGGCCAACTGTTTTGTTTTTTGATAACGGTCGCCGCTTAACAAAATAGTTTTGATATTTTTTTTGTGAAGAAAGCGAACCACTTCTTTTGCTTCAGGCCTCAATTCATCTTTCAGGTCAATCCATCCAAGCAATCTGTTATTTTTAATTACATAAATATTATGATCGTCTTCTTTCGTTAATGTTTCTGCTATTTTATAAGAGCCAATAGCATAAGTGTTGCCTTCTTTATCTGTCGCTGTTAACCCTTTGCCTTTTGCTTCTTCAATTTGTTTCCAGCGTATTTCATCTTTTGTTTTCCATTCGCTAACAAGTGTTTTAGCCAATGGATGGTTAGAATATTTTTCAAGAGAAAAAACAATGCGTTTAAAGTCTTCTTCGCTAATACTATCACCTGTTATCTGCCACTTATCAACTGTAAATTTTCCCGTTGTCAGCGTTCCTGTTTTATCGAACACTACTTGCTTAATGTCTTTGAAAAGTTCAAGGCTTTTCGCATTGCGAAACAAAATACCGTTTCTTGCACCACGGCCCAGGCCAACAGCAATAGCAGCAGGCGTGGCCAGTCCCATAGCGCAGGGACAGGCAATTACCAATACCGCAATGCTTCGCAGCAAGGCAGGTGTAAATTCTTTTAAAACAAGCCAGTTAATAACCAGTGTAATTACAGCAATGCTCAATACCAATGGAACAAAAACGGCGCTGATCTTGTCGGCCATTTGTTGCATAGGCGGTTTTTCGCCCTGTGCCTTCTTTACAAGAGACAGAATCTTTGACAGAACGGTATCATTTCCTGCAGCCGTTACCTGTGCTTTTACATTTCCATTTTCTAAAATGCTGCCGCCAATGATGTGATCTTTTTGTTTGTGGTGAACAGGAGTGCTTTCACCCGTAACGATTGCTTCGTTTACATGCGCCTCGCCCCACAATATCTTGCAATCGGCAGGTACTTGTTCGCCGGTTCTTATTAACACAAGATCGCCAACTTTTAATTGCGTGTTTTCTATGGGCAAAATCACTTCTTTATGATCGCCATCAAAAGCGATCATATTCGCCATTATCTTTTGCGATTTCACCAATACCTTTAATGAACGTTGTGTCGATTGAACAGAGGCATCTTCGAGATAATTGCCTAAAAAAACAAGAGTGATAATGGTGGCTGCTGTCTCATAAAAAAGATAGGCTTCTCCTAAATTAAAAATCGTTCCTACTAAACTGTATATAAATGCAGAGGCAGAGCCAATAGTAATGAGCACATTCATGTTAGGAATGCCATTGCGCAAACTTTTAATAGCCGAGCGGCCAAAATAGCGCATACCTACAATGAACACCGGAAGCGTTAAAGTCAACTGTAGCCAATCGTTCATTAAAAAATGAATGTGAACACCGGGGATCATGTGCAGCATCAGCACTAAGGTAAAGGGAAGGCAAAACCAGAAACGCTGGAGGTGGCTGGATAGAAACGCCTTTTTATTTTCTGTAAGCACACCATTGGCGTTAACCTTGTAGCCCAACGATTCTATTCCTTTTGCCAATTGATCTTTTGTTTTAGCTTCATTCAATTCAAAAGAAACATCGCCATCAATTGGACTTACGGCAACATTTGTGGCGCCTTGTTGCTGTAAATATTTATTCACTGTTAAAGCGCAATTAGCGCAGGTCATGCCATCTACTTTCCATTGAACTTTTTCCATTACTATCGCCGGTTTATGCTGCCGCAAAGTTAGACCGATGATAAAGTGTGTAATAAATGGCGGAACATTATCTTTTCAACTTCGTTGCAATCCAGTGTTAAATTTGCGCAATGATGTTTCATATTTCAAAGGAGCAACTTGATGCATTTGCCGCACAATTCTGGAACTATGTAAAGGATGCAAAAGTGTTTGCCTTTCACGGACAAATGGGCGCCGGTAAAACCACTATCATTGAAGCGTTGTGCAAGGCTAAAGGTGTGAAACAAGTGATGGGTAGCCCAACTTTTTCCATCATCAATGAATACGTTTATATAGAAAAAGGTGAAGAGAAATCAATTTATCATATTGACCTGTACCGGCTGAAAGACGAACAGGAAATTATACAAGCCGGCGTGGAAGATTGCATTTACAGCAGCCAGATCTGCTTTGTAGAATGGCCCGGTAAAGCCCCACATTTATTTGATGAAACTACTGTGCAGGTAACCATTGAAACGGTTAATGAAACGGAACGGAATGTAAAGATCAATCTTCCTTAACGTAGCGTCAGCCATTTTAAAATGGCAAACCTATTACACGAATAATTTAAATGGCCAGGTAATTTAATGAGAATAATTCGTGCCTAAATTCGTGTAATGCCAGCAAAAGTCGAAAGCTGTAACAGTAGTATGAAAGAACAATCGTAATTTGTCAATCCAAATTGAAGTTAGCCCTGCTATGTCTCAACAAAAGCCTTACGTAAGTACTTCTTTTAGTTATGAAACATTAGAAGAAACACTGGACATTAAACCAAAGGGAGCCCGTTTGCACATTGGCATTCCTAAAGAAATTGCTTTCCAGGAAAATCGCATTGCTTTAACACCCGACGCTGTAAGTGTTTTAATCAGCAACGGGCACGAGGTAACGATTGAAAATAACGCAGGCGAAGCGGCTCACTTTGCTGATAAAGATTATAGTGAAGCGGGAGCCAAAATTTCCTATAACCGTGAAGAAGTTTACAAAGCACCTATTCTTGTAAAAAGTGCGCCGGTTATTGAAGAAGAGTTGCCCTTATTGCAGCTCAATCAAATGATCATTTCGCCCATTCATTTAAGTGTGTTGAAAGCCGAACTTTTGCAAAGAATGATGGAGAAAAGGATCACCGCCATTTCTTTTGAAAATCTGAAAGATGACAGCGGCAGTTATCCCATTGTACGCGGCATGAGCGAGATTGCAGGCAGTGCTGTAATGCTGATTGCCGCACAATATTTAAGCTCTGCTAACCACGGCAAAGGTGTTTTGCTCGGTGGCATTTCAGGTATTGCACCCACAAAAGTTATCATCATTGGTGCCGGCATTGTTGGCGAGTATGCAGCAAGAGCAGCATTGGCGCTGGGTGCATCCGTAAAAGTTTTTGACAATAGTGTATATCGTTTAAAGCGGTTGCAAAATAATATCGGCCAACGCTTATGGACATCTGTTATTGAGCCGCGTATGTTGGCCAAACAATTAAAAACCTGCGAGGTGGCTGTAGGCGCTTTGTCATCTGAAACAGGCCGTACGCCGGTTGTGGTTACAGAAGAAATGGTGAGCAGCATGCGAACCGGCAGCGTAGTAATTGATGTGAGCATTGACCGCGGCGGTTGTTTTGAAACATCTGAAATTACCACGCATGAAAACCCTGTGTATTTAAAATATGGTGTCATCCATTATTGCGTTCCAAATATTCCATCAGGCTTTGCCCGTACCGCTTCGCAAGCTATTAGCAATGTGTTGATGCCCTTGCTTTTAGAAGCAGGTGAGGACGGCGGTTTTGAACACATGGTTTGGCATCAAATACATTTGCGCAGCGGCATTTACATGTTCAAAGGCGCTCTTACCAATTTTTATTTAAGCGAACGGTTCAATTTGAAATACACCGACCTTAATCTTCTTATTGCAAGCCAACGCTAATTTTCGTTAGCCAATTTTTATTTGTGTTGAGCCGAAGTAGCACTATTACGCTGCTGTTGCGTCGCACTCTTGTGCTGTAGCAATTCTATTGAGCAGGGCTGCGAATCGTGTGACATTAATTTTAAGCTTAATCCTGAGTTTGCTCCACATTTTTCGGCCCTGCATTTGCCGCATAAACCTGTTTGGAAAATTTTTTCAAAACATTTTCAAACAAATGTTTGATTTAATTAAACGTTTGTTTAATTTTGCGCCGCAATTAAGAAGACATGGAATACAGTGATAAGCAAATTCAAATAATGGAGGCTGCAGAAAAGCTTTTTGCCGATAAGGGTTTTGCCGGCTCTTCGGTCAGGGATATTGCTGAGGCGGCAGGTGTTAACCTCGCAATGATATCCTATTATTTTGGCTCCAAAGAAAAGCTGATGGAAGCGATGTTCCAGTATCGGGGCCAGTATCTCCAATTACGCCTTCAAAATATTTTGCACAGCGACATGGTGCCTATGCAAAAGGTAGAAAGATTGATTGATGAATATATTGAACGCATTTTTCAAAAGCAGTGCTTTCATAAAGTAATGCTGCGGGAGCAAATGGTTGATAATATGGGCCCAATAGCAGAGCAAATAGCCCAGTTAAAAAAAACCAACCAAGCGTTATTTAAGCAATTGATACACGAGGGGCAAAAGAAGGGAGATTTTAAAAAAGGGATCGACATTCCGTTTTTGATGATGACGTTGGTGGGTACTGTTAGTCAATTGGTAGCTACGCAACATTATTACCGCGAAGCCAACAACCTGCAATCGCTTTCTGGCGAAGAATTTGAAAAACATATTAAAAAGAAGCTAAGCGCTTATTTAAAAATCCTGTTTAAAGCAATATTAACTTATGAAGCATAGAAGATCAGTAATGACAGTTGGAATGTTTTTGGTTTTATTTTCAGCTCATTCGTTTGCGCAAAAGCAAACCCTAACCTTACCCCAAGCGATTGACCTGAGCATTAAGAACAGTAAGCAGTTAAAAGGCAGTGCAGCCAAAATTGAAGAGGCTACGGCAGCGCTGAAAGAAGCGGTAGAACGTAGGTTGCCTGATGCGAGTGTGAGTGGTTCTTACCTGCGCTTAAACAATCCTAATATTGATTTAAAAACAAAAAAGGATAATAGTAGCGGCGGTGGCACTACTACCACTACTGAAAGCCCAAAACCATCACAGGCAATGTACGGTATTGCTAATGTTTCAATGCCTATTTTTTCAGGGTTCAGGATTAAGTATGGTATTGAATCGGCAAGATATTTAGAGCAGGCAGCAAAGCTGGATGCAGATAATGACAAAGAAGCCATTGTTTTAAATACCATTGATGCTTACAATAATCTTTACAAGTCAAAAGCAGCCGTTGATTTAGTAAATGAGAACCTGCAATCGGCAAAGGAAAGAGCAACACAATTTTCTAGTCTTGAAAAAAATGGATTGCTGCCCCGCAATGATTTATTGAAATCGCAACTACAGGTGTCCAACACCGAACTTTCTTTATTAGATGCACAAAACAACTGGAAGCTTGCCAATATAAATATGGACCTGATGTTGGGCCTGCCCGAAACAACTGAACTGGTAATTGATTCCACCAGCCTGCTGGCAATAACGGATGTGAAAACTGTTGAAGAATATGTACAGATGGCCCTGCAAAATCGTAAAGATCTGTCTGCACTCGACTATCGAAAAAAAGCTGCAGGTACGGCTGTCAAAGCCACTAAAGGTGAAAAGTATCCAAGCCTTGCCGTGACAGGCGGTTACATCGCTGCTAACATTCCAAGTGTGCTTTCTGTTACCAACGCCGTAAATATAGGTATTGGCGTACAGTATAGTCTTTCTTCCTTGTGGAAGAATGGCTCTAAAGTAAAGCAGGCAGAAGCCAGGGAAAAACAAGTGGCGGCTAATGAGGAACTGCTTTCCGATGCAATTCGTTTGCAGGTGAACCAGGCTTATCAAAATTATTTAGTAAGTCGTAAAAAAATTGATGTGTACGAAACTGCCATTGCACAGGCCACAGAAAACTACCGCATCATCAAAAACAAATATGAAAATAGCTTGGCTACTACTACCGAACTGTTAGATGCAGACGTGGCTCAGTTACAGGCTCGTTTAAATTATGCTTTCGCTCAGTCTGATGCTGTAGTGGCTTACAATAAATTATTGCAATCGGCTGGCGTATTATCACAAAACAAATAGTAATCAACCAACAATAAAGAAATTATGGAAGCAAAAGCTATCGAAACAAAAAAGACACACCACAAAGTGAAAGAACCAAAGAAAAAAAGCAAAGTTTTTTTAATTGTATTGATTTTATTAGTTGTGGCAGGTGGATGGTTTGGCATCAGCAAATACATTCATGGCCAGCACCACGAAGACACGGATGATGCACATGTGGAAGCTAATATCAGTCCTGTGATTCCACGTGTTTCAGGATATGTGGCAGAGGTAAGAGTGAATGACAACCAACGGGTAAAAAAAGGCGATACATTGGTTATATTGGATAACAGGGATTTGAAGATTAAAGTGGAGCAGGCGGAAGCCGCTTTGCAAACAGCACAAAGCAATTTGGGCGCAGCCAAAGCTTCTACCAGTGCAGCCACGGCCAATATTGCTACTTCAAGAGCATCGGTTTCTACCATTGATGCGCAAATTGAAACAGCTAAAGTAAATGTGTGGCGTGCTACACAGGATTATAACCGCTATGCGAACCTTATCAAAGATCATTCGGTTACACAACAACAATATGAGCAGGCCTTAGCAGCTAAACAAACTGCTGAACGCCAGTTGCAGGTGCTGCAGGAGCAAAAAGCGCAGGCCGCACAGCAAACCAATGCCGTGGCCTCGCAAAGCAATGCTACTTCTTCGCAAATTGGTGTAGCCAGTTCTATTATTAAACAACGGCAGGTTGATGTTGACGATGCAAAGCTTAATCTTTCCTATGCTGTAATTACAGCACCTGCCGATGGCCTGGTTTCAAAAATAAATGTACAACCCGGTCAGTTTGTACAGGCTGGTCAATCGCTGTTCAGCATTGTATTGAACGATGAGGTGTGGGTGGTTGCCAATTTTAAAGAAACACAATTCGACAAAATGAAGATCGGGCAGAAAGTAAGTGTGCACATCGATGCTTTTCCTGATCATGATTTTGACGCGAAGCTTACATCCTTTTCTCCGGCCACAGGTTCAAGTTTTGCGTTGCTGCCTCCCGACAATGCATCAGGAAATTTTGTAAAGGTAGTGCAGCGCCTGCCGGTGAAAATAGAATTTGTCAATCCAAACGATCCGGCGTTGAAACAATTAAGAGCAGGTATGAATGCAGTGGTAGATGTGCATTTGGATTAAAGTACCGTCCTGTCTCCTAAAGGGGAGGTCGGAGACTTTAGATATTTCAATTAGTTCTTTAATAGCAAAGTTGATGGTTGTGTGACCAACAGCAGCCTTATAGCAGCACTTCTGTTGCATCGCACACTTCAACGTTTAAAATATTAGTCAACAAAAATTCTCGCCTTACAGGTTTAGCAACACTGATGCTCCCTTTAGGGTTGGGTGTGATTTGAGGTATGCAACAACACGATTCTTTAGTTGAATATGGAGCCAGGCGGGTGGTCATTACGGTGACGGCAATTATTTGTGCCTTGCTTGAGATTGTGGACACTACTATTGTAAATGTGGCCCTGAACGATATGAAAGGCAACCTGGGAACTACCATTACAGAAGTTGGTTGGGTGATTACGGCTTATGCCATTGGTAATGTTATCATCGTACCCATGACAAGCTGGCTTTCGCAACAATTTGGGCGTCGCAATTATTTTGCGGTTTCCATTATGCTGTTCACGTTTTGTTCTTTTTTATGTGGTAATGCCACAGGCATTTGGGAACTGGTTGCATTTCGTTTTTTACAGGGTATCGGTGGCGGTGCATTACTGGTGACTTCTCAAACCATTATCACTGAAAGTTATCCGCCGGAAAAACGCGGCATGGCACAGGCTATTTATGGTTTGGGGGTCATCATTGGACCAACACTGGGCCCGCCATTGGGTGGTTATATTGTTGACCATTTTGCATGGCCTTATATATTTTACATTAATATTCCCATTGGTGTTATAGCAACCTTGCTGACGCTTTCATTTGTTCGTAGTCCAAAGTATTCTGAAAAAAGCAAAACGAAAGATGTGGATTGGCTGGGCATTGCTTTGCTGGCAGTAGCCGTAGGTTCTTTGCAATATGTTTTGGAAAAAGGACAGGATGAAGACTGGTTCAACAGCATCACAATTATCATCCTGACAGTGGCGGCAGTTTTTGGATTGTTCTTTTTTATATGGCGTGAGCTTAGTTTCCGCAATCCTGTAGTGGAGTTAAGGGTATTAAAAAATGGTAACCTAAGAGTAGGAACTATACTTTCTTTCATCATGGGTTTTGGTTTATACGGGTCTACTTTTATTATTCCTTTATATACACAGGCTACACTAGGGTGGACGGCCCAACAAGCGGGAATGCTCATGATTCCTTCTGCATTAACTACAGCTTTTATGATGCCGCTAATTGGACAAATGCTGCAAAAAGGTGTGAAGCAACAATACCTGGTAGCGTTAGGCATGCTGATCTTTTTCATTTACAGTTTTTGGGGTTATAAAATCATAACACCTGACACCGACAAGGATGCGTTTTTCTGGATGCTGATTGTACGTGGAATGGGAATGGGCATGCTGTTTATTCCGGTTACCACCTTGGCCTTGTCAACTTTGAAAGGGCAGCAAATTGGCCAGGGTGCTGCATTTACAGGTATGATGCGCCAATTGGGCGGCTCGTTTGGTGTAGCGGTAATTACTACCTATCTGGCACGTAAAAACGTGATGCACAGAAGCGATTTGGTAAGCCAGTTAAATGTAAATGATTTTGATGTGCAGCAAAGGGTTCATGCCATGCAGCATGCATTTATTGCCAAAGGAATGACGCCTGACGTAGCGCTGAACTCCGCTTATAAAGCATTGGAATATACAGTTGCCAAGCAGGCCTCGGTACTTTCTTACATGGATGCATTTTTAGCATTGGGGGTAATGTTCCTGGTTTGTGTTCCGTTTGTATTGATGGTGAAAGGTAATAAAGGAAAGAAGGTTGATTTATCGGAAGCGATGCATTAATGAACTGAATTGTTGATAGCGTGCAGCACATGAAGCAGAGAAGTATTGGTGGTTAGTTAAATCAATTTTTGTAGGAGGATGGCACAACAAAAAGCTATTCACTATCAACAATTCACTATTTAAAATCCATAACTGAAATCACTGTTTGGCAAAAGCTGTATTCAATCGGATCGTTAGAGCAGACAATCACCAAACGTTCTTTGCAATAATTATTGATGAGGGAATGATACTGCTCAATGCCTTTGTCATCCAAGTTAGTTGTAGGTTCGTCCAACAACACAATAGCTGTATCAAAAAAAATAGTTTGCGCCAGCTTTACTCTTTGCTTCATGCCCGAGGAATAGTAACGGATCTGTTTATTGGCAGCGGCTTGTAGGCCCAGGACTTCGGTGATCTTTTTTGCATCAAATCCGCTAACGAAAGATTTAAACCGGTTATGAAACTGCAGAAATTCCGTCAGCGTCATTTCTTCAATCACATCTAAATAAGGGGCACAAAAAGAAATTTGCCTGTAGGCATGTTCTCCCGTCATTTGCCATCTGTCATCTGCCATCTCTCTGGTTCCTTCACTCAGTTGCAGCATGCCGCCAATGCTTTGCAGCAGTGTTGATTTGCCTGAGCCATTGGGCCCCGTTACAGCATACGCATTACCGGAGGTAAATTCTAAATTGGCACGACGAAAAATCCATTCACGATTGAAACGTTTACCGGCATTGGAGAGCTTAATCTTCATCTACGCCATTTTTTGAGTAGCGCTTAATGATACCAATTTTAGACTCCTGTACAAATTGCAAAATATCAGCTTTAGTTTCGCTGTCCGGAATTTTTGTATTGATCATATCAATAGCTGTGGAAGTGCTGTGATTGCCTACAAATAGCAGGTGATAAATTTGAGAAATGGTATCTATTTTCTCTTGTGCAAAACCCCTTCTTTGTAAGCCTACAATATTTAATCCCATGTAGCACATAGGCTCACGGGCTGCTTTTACATAAGGTGGCACATCTTTGCGAATAACTGTATGACCTGCAATATAAGTGTGTGCTCCAATGCGTGTAAACTGGTGTGCACCGGCCAGTCCGCCAATGATGGCGTACTCGCCTATGTCAACGTGACCGGCAAGTTGAACGGCATTGGCTAAAATAACGTTGTTGCCCACCGTACAATCATGCGCCACATGGGCATAGGCCATCAGCAAGCAATTGCTGCCTACTACGGTTTTCCATTTGTCTTTTGTACCGCGGTTTACGGTTACGCATTCTCTAATGGTTGTATTATCGCCAATTTCGACCGTGGTTTCTTCGCCAATAAATTTTAGATCTTGTGGAATACTGCCAATGACAGCGCCGGGAAAGATGCGGCAATTTTTTCCAATACGGCTGAAGGACATGATAACGGCATGCGACATAATATGCGTTCCATCGCCAATGGTTACATTATCATGAATTACAGCGAAAGGTTCAACGGTCACATTGTTGCCCAGTTTTGCATTCGGATGGATAGAGGCCAGCGGAGAAATCATACTCTAACTTTGGGTTTCTTTACAATCTGAGCAACCATTTCGGCTTCTGCAGCAATTTTATCCCCAACAAAAATAGTTCCTTTCATTTCACAAATACCACGACGCACAGGATTCATTAATTCCATTTTCAGCAGCAATGTATCGCCGGGAACAACTTTTTGTTTGAACTTACAATGATCAATTTTTAAAAAATAAGTGTCATAATCATTATCCGGATCGTCGGGTATGGTAAGTATGCCGCCGGTTTGTGCCAGGGCTTCTACCTGTAACACTCCGGGCATTACACAATTGCCTGGAAAATGCCCCTGGAAATAAGGCTCGTTGTAGGTTACATTTTTTACAGCAATGACATGCTTTTCTGTTAACTCAATTACTTTATCAATCAGCAAAAACGGGTAACGATGCGGTAATTTCTTTTCAATGGCATGTACATCAAATAAAGGCGGCTTGGCCGGGTCGTATTGAGGAAACTGTTGCTTGTGTTTGTATTTTTTTATGTGCTCTTTGATCTTTCGGGCAAACTCAATATTGCTCGAATGGCCGGGCCGATTAGCAATAATGTGTGCTTTAAATGGATAACCAACCAAAGCCAGGTCGCCGATTACGTCTAATAATTTATGACGGGCAGGTTCGTTCGGAAAACGAAGATCTAAATTATTTAAAATGCCGCCTTCACTCACTTTTACGTCATCTTTCTTAAACACTTTGGCAATGCGTTTCACCTGGTCCTCGCTTACTGCTTTATCCACCACTACAATGGCATTGTTAATATCACCGCCCTTAATTAAGTTGTTATTGATAAGGTATTCCAGTTCGTGAAAAAAACAGAAGGTGCGGCAGGGAGCTATTTGCTCATCAAAATCTGAAATTTGTTTGAGCGAAGCATGTTGCGTGCCCAATACCGGCGAATTAAAATCGATCAGTGTATTGATGCGGAATTCGTGATAAGGCAGCGCCACCATTTCCACTTTCTTTCCTTCATCAGAAAAGCTGATGTTGTGTTGAAGTGTATAATATATTTTTGGCGCATCCTGTTTTTGAACGCCTGCTTTTTTTATGATCTCGACAAAGGGCCCTGAACTTCCATCTAAAATAGGCACTTCACCACCATTGATCTCAATACAAACATTATCTACACGGTTGCCTACCAGCGCTGCCATTAAATGTTCAATAGTGCTTACCCTTGCGCCATTGGCTTCAATAGTAGTGCTGCGGGTAGTATCTATCACATTGTCCACATCGGCCTTTACGGTTGGCGCATTAGGAAGGTCAATCCTTTTAAAAACGATACCTGTATTGGGCTCTGCGGGTTTCAGTGTCATCTGCACGGTTTGTCCTGTGTGAATGCCCACACCGCTGATTTGGGCTTCCGAAGCAAGTGTATGCTGGAAATCAGAATAAATATCACTCGGCTGCATTCGGCGAAAGTATGAAAGAATCGGGCTATAATCCAAAACTGCAGAAACGATGCATTCGTTAAAAATGACCGAAGTATGAAACTGCTGCTTTAGACAATTAAGGTTTAAGAACTAATTTCGCAGCCTCTCATGGAGTATTTAATGACATCTGGACACCTGGCGCCTGAACATTTAGGTTTGAAAGCAGAACTGGTTTACGAAACCAGCCGTCAAATTCCCGGCTCTGTTCAATACACGGTTAAGCGTTATGCACGTCCAAAAAGCTGGATGGGAGATGATGTGGGTGTGTTACAATATCACTACGAAGCTGCAAGGCCGGAACAAAACTTTTTGGAGTTAAAATTTTGCGTCATCGGTAATATGTATTGTCGCCATTACCAAACAGAATGTAATCAATGCAAGGCCCATGCATCTTTCAATTGCCAGGAAAAAGTAGAAAGTGTAGATATTTTGAGTTTTGTTTTTTCTTCTACTTTACTGGAACAATTTATAAAATCGAGGATCAGCGACAATACTTTGAACGAAGACCTTTTGTCATTCAGGCATCAAACTTCTTTTACCAGATCGCTTACGCTATGCGGCCGCACAAGAATGGTTTTGGAAAGCTTGCTGAATCATAATTATTCCGGCAGTCTCGAAAATATTTATGTGAATGCACAAACGCAAATGCTGTTGTTGTATAGCCTCGATTGCACAGAAGAAAAGGAAATTGATGTTATCAGTTGTAAATTTTTAGCGAACGAAGCAGACAGAGGAAAGATCACTAAGGCAAGAGAAGTTTTGCTGCAGCATATTGGCGAGCCTATCACCATTAAAGAATTGAGCCGTAAGGTAGCCATGAATGAATGCTATCTGAAAAAAGGTTTTAAGGAAATGTTCGGCACTACCATTTTCGATTTTTATCAAAGCCAGAGAATGGAACCTGCCAAATATTTGTTGTACGAAAAGGGATTGACTGTAACAGAGGTTTCTGTATTGTTAGGCTATTCATCCATTTCACATTTTTCCACAGCTTTTAAAAAGCACACGGGTTTAAAACCTTGTGAGTTGTTGCTAAGATAATTTGCGGTTTCCCTGTTTTAATTAGCTCATAGTTGTTTAGACATCGTTACAATTGTAAAATCATAAATTCAATACTAAAAATTAATCGTTCACAGGTTAATAACTCCTAAACCTTCAGGCTTCATGTTTACCGTTATTGCCGGCACTATATTATTAGCTTTTGTGCATGCACTCATTCCTAACCATTGGCTGCCATTGGTGGCGGTGGCAAGGGCCGAGCAGTGGAAGCAAAAAGACATCACCCTCATCACTTTCATGGCCGCATCTGCACATGTATTGGGAACCGTGGCGTTGGGATTGGTGTTGGGTACTATTGGCAAAAAATTGCAGCAGGAATATGGTGGTATTATTTACGTGGTGTCTTCTATTTTATTAATTGTTTTTGGATTAATTTATTACACGGTCAATCTTCCACATCATCATCATAGCTCGCAAAAAGATGTAGTGCAGTACAAGCGAAGCAAAAAAAAGTGGATACTGATCTTTATAGTGATGATGTTTCTTTCTCCTTGTCTTGAAGTGGAAAGTTTATTCCTTTCTGCCGGTGCTTATGGAATGAGTCTTGTCATTTTGCTTTCTGTGATTTACGCTATCGTCAGCATTAGTGGCATTTTACTTTTGGTGAACCTTGGCTATAAAGGCATTAATCTTTTACCTGCTGCATTTATCGAACACAATGAAAAAAGAATCAGCGGCACAGTGTTGATATTGGTAGGAGTTGTATCTTTCTTTCTTCATTAATTCTTAAATGCTTTACTCTATGTTACGAAAGACAGCAGGCGTGTTGCTTGTATTAGTATCTTCTTTCTTTGCTGCAAAATCACAGGATCCCTTACACCAATACATTAAAAGATTAAGGCAGTCGGAAGCGTCGGGTGGAAGTGAAACGGGGTTCCTTTCTGCAGGCTCCACTTTTTTATATGGCCAGGGATATTTTGAGAAAAAGGACTACGATCTGGCCAATATGTATTTCATGCAGGCATTTCAAAAGGACAGTACCAATGCTTTTGTGAACTACCAGATCGCAGCTTCTTTGTTGAAACAAAACAATAAATATAAAACCGAAGAAGCACAGAAGTATTTGCAGAATGCTTTCCGTTTGAACCCGGCACTTAAAACAAGATTTGTTACGGAATTTCCAAACCAATCCTCAGCGGAACAAACAAAACCAGAAATAAACAAAAAACCTGATGGCAATAGTCTTTTAAAATATATTGAAGACCTGAAATATTCACAGGCAAACGGCGGAAGTAAAACCGCAATGAATGCACCCGGACTTGATGTGCTGTATGGTTATGAATACTATCAGAAAGGTGATCAGGACCTGGCTGCCATTCGCTTCAGGGAAGCAGTGACAAAAGCTCCTGATGATATTTATGCCAATTATTTGCTGGGTGTTTCTTTAACCGTACAAGGATTAAAAGAACAGGCAGAGCCTTATTTGAACAAGGCCTTTGCAGGCGATGCTTCATTAAGAAAACAAGCGGTCACTGATATTGCTGCTGCGTCGGAGCAGTTTAAAAAATTAAAAGATTCCCGGGCTATAAAATCTACTCCGGCCACCAAACCTGTTTATGGAGGAAAACTGGTGTTTGGAAATTATATGTGTACAGAAACCGTATGGAATGGCCCAAATGCAAGCCAGCCATTTCAGCCGGTTTCCAAGGGCTATTTTGAATTGAAGAGCAACGGTACTTACAGGTGGCTAGATAATGGAGCCCAGGGTAAGTACAGTTATAATCCAAAAACAGGTGAGATAAAATGGCTGACGGGCCATTTTGCCAACATGAAAGCAAAAACGTCTCAGTTTCAGCCAGGCAAAAACATCTCTCAAATAACAGTCAATTTTTCCGACTCTTACCGCTGGGAATGTGGCTGCAAGAAATAAAGTTTTCCTTCTTTTATTTTCGATAAATTTTATTGACTAAGAATTGCAGTCATGCTGTTCTTTGCGGCAGCTATTGTTTCATTCAAATCATCTGTTGTCAAAGCATTTGATAAAAACCAGCTTTCAAATGCGGAAGGCGGTAAATAAATTCCTCTGTCCAGCATGCCATGGAAAAATTTGTTGAACAATTGGTTGTTTGCTGAAGCTGCCGATGCAAAATCAATTACTGGATGATCGCTGAAGTGGACAGAGATCATTGAGCCAAGATGATTGATGACAAAAGGAGTTCCGCTTTCTTTTAAAACTTTCTTCAAGCCTTCTTTCAAATAATTTCCTTTCTCTTCCAGTTGCTGGTAGATGGACGGATTATTTTTTAACTCTTTCAACAAAGTATAACCCGCGATCATGGCAAGAGGATTGCCGCTTAAGGTGCCTGCCTGGTAAATGTTTCCAAGCGGTGCAATGTGTTTCATAATTTCCAGCTTTCCGCCAAAGGCACCAACAGGCATTCCGGCACCAATTACTTTTCCGTACGTAACTAAATCGGCATCTATTTTTAGTCTTTCCTGTGCGCCACCTTGTGCCAAACGAAAACCGGTCATCACTTCATCAAAAATGAAAACAATGTTTTCTTCTGTACATAGTTTTCGCAAGCCTTCCAAAAATCCTTTTTGCGGAAGAATGCAGCCCATATTCCCTGCAACCGGTTCAATAATAAGGGCAGCAATTTGATCTTTGTTTTCTTCCACTAATTTCTTTACAGCTTCCAAATCATTGTAAGGAGCAACCAACGTGTCTTCAGAAACTCCGGCAGTAACACCCGGTACCGTTTGAATATTGAATGTGGCCACGCCACTTCCTGCTTTCACCAAAAATGAATCTGCGTGTCCGTGATAGCAACCTTCAAATTTGATGATCTTGTTTTTTCCTGTATAGCCTCTTGCCAGGCGAATGGCACTCATGCAGGCTTCCGTTCCACTGCTCACCATCCTGATTAAATCAACATTCGGCACCATGCTTTTTATGAGTTCCGCCATTTCAATTTCCAGTTCTGTTGGCGCACCGAAAGATGTGGAGTCCATTGCTTTCTTTTGAATGGCTTCTACAACCGGTTCATACGCATGGCCAAGGATCATCGGTCCCCACGAGTTGATGTAATCAATGTATTTATTTCCATCAACATCATACAAATAGGCACCTTTTGCTTTTTGTAAAAAGATAGGCGTGCCACCCACGCTTTTGAATGCACGAACAGGCGAGTTTACTCCACCGGGAATGCTTGACTGTGCTCTGTTGAATAGCTCTTGACTTTGGGAAATGTTCATAGTTAATCTTCTGAATAATGAATGGTCAATAGTGAAATGACTGTTGCAATATGCTGAATAGAGTTATCGAACGTACAAGAGTGCGACGCAAGATGAGCTTAATAGATAAATAGACCTATAGCGCCTAAATAAATTAACCCAATAACCTCGCCGCATCCTTCGCAAAATAAGTAGCAATCAAATCAGCACCTGCTCTTTTGATGGAAGTCAGTGTTTCCAAAATTGCTTTCTCTTCATTGATCCAACCCATTTTTGCTGCTGCTTTGATCATGGCATATTCGCCGCTGATGTTATACACACTCACCGGAACATTCACGGCATTCTTCACTTCACGAACAATATCCAAATAGGGAAGTCCGGGTTTTACCATTACAATGTCAGCGCCTTCTTCCACATCCATCAGTGCTTCTTTCACGGCTTCAATGCGATTGGCATAATCCATTTGATAGGTTTTTTTATCACCAAATCCGGGTGCACTATCTAATGCATCTCTGAACGGTCCATAAAAACAGGAGGCATATTTAGCACTGTAGGCCATGATGCCGACTTTGGTAAATCCGTTTTCTTCCAAACCACTTCTGATGGCGGCAATTCTTCCATCCATCATATTGCTTGGCGCTACCATATCGGCGCCGGCTTCTGCATGCGAAATGCTCATCTTCACTAAAGCTTCAACCGTTGCATCGTTCACAATTTCCCCATTCTCCACAATTCCATCATGTCCAAAAGATGAATAAGGATCGAGAGCGACATCGGTCATTATATACATTTCAGGAACAGCATCTTTGATTGCTTTAATGCTACGCTGCATCAATCCATTTTTATTCCATGCTTCTTTGCCAGTATTGTCTTTTAATTCGTCTTTGCATTTAATAAAAATCAAGACGCTTTTAATGCCCATGCTCCACAGTTCTTTTACTTCTTTCACTGTACCATCAATGCTTCTTCGATAGTAATTCGGCATGGAAGCAATTTCTGTTTCTACATTTTCACCTTCGTCAATAAAAAGCGGAACGATAAAATCGTTTGGGGCAAGGATGGTTTCAGCAACCATGCTACGGATAGCAGGTGTTGCTCTTAGTATTCTGTTACGTCTTTGTAAATACATGATGTATTATTTAATGTTGTTCAATTAATTCATTTGCCTGCTTGATCTCTGCATAGAAATAATTCAAAGCAGCCATAAATGAACTATGCACTTGCGGCGCAGGTATTGTCTTATCTCGAAATGACAGGTCTTTTGTTGCACAGGCATCTTCTGCAACGGTTACCTGGTAGCCTAAATCTTTAGCTGCACGAACAGTTGCATCTACACACATGTGCGACATCATACCGGCCACAACTAAATGTTGTACCTCTTGCTCTTGCAGATAGTTCTGCAATTCTGTTTCTCTAAAACTATTCGGATAATTTTTTACGATCACTTTTTCATTTTCCAGTGGTTGTACATTTTTATGTATAGCAGCACCTTCTGTATCAGGTATGAAAAAAGTAGAGCCTGGCCGAACAGATAAATGCTGAATATGAATAATCGGAAGGTTGTGATTTCTGAAATAATTCAAAAGCGCTTTTGCCTTTTCGCTGGCAAGGACACTGTTGACTAATTCATTTTTGCCTTGTGGAAAATAATCATTTTGAATATCGATCAATAGCAATGCTTTTTTCATCTTTTCAATTTTTAAATCCATTCTTTTGGATGCAAACAAGCTTGTAATAATTTATCCTCTTCGCTATTAGGTTTTGGTTGATAGTTGTATTCGAAACGAACGGTTGGTGGCAAACTCATTAAGATGCTTTCAATTCGTCCGGCCGTTTTTAAGCCAAACAATGTTCCTCTGTCGTGCACTAAATTGAATTCGACGTATCGGCCTCTGCGTATTTCCTGCCAGTGTTTGTTTTCTTCTGTGTATGTAATGTTTTTTCGTTTTTCAACGATAGGGATGTAAGCCGGAATGAATGCATCGCCGCATGCTTTTCCAAAATTCATCCAAAAGTTTACATCATGATTTTCATCTGGTCGTTGATAATCGTAAAAAATGCCACCAATACCTCTTCGTTCATTATTACGATGAAAGTTTACAAAATAATTATCGCATGTCTCTTTGAACTTAGGATAGAACGTTGGATCAAATTGGTCGCACACACCTTTATAGGTTTGATGAAAATGTTGTGCATCTTCTTCAAACAGATAATAAGGCGTCAGGTCTGTTCCGCCACCAAACCAACGATCAATTATTTCATCCTTTTCATTATACAATTCAAACATTCGGTAATTACAATGCACTGTTGGTACAAATGGATTGAGCGGATGAATAACCAAAGACAAACCGCATGCAAACCATTTTGCCCCGTTGATCTTTAATCCTGTTCGCATCGCATCTGTTACTTCACCAAACACAACAGAAGTATTCACGCCGCCTTTTTCAAATACATTTCCGTTGGCAATCACTCTTGTTTTACCACCGCCACCTTCAGATCTTTCCCATGCATCTTCAATAAACTTTACTTTGCCATCTGCTTCTTCCAAGGCAGCACAAATCCTGTTCTGCAAGTCGTGTATATAATCTATCCAGTCTTGTTTAATGTTCATAATTGTGAGTTGTCAGTGGTCTGTGGTGAGTAAAGTTTCCGCATGCACAACTCACCACTCACTATTCACTATTTATATTCTTTCACTGCTTCTACAAATGCTTTTGCATGATCAACAGGAACGTTTGGTGTAATGCCATGACCCAAATTGGCAATGTAGTTTTGTGCACCAAAACCATCGATCATTTCCTTCACCCATTTTTTAATTTGCGGAGTAGGCGCCAGCAATTTTGCAGGATCAAAATTGCCCTGCAAGGTGATTTGATTATTCGTTAATTCTCTGGCAAACTGCGGTGTAATGGTCCAGTCGATACCAATACCACTGGCACTGCTCTTGCTTAAATCTTTCAATGCGTACCAGGTTCCTTTCGGAAATAAAATCACAGGCGCACTGTCTTTTACTGCATCTGCAATTTGCAATAAATAAGGCTGTGCGTATGTCTTAAAATCTTCAGGCGATAAAGAACCAGCCCAGCTATCAAACACTTGCACCGTATCAGCACCTGCTGTCACTTGTGCTTTTAAATAATCAATCGTAATGTTCGTGATCTTTTGCAACAATGCATGTGCTAACTCAGGTTGTGTGTATGCAAATTGTTTTGCTTTGTCCCAAGTCTTACTGCCTTTACCTTCTACCATGTAACACAAAATCGTCCAAGGTGCTCCTGCAAAACCAATTAATGGCACACGGCCATTCAATTCTTTTTTGGTAAGTGATAATGCATCTAATACATATTTTAAATGTTCTGCTGCATTGGCTGTATTCAACGCATCAATATCACTTTGTGATTTGATAGTTTTTGGAAGTGATGGCCCTTTGCCTTCTTCCATCAACACTTCCAGGCCCATTGCCTGCGGAATTACCAAAATATCAGAAAATATAATGGCTGCATCCACGCCAACCTGGTCAACTGGCTGCAAGGTAATTTCTGTAGCCAACTCCGGTGTTTGTACACGGGTAAAGAAATCATACTTCTCACGAAGCTTGATATAATCAGGCAAATATCTTCCTGCCTGGCGCATCATCCATACCGGCGGACGTTCAACTTTTTCCTTCCGTAATGCTCGTAATAAAAGATCGTTTTTCAGTTGGCTCATGATCGTGAGTAGTGAGTGGTGAGTGGTCAGTTCTGGCTCACCGTGTTTTA
>JBQCJM010000255.1:0-17685 GCA_051952715.1 Flavisolibacter sp.
CATGCAATATGCTATTTGTACAGTGCCTGCGGCGCCGGTGCGGAAGGAGCCTTCGCACAGAACAGAAATGACCAACCAGCTTTTGTTTGGCGAAACCATGCAGATATTGGAAGAAAAAGAAGAGTGGTTTAAAGTAAGATCGTTGTACGATGGCTATGAAGGCTGGCTGACCTACCATCTTATTACTGAAGTAAATGAACAGGTGGCAGCGCAGCCTCTTGAACATGTTGCCATAAGCGACTTGAATATAGTATGCTTCCGGGGAAATATGATGAAGATCACCCGTGGCAGTCATCTTACCGGCTTACATGTTCAAACAAATGAACTGTGGACCAATGAATGGGAATACAGTGGAAGCGTTAAAAATGTAAAAGGCGTTTTTAATGGAAATGATATAGTGAGGAGTGCCTATGAATGGCTGAATGCTCCTTATTTATGGGGAGGGAAAACCTTAATGGGTGTGGACTGTAGCGGCTTTGTGCAAACCGTTTTTAAACTATTTGGGGTACAATTATTAAGGGATGCTTATCAACAGGCAGAGCAGGGCAGCTTGATTAAAAGTTTGGAAAAAGTAAAAGAAGGCGATGTGGCTTTTTTTCAAAATGAGAATGGAAGGGTAACGCATGTGGGCATTCTTTTAAGCAGCAGTAAGATCATTCATGCTTCCGGCAAAGTTAGAATTGATATAGTAGATGAGCAGGGTATAACGAATACCGACAATGGAAAAAGAACGCATCAGCTACACTCTGTCAGGAGGATGTTTTAAGCAGGTGAATCTCGAATGTAATAGCAATTACAGTTTCGTTCTCGCTTTTTGTTTTCCATGTAATATTCAACAAAGGTTGCGGATAGGGCAGTTGATAATACGTATAGGATTCGCTTGTAAGCTGCTTTTTTATTTTGTTTTTAGAATAGCTGAAATAATTAAAATCTCCTTTGATCTGCTTGTGCATTTTTACAAAGCAGGCTTTTATATCTTCAAGTTGATTTTTGCTCTTGGCTACGCCTACTGTCTGCAAGCGAAAAATAGTATCAACAACTTTTTCCGTTTTCGGGTCCTTTGAAAAAATTTCTGCAATTATTGTTCGCACTGAATCGAGAGGAATTTGAAAGGGGTTGAAGGAAGTATGATAGCCTCGTACATAAAGCCTGCTTGTATCGGTATGTGCGATGGTTGTGTCAATTTTTATTTCAGTGTCTTGCAGCAAGGTATCTACAACATCGGCCAGCTCTAATTCATAGACGTTGTATTTAAAATACTGTTTGGCTAATTGCTGTAAAGCATTTTGGGCATAACGGCTTGTGCCGAACGGCGAGCTTTGCGCATAAGTTTTTAATGTTATTGCAAATACACAAATAAGAAATAAATTTTTTAAACACATATCGAAAGCAAAGTTGTTTTAACCCTTTAGCCCGAACAGCATACTACTAACAATAATAACAAGAACGATCAGTGTAATAAAAATATAGAGCCTGTCTTTTTCCTGCAAAAAACCAAAGATGGAGAATACAATGCGTGCAATGGGCGTGGCTATTAAAACTAAAACGCCTAATTGAACAATTGATCCGCCGTTACCTTTCAATACGCCTTGCAACACCTCGGGCAGGGAATGAAAAGAGCTGCTTAATCCGCGAAAATCCTGGTAGTCGGGCAAATGACCACCCTGGCCTAACAAATAAATGATACCGCCTATAATAATGATGCTTGAAGAAATAATAACACCTGCACGTAACAGGTTGCCAATAAAAACTTCAATATCCTTGTCCTGCAAAAAATTATTCTTCATACAATAAAATATGTCATCAAATACGATGCGTAAGGCCATTATAAATCATTTCGACGGCTAATGCTGTAATAACAAAAGCAAACACATAGCGCAGCCATTTGGTTTCTGACCTGGTTAAAACCCTTGAACCTGCCCATGCGCCTGTTAATACGCCAAGTGTTACAGGCATGCACAAACCCGGATCAATATAACCCCGCTGAAAATAAATAACGGCGCTGGCTGCAGCCGTTACACCGATCATAAAATTGCTGGTAGTGGTAGATACCTTAAAGGGCACCCGCATAATGTTATCCATAGCCAGTACTTTCAAAGCTCCTGAACCTATGCCCAATAATCCGGACAAAGCACCGGCAACGAGCATCATTAAAAATCCTCCTGACACATGGCGAACATTATATTGAATAGATGTGCCGTCTCTTGCAGGATAAGAACCTCCAAGTTTAAAGAATGCCGAAAGCCTGCTCCGGTTTTCCAGGTTAAGGTTAGCAGGTTTTTTCTTTAACGATAGAAACGCCGATATTAAAAGAATAAAACCAAATAAAACGGCTATGGCTTCGGTAGGTGCATATACGGCAACAATGGCGCCGCAAACTGCACCAAGTGTTGTTGCAATTTCCAAAAACATTCCAAGACGAATATTGGTAAACCCTTCCTTAACATAGGCAGCTGCTGCACCCGATGATGTAGCAATTACGGCAACAATGGAAGCTCCAATGGCGTAGCGAATGTCAACGCCCAGTCCTAATGCCAGCATTGGAATGATAACCACACCACCGCCTAAGCCAGTTAATGAACCTAAAAAGCCTGCCAGGAGAGCACCTAAAAAAATAATAAGCGTAAAAAGTAGGATCGTCATGGTATCTATTTATGCAGCTTCGTTATTATAGAAAGGTTATTGTAAGCAACCTTAACTAACATAGCTAAATGAGGTAAAGCAGAAGGACAGGTTATCCGCATTTACACAAACTTTTGTTTGTATAAATCTATGGCTTCCGTAATAATCTGATAAGCGATTTCTTTGTTTTGAAACTCTTCTATCTGTACCTGCTTATTCTCTAAAACTTTGTATTGCTCAAAATAATTGCGCAGTTCATTGATAAAATGCCTGGGCATTTCTTCAATGGATGAAATATGATTTACAGAAGGATCTTTTGTAGCTACCGCAATGATCTTATCATCCATTTCGCCGGAGTCAATCATTTGCATATTGCCAATAACGGTGGCCTCCACCAGGCAAAGCGGTTGTATGGCTTGCGAACATAAAACCAAAATGTCCAGGGGGTCGTTATCATGTCCTAATGTTTGCGGAATAAAACCATAATTAACCGGGTAATGGAAAGAAGAATAAATGACCCTGTCTAATTTCAACAAACCCGTTTTTTTATCTATTTCATATTTGGTTCTTGAGCCTTGCGGTATTTCAATCATGGCATTTACTTGTTGCGGCGCTTTATTGCCATACTCCGCACCATGCCAGGGATGTAAAACAGTTCTTTCCATAATTATTTCTTTGATTTATAATAAACGACCTCAACATTTTCAAGAGTGATCAATCCGCCTTTGCCACATTGTTCAAACAAATTGTTTACAACAGGCAAAAAGGCCTCTATCTTTTCCTGGTGATCAATAATTTCAATAACAACCGGTAGGTCTTCAGATAACTCGATCAACCGGGCCCTGTGTACATGGCTGCTGGCGCCAAACGACATGATGCCTTTAATAACTGTGCCACCTGCCAGGCCGTGTTCTCTTGCTGTAAGCAAAATTTTTTCGTACAAGAGATCGTGACCAATGCGGTCTGCCTCTCCTGTAAAAATCCGCAAAAGCTTTGATCGTCCTTCCAGGTTCATAGTTAAAGAAGTTTAATCAACAAACTGCCTGCATATACGGCTGCAATACCTAATGCAACACTTCCAACGGCATACAGTAAAAAATAAAGATGATCGCCTGTACGCAACAAATTCATATTCTCAAAAGCAAATGTAGAAAAGGTGGTAAAGCCACCGCAAAATCCTGTGATCAGTAAAAGGCGTGTTGGTGGCGATAATATATTTTCTTTTTCTGCCAGTGCGTATAAAACTCCAATGAGAAGACAACCGGAAATATTTACCAAAAAAGTAGCCAGTGGAAAACTGTGCTGGTAATATTCATTTACCCAACGCTGACAAAGATACCGGCTTACGCTGCCGGCAGCGCCGCCCAGGCCTACTAACAGAACATTATTGAACATAGATGGTTGTGTCGGTTTGCGGAAAAGAATATTTCAGATCAACCACCCACACACCATTGTTGCGCACCACACGCAGCGAGTCCTTTTGCTTTTTATAGGTGTTGGCATATTTAATAATGCTCACACTATCATTTACCTGTCGTGTGTCATACATGGTAATAGAAGATTCGTTATACCCTCTTTTGTCTTCCCTGCTCATATGCGTTTGGTAGTTGCTTTCAAAGGCATCCAGAAGTTGTGTATTCACTGAATCCTGCAACATAAACCTGCGGGCATCTTTCCATTTGCCATCAAGTGCAGAGCGGATGAAGTTGCGGGCCGCATCCACATCGTTTTCCGAAGTGTCTTGTTTGTTTTGATCAGTATTGTTACAGGCGCAGAACAACACAAGCAAAAAACCGGTAAACAAAAAATTTCTCATGTGGCAAAAGTAATACTAAGAAAAGGGAATACTAAAAAAGTGCCTCATTGCTAAGGCACTTTATAAATGAGATACGACACGATGCAGTATTAATCGTTGTTTCTTTCTCTATCGTAATAGCGTTTTTCTTTTCTTTCTTTGCTTCTTGCTTCTTCCAGTTCCATTTCCCTTTGGCCTTCTGCATTGTATGCTTTTAAAATGGCTTTTACCAAACGGTGGCGCACCACGTCTTCTTCATCCAGCTCTATATAGCCAATGCCATCAATATTGCGCAAAATGCGGCTGGCTTTTTCTAATCCGCTTCGCTGGTTGCGGGGCAGATCCACTTGCGTTAAGTCGCCGGTGATGATAGCTTTAGCATTAGCGCCTATACGGGTTAAAAACATTTTTAATTGTACGTCAGTAGCATTCTGTGCTTCGTCCAGAATAATAAAAGCATTATCCAGCGTACGGCCACGCATATAAGCCAGTGGCGCAATTTCAATAGTTCTGGTGCTCATATAGTAGCCCAGCTTATCGGCAGGGATCATGTCATCCAGCGCATCGTACAAGGGGCGTAGATAGGGATCGATCTTTTCTTTCAGATCGCCGGGCAAAAACCCCAGGCTTTCACCGGCTTCCACTGCCGGACGCGTAAGAATGATTTTTTTAACCGCTTTGTTTTTTAAAGCTCTTACAGCCATAGCCACAGCTGTATAGGTTTTACCGGTACCGGCAGGGCCAATGGCAAAAACCACATCATTTTTTTCTGATGCCGTTACCAAACGCTTTTGATTGGCAGTACGTGCCCTTACCGTTTTACCATTAGGACCAAACACCAAAATGTTATTGGGGTTTCGTTCCACAAAATGGTCAACGGTTTCAGCGTCGTCGCCGCCCAGGATCTGTTCAAAATAATTTTCGCTCATGTGACCATTTCTTTCGAGATACTGCACTATGAGGTCTATCTTTTCTTTTGCGCCTTCCACCTGTTCAGGGGCTCCACTTAATTTTAACTGTGTGCCACGAGAAAGAATTTTCAGCAGGGGGAATTTCTTTTTTAAGATATCTAATTTGCCGTTATTCACTCCAAAGAACTCTATAGGGTTAACGGTTTCAAGGTTGATAATTGTGTCTCTCAAATTCGTTTAGGTTTTTCGTTAAACAATCCCGGTTTTACCTGCTTAAACTTGTTCAGCAGCAGGCTTTTCATCCGGTTTAACTTTCATGGTACAAATAACCCATCCTGTACAAGATAATAAAAACACCCGGTAATTTTTAGTGGTTACTTATACACAATTGTGTATTAAAAAATTATGCCTGTTTCTTGTATGGTAAGATAATATTTGTTAGCAGAAGATGAGGTTAAGTGGTAGTTAAGATAAGGTAAGCGATTTGTTATTTGTTTGGGGATTTTGTTTTGATAAAAGGTGAAGCAATAATGCTGATATAAAACAAAACGTTGTAGAGTACTGATAGCTATAAGAGAAAGTCAAAGCAGTTAGACAGTTTATTATCATGCTTAGTACTAATAACTCCACAGGGCAGGAAGGAAGATGCATCTTTGAAGAAAACAGTGAATCTATTGTAAAGAGAAGCCCCGCTTCAAACAGAAGCGGGGCTCTATATGGTTTCCTCATATTCTTTCTATGGGAAGATGCCCAACTCGGCATAGCTTGTGCCTACTTTGTTAATAGCCACTACATAAGCTGCAGTGCGCATATTAGGTATTTGTGGATTCTTTTTCCATGCATCCATAATCTCACGGGTAGCAGTGATCATTGTTTCTTCCAATCCGCTATGCACCAAATCCACTTCTTCGGGTCCGTGCATAATGAATTGCCTTTCTCTTTCGCTTACCTGCCTGCTGGTAAGTTCTTCAATCTGGCCCAGGATGTGTTGGTTCATATTTTCGGTGAAACGTTTTTCCATACGTCCGTATCGAACGTGACTTAAGTTCTTCAACCACTCAAAATAAGAAACGGTAACACCGCCGGCATTCAGATACATATCGGGTACCACCAGCGTTCCTTTTTGTACAAACACTTCATCTGCTTCCGGTGTTAAAGGACCGTTGGCGCCTTCGCCAATAATTCTTGCTTTTACGAGAGGCGCATTGTCTCCGTTAATTACGTTTTCCAAAGCCGCAGGAATTAGAATATCGCAATCGTATTCCAGCGCATCTGTGTTTTTTGCGAAATTGTTAGCACCATGGAAATTAAGGATTGAACCAGTGTTTTTGCGATGCTCGAAAACGGCATCTACATCCAAACCGTTCTCGCTGTAAATGGCGCCTTCATATTCTGCCAGGCCAATAATTTTTGCACCTGCATTTTGAAAGAATTTAGCAGCATGATAACCTACATTACCCAAGCCCTGCACAATTACCCGTTTGCCGTCAACACCTACAGACAATCCAAGCTTTTCCATTACATCAGGCATATTACATACTTCGCGAATGCCAAAGAAAATTCCAAGACCGGTAGCTTCTCTGCGGCCACGAACGCCACCCTGGGTTACAGGTTTGCCGGTTACGCAACCTGCAGAGTCAATTTCCCCGGGACGCAAACTTTGATAAGTATCAACGATCCACGCCATTTCTCTTTCGCCGGTGCCATAGTCAGGTGCCGGAACGTCGGTACCTGGTCCGATAAAGTTTTTCTTTACCAGTTCGGCTGTATAACGGCGGGTTACTTTTTCCAGTTCGTAAACCGAATATTTTCTTGGGTTGATTTTAATACCGCCTTTACCGCCACCAAAAGGAACATTTACAATGGCACATTTATAGGTCATTAATGCAGCGAGTGCCATTACTTCATCCTGGTTTACCTCTGCGGCAAAACGGATACCGCCTTTACACGGTGTTTTATGTTGCGAGTGTTGTACACGATAGGCCTCAATTACTTCTATGCGGCCATCATCCATGCGTACAGGAAATTTCATACGGTAAACAGCATTGCAAGCTTTTATTTGTTCCAGTACTCCCGGATCCCAGTTGGTGAATTTTGCTGCCCTGTCAAAGCTTTTTTCGACGGCGCCGAAAAAGCTGTATTCTTCGTTAGCTGACATGAGATTGTTTTTTTGTTATAAATTGATGTTCTCTATTTTCTTTTTCCAGTTTGCCGATCTTTTTGTCCAGGCGTATTAAATAAAGAAAAATACCAGCCAGGATGGTAAGGATAACTGCCACCACTACGTATATTTTTCCATTTTGACGCATTGTATCAGCCATTTCAATTGTATCTCCATTCTGTGCTAATAGTAACAAGCCAGAGAAAAGAGAAAAGAATAGCAAAGCGATTTTTTTTATCATGATTCTAAAACAGTTTTTTCTTTAAGCAGTTGCAGGCGCACTTTCAGGCTTACAATCCATACACCCAGTAAGGTCCAGCCAATAACAGCAGGATAAAACACCATGCGCATGCGGGCATCAATGTCCTTGGGGTTTAGTGCAGGGTTTCCTTGTCCGCCGGGATGAAGGCTATCGAGCAGGCGGGGAATGATCCAGATAGAAGGAAATAAAAAGGCAAAAGCAAAAATATTATACACGGCACTCACCCTGGCTCTTTTATCTATATCGCTGATAGAATCTCGCAATACCAAATAAGCGAAATAAATAAGCAGGGCAATGGCCGCACCAATCAGTTTGGGATCTTTGGCAATAGCACCAAAAGAAGCGAAAGAAGAGCTGTTGGGATCAGCCCAGGTAAAAGAAGCCCAAATGGCACCTGTGCTATAGCCCAGTACACCAAATACAATTCCTACAACAGCATATTGTCTTGACAAAATATCAGACCTCAGGTTATTGTTCCTCAAATACTTTACTGCATGCACCACTGAAATGGTAAAAAGTATCATCATGCAAAACCACATACATACATGGAAATACAAGTTGCGGATTGATTCCTGTATAATGGGCTTACGGGGAACACTGAATAATAAGCCTGCCGTTACAGTGTAAACAAGAAGAAGGATACACACTATTTTCCACCACCATTTATTCATTACGTAGGGGTTTAAAAGCAGCAATCGTTTAATTCGGGAGCAAAAATAAGGGAAGCAAGAGAATATTGAACAAGGAACAAGGAATGTTGAATGGAGATAAGAGAGAATGTTCAATTTTCAACGAGCAATATTCATTGAGGACACCCAAACTGTGCCGTCTATTTTTTTTACCTGAATATTGAAAATTGAGCCAAATTTTTTTACCTGAATATTGAAAATTGAGCCAAAGGAAAAGCCGCAATAGAACTACTTCTTCACTCCTTGTTTCTTGCTCATCGTTTCTATATTCTTTAGTCTTTCCACAAAAAAGGGAAAAGAATAATGGCCAGCAGTACTACCAAAAGATCGGAAACTAAAAGAAGTGAAATATTAATTAAGGGCAGGCTGCCTGAGCTAACAAAAACAGCCGATGAAATTTTCATAAGGATCAGCAATTGCGGAATAATAATAGGAAAGCCAAGAATGGCCATGATGGCTGCATTTTGTTGCGCCTTAGCTGCTATGGCCGCTAAAAAAGTAAACACCAGGCTCAGGCTCCATCCACCAAGAAAAACGATACCAACAAAAGCTGAGGTTCTCTGAACCGGGTAATCCATAAACAAGGAGAACAACACCATGCTTAAAATGCTCATCACCAGCATTAATACAGAGTTGAAAAGCAGCTTGGCTAAAACAAAATTTTGCGGACTGGTAATGGTATGATAGTACAACATGCGGCTGCGGCTTTCCTGCAAAAAACTTTTAGCTACTGCATTGATGCTGATAAAAAGCTGTATGATCCAGAACAGCCCGTTCCATACGGCCGTGCTGGGGTTTTCAATAGCCATGAACAAAACAAAAATGGTGGCGCCTACGTATAGTAGTACACCATAAAAGGCATATTGCTGGCGAATTTCCAGCAGCAGGTCTTTTTTAAATAAGGTCCATATTTGTTGAAAGCTATTCAAATGCGGTTTTAATCAATTGCGCCATCCAATATAAAGCAGTTTCTACATCTTGGTTCATACACGTTTTTAGCGCCTAACATAATTTGTTCTTCGCTGGGTATAACCCTGTAAGAGTAGTTGGCAATATTGCCACACTTTACGCAAATAGCGTGTAGTTTGGTAATATAGTCGGCCTTTGCTAGCAAGAAAGGCATTTGCCCGAAAGGCTTGCCCGTGTAATCCATATCAAGACCGGCTACAATCACCCTTACGCCACGCAAGGCCAGTTCATCGCAAACGTTGGCAATCTCGTCATCAAAAAATTGAGCTTCGTCAATGCCTACTACATCTACATCCTGAGCCATTAATAATAAAGTCTGTGAATTATCAATGGGAGTAGATTGAATGGCGTTTTCATCATGCGATACAATTTTAATTTCATCGTATCGCACATCAATGGCAGGTTTAAAAATTTCAACTTTCAAATTGGCAATCTTTGCCCGCTTTAATCTTCGTATCAACTCTTCAGTTTTCCCAGAGAACATAGAGCCGCAAATCACTTCAATCCACCCACGCCGTTCACCTTTTATATTCGGTTCAATAAACATTCAGAAATAGTTATGGCTTGTTTATAATTTTATTTAACACAGGTTCTGCATCATTATAAAAAAGATTCGCTCTTTTTGCAAACTGATAACTCACTGCAGATTGTGTTGTTTACAATCTGTTAGTAATTTTAGGCACATCTTTTCGTTATAGAACTAAATCCTATTGTTAAAAACAGCGAAAGTACCATAAACAATGGAAAGAATTAAGGCTCTTATTGACAAGTTATACCACCAAAAAGAACTGGGCTGCACAGCAGCGCAATTAATGCCCACTGTTCAATTAATTCAGTTAGAACTTTTACAGCTTCAACAAAAAAATGGTGTTTTAGGCACAGCCAAAGTAGCCGTAACTATGCCGGTAAATTTCAACTTTGTAGAAGAAGTGAATCTTGTACAACAAGCCGAAGTTGTTGAAGAAAAAAAAGTTGCGGTTGCAGAAAAAGAAAAGCCTGCGTTTATAGCATATAACGAACCTGAAGTAAAAACTGCAGCGACCGTAAAGGAGCAGGAAATATTAAAACAACACGAGTATTATTTACCCAAACCTGTTGTGGAAGAAATTGTTCGCAAAGAAGAACAGCCAAAACCTATAGCTACGCAAAGCAATTTTTATGCTGCCTTTGATGCGGTGGAAGAAGCGCCTACTTTAGCGCAGCACCAGTCAAAAAAGGAGATCAACGAACTGGTGGCGGAGCAAAAAGAATCTTTAAACGACAGGCTGAAGCAACAAAAAACAGAAGTAGTGCATGCCCTGAAAGACACCCCTATCAAAGACTTGCGTAAAGGCATTGGCATTAACGACCGTTTTACTTTTGTGAGTGAACTATTTCGCGGCGATGATGCCATGTATGAAAGAAGTATTAAAACCATCAACGGTTTTGGCATTCTTTCAGAGGCAGAATACTGGATCAATCGTGAGTTAAAGTTCAAACTCGGTTGGAACGATAGCAAAGAAACGGTACAGCATTTTTATCATTTGGTAAGAAGACGGTTTTCCTGAATAAATTGAACTATTTTTTCTGTAGCGCCGGTGTGTTGTAGAACATAGTTCTTTGCCTGGGCAGAAGTTTTCTGAAATTGCGCAGCATCGTTCAATAAATTGTTTGTCGTTATTTTTAATTGGTCTGAATTTGCAACACTAAAAGCGCCACCGCTTGCAATCAACTCTTTTGCCTCACGGTATTTTTTGTAATTAGGACCAAAAATTACTGGCTTGCCATAAATAGCGGCTTCCAGAATATTATGAATGCCGTCTTTGGTAAAGCCGCCACCAATGTATGCTACTGTGGCATATTTATATAGCTTCGATAACATGCCTACGTTATCAATAATCAAAACTTTTTCATCCCCTTTTCTATGTTGCCATTGTGAATAGCGAATGGAATTTCTGAACAATTTTTCTATTTGCGCTAAATGCAGTTCATTGATTTCATGTGGTGCAATAATAAGTTTTGTAGAATCAAGATGGGAAAGTAATTGCTCATCATCGGGCCAGGTGCTTCCGGCTACAATTAGATTGGCATTACCCACAAAATCGTTGACCGAGGGAATATCCGTAAACCTTTCAGCTATTTCCTGTACCCGGTCAAATCTTGTATCACCACCAACGGTGCAATGATTGATGCTGTGTTGTTGCAACAATTGTAAAGAGCTTTGGTCCTGTACAAAAATGTGACGAAATGAAAAGAGCATCTGCCTGTAAAATCGTCCATACCATTTAAAGAAGGTTTGGTTCTCCCTGAAAACGGCAGATATCAAAAGCAATGGAATATGTTTGAAAGCAACTGCCGATAAATGATGGAACCAGAATTCATATTTTACAAATACAACGACGTCAGGGTGTATGATTCCAATAAATCGCCTCGCATTTTGCCTTGTATCTAAAGGCAGATAAGTAATGATATCGGCATGTTTATAGTTTGTTGCTACATTATAACCTGAAGGAGAAAAAAAGCTGATCAGAATTTTATGATGTGGATAAAGCGATTTTAATTTTTCAATTAGTGGTTTGCCCTGCTCAAATTCACCGGCAGAAGAACAATGCATCCAAATAATTTTATCTGTTGCAGTTATTTTTTGTTGTAAGGAAGCAAACAAATTTTTTCTGCCGGTAACCCATTCTTCTGCCTTTTTATTCCACAAAGCAGCAATGCGTACAGCAATAAAATAAAGTTGAACTGTAAAGTTGTAAAGTAAAAGCAAGGCACTTTGTTTAAAGGGCTCAAAATTATAACTCTACGGTTCACGCAGCCATATTTTCCTATTTTTGCCCGCCTGAATGAGGCTGTTCTAGTGCAAAATTTTAAGCATAGTCAGTCAATCCCATTTAAACTTATTATGTATGCGTTCCATTCAAATGGTTGATTTAAAGCAGCAGTATCAAAAAATGAAATCGGAAATTGATATTGCGGTATTGGATGTTATTGAGAGTTGTACATTTATTAATGGTCCGCAGGTACAAAGCTTTGCCGCTAACCTGGCTGCTTACAACGGATCGAAGAATGTTATTCCCTGTGCCAATGGCACCGATGCGCTACAGATTGCGATGATGGCCCTGAATTTGCAACAGGGAGACGAAGTGATAACACCATCATTTACTTATATAGCCACCACAGAAGTAATTGCTTTATTAAAGCTTACACCTGTTTTTGTGGATGTCGATCCCGAAACTTTTTGTATAGATCCTACAGCCATAGAAAAAGCCATTACACCAAAGACAAAAGCTATTGTGCCGGTTCATTTATACGGGCAGGCAGCCAATATGGAAGAAATTATGAAAATTGCCGCGGCCAATAATTTGTATGTGATCGAAGACAATGCACAGGCGATAGGTTGCGATTATTATTTTTCAGATGGCAGCACAAAAAAGACAGGGTCAATAGGAACGATTGGTACCACGTCTTTCTTTCCTTCGAAAAACCTGGGAGGATATGGTGACGGTGGAGCGATAATGACCGATGACGGAAATCTGGCCAATACTTTGAAAATGGTAGCCAATCATGGGCAAAGCAAAAGGTATTATCACGATATGGTGGGATGCAACAGCCGCCTCGATACCATACAAGCTGCTATTTTAGATGTTAAGTTGAAATACCTCGACGATTATATCAATGCGAGAAGAGCTGTAGCAGATTATTATGATGCGGCTTTTGCCAATCATCCCAAAATTAAAACGCCTTTTCGTGCAGCCTATAGCAGGCATGTTTTTCATCAATATACCTTAATTCTTGAGGGTGTTGACAGAAACAAATTACATGATTATCTTGCAGAACATAATATTCCATCCATGATCTATTACCCTGTGCCGGCGCATCGCCAAAAAATGTTTGCGCATTTTAATTCTTCGCAAGTACAACTTCCGGTTACAGATTGGCTGACGGAAAGAGTCATTTCTCTTCCTATGCATACAGAAATGGATGAACAGCAATTAAACTTTATCACAACCAAAGTCTTAGAATTTTTAAAACCCTAATCATACATTATGAAGATTACCGTAGTTGGAACAGGTTACGTTGGTTTGGTTACAGGTACTTGCCTGGCCGAAACCGGAAACCACGTATGTTGCGTAGATATTGACGAACGCAAGGTCAATAAATTAAAAAACGGACAGATTACTATTTACGAACCCGGTCTCGAAAAATTGTTCGACCGCAATTTGAAAGAGGAACGTTTAACTTTTACAACAGATTTGAAGCAAGGGTTGGAAGAAGCTGAAGTAGTATTTCTTGCCCTGCCAACGCCTCCGGGCGAAGATGGATCGGCAGACCTGAAATACGTTTTGGGGGTTGCAGAACATATTGGCAAATTGCTTACCGATTACAAGATCATTATTGATAAAAGTACCGTACCTGTTGGCACTGCAGAAAAAGTACAGAAGGCAATTGCTAAAAATTACGATGGTGAATTCGATGTGGTTTCAAATCCTGAATTTTTGCGTGAAGGTGTTGCTGTGGAAGACTTTATGAAGCCCGACAGGATTGTAATTGGTACTACGTCAGAAAGAGCAAAAGCCGTTCTCACAGAGCTATACGGCCCTTATGTACGCCAGGGTAATCCTATTATTTTTATGGACGAACGCTCTGCCGAATTAACCAAATACGCAGCTAATGCGTTCCTGGCTACTAAAATCTCTTTTATGAACGAGATAGCGCAAATGTGCGAACGTCTTGGCGCTGATGTTGACATGGTGCGTAAAGGAATGGGCAGCGATGAAAGGATTGGTAAGCGTTTTCTTTTTCCAGGTATTGGATACGGCGGAAGTTGTTTTCCAAAAGATGTAAAAGCCCTGGTGTATTCGGCTAAAGAAGTTGCTTATGATTTTCATATTCTGAACTCAGTAACACAAGTAAATGAAAAACAAAAGCTGCATCTTGTATCAAAGATCAAACGTTATTATAACAACGACCTGACAGGAAAACGATTTGCTGTTTGGGGATTGGCTTTCAAGCCTAATACAGATGATATAAGAGAAGCACCGGCTCTGGAAATTATCAATGCTTTACTGGAAAACGGGGCTACAGTTTGTGCGTTTGATCCGGAAGCAGTGAAAAATGTAAAAGATATTTTGGGCGATAAGATCAACTACGCAGAAACACAATATGACTGTATAGATGGTGCCGATGCACTGATCATTGCTACCGAATGGAACGAATTCAGAACACCAGATTTCGATAAAATACTTACTTACTTAAAAGATCCTGTCATCTTTGATGGCCGCAATGTCTTTGATGTACAGACCATGGAGAAAAAAGGATTCCATTATGAAAGCATTGGTCGCTCATCGGTAAATCAACCCAAATTTGCTTAATGAAAAAAAGAATCTTAATTACCGGTGGCGCAGGGTTTCTTGGTTCTCACCTGTGCGACCGGTTTATTCATGAAGGCTACCAGGTGATCGCCATGGATAATCTGATCACCGGCGACTTAAAAAATATAGAACACCTTTTTAAGCTAAAAGAATTTGAATTCTATCATCACGATGTAACCAAGTTCATTCATATTCCGGGACAATTAGATTATATACTTCATTTTGCTTCGCCTGCAAGCCCCATTGATTATTTAAAAATTCCTATTCAAACTTTGAAAGTTGGAGCAATGGGTACACACAATTGTTTGGGTTTGGCTAAAGCTAAAAAAGCACGAATTCTTGTAGCTTCTACCAGTGAAGTATATGGCGATCCGTTAGTGCATCCGCAAACAGAAGAATATTGGGGAAATGTAAATCCAGTTGGTCCTCGTGGTGTGTACGATGAAGCCAAGCGATATATGGAATCCATTACAATGGCTTACCATAATTTTCATAATGTAGATACAAGGATCATTCGCATTTTCAATACTTATGGCCCACGTATGCGATTGAATGATGGAAGGGCTTTGCCGGCTTTTATTGGTCAGGCTTTGCGTGGCGAGGATTTGACGGTGTTTGGCGATGGCTCTCAAACAAGGTCATTTTGTTATGTAGACGATTTGGTAGAAGGCATTTACAGATTGTTATTAAACGATTACCATCTGCCGGTAAACATTGGCAATCCAGATGAGATATCGCTGAAAGATTTTGCAGAAGAGGTATTGAAACTGACAGGCAATAAAGTGAAAATTATTTATAAGCCTTTGCCTGCCGATGATCCAAAACAGCGTCAGCCTGATATTACCAAAGCGAAAGCTATATTAGATTGGTCTCCTAAAATCCAACGCAAAGAAGGCCTTGCAAACACTTACGAATATTTTAAATCACTTCCTCCTGAAGAGTGGTCCAAACAACCAAAGGAATTTATGAGTATGAAGTAGAACTGGTAAGCGGTAGGTATTCTTCTATTGCAGCTATTGTTTACGGTAGACTGTTTTAATTATTCATCATTGATTACTGGATATGCATTACGTAATTCTTTTCGGATGATGAGCATCAATCATTCAATAAAGAGTAATCAATGCCAGGAAACCTTCACTATACACCATTCACCACTATATTTGCCCCCGATTACAAGCAACCATTATGTACCAGCAATTAGTTGATAAAAAGGAGAAATTAGCCGTAATAGGCTTGGGTTATGTGGGTCTGCCCATTGCATTAGAATTTGCAAAAAAGATCTCTGTAATTGGCTTCGATATCAATGCAAAGCGCATTGACCTGATGAAACAGGGCATTGACCCTAGCAACGAGTTAGAAAAGGAAGCTTTTGACGGATGTGACATCACATTTACCAATTCATTGGATGTATTGCGGGAAGCAAAGTTTTTCATTGTAGCGGTTCCTACACCGGTTGACGAACACAATGTGCCGGATTTGACTCCGGTAAAAAAAGCTTCTGAAACTATTGGCAAGGTGATCAAGAAAGGAGATTATGTAGTGTTTGAGTCCACTGTATATCCGGGTTGTACCGAAGAAGATTGCCTGCCTATCATTGAAAAAATATCAGGCTTAAAAAATGTTATAGATTTTAAGTACGTCTATTCACCGGAACGCATCAACCCCGGTGATAAAAAACATACACTGGCAAGTATCGTAAAAGTGGTTTCGGGTTGCGATGAAGAATCGTTGAGTACCATTGCTAAAGTTTATGAATTAGTAGTAAAAGCAGGTGTGCACAAAGCCTCATCTATTAAAGTAGCTGAAGCTGCTAAGATTATTGAAAACACCCAGCGTGATTTAAACATTGCTTTAATGAACGAGCTTTCCATCATTTTTGATAAGATGGGGATTAATACTTACGAGGTGTTGGAAGCAGCAGGTACCAAATGGAATTTTTTGAAGTTCAGTCCGGGTTTGGTTGGCGGCCATTGCATTGGCGTTGATCCTTACTATCTTACTTACAAAGCCAGCGAACTGGGTTATAACTCAAGAGTGATTTTAGCAGGTCGTTATATTAACGACAACATGTCGAACTATGTAGCAAGAAAAGTTGTAAGACATATCATCAGCCATGTAAGCGATGTGAAGTCTGCAAAGGTTTTGGTAATGGGAGCAACATTTAAAGAAAATGTAAGCGACATCCGCAATTCAAAAGTGGCTGATGTAGTAAAAGAATTGCAGGAGTTTTTTTTAAATGTTGATGTGGTAGACCCACATGCCGACAGTGAAGAACTAAAACATGAATATGGTTTTGGGTTAACGGATAAGGTAGGAAAAGATTATGATGCTGTGATCGTAACAGTCTGTCACGAACCTTATGCTGACCTGGATGATAGCTATTTCTCTTCCATTACAAAATCCAATGCCATTATTGCTGATTTGAAAGGCATCTACCGCGGAAAAGTAACGAATAGAAATTACTGGAGTTTTTAAATTATGCCATTTATAAAAACAGATATTGAGGACTTATTGGTTTTTGAACCAAAGGTTTTTGAAGACAACCGGGGTTATTTTTTTGAAGCGTATAACGCACAGGTTTTTTCAGAAACAGGTATTGATATAAAATTCGTGCAGGATAATCAATCCAAATCTTCGTATGGTGTTATAAGAGGATTGCACTATCAGCAAAACCCGTATGCACAGGCTAAATTAGTGAGGGTGTTAGAGGGGAAAATCTTAGATGTGGCAGTTGATATTCGTAAAGGCTCATCCACATTTGGCCAGCATTTTTCCATTGAACTTTCGGCTGAAAACAAAAAGCAACTTTTTCTGCCCTCAGGATTTGCTCATGGCTTTTCTGTATTGAGTGAAACGGCCATTGTACTTTACAAATGCAATGCGTTTTATAATAAAGAAAGTGAAGGCGGCATCAAGTTCGAT
>JBQCJM010000256.1:0-3385 GCA_051952715.1 Flavisolibacter sp.
ATTCCTGCATTCATTTGAGTATGCTTAACAAAAGATTGAAGAAATTGTTTTTCCTGTTCGGTATGTTCCTGTCTGTAATAATTCAAAAGATTGTCCAAACCAAGTCCATGGGTTGAAGCCACGTAACTATCCACCGGCACATCAGCCTGCAGTGAGCCCGAAGTGCCAATGCGGATAATATTTAAAGAGGTAAGGTTTTGTTTGATCTGTCTTGTTTCGAAATCAATATTTACCAGGGCATCCAGTTCGTTCAGCACAATGTCAATATTGTCCGGGCCGATGCCGGTTGATACCACGGTAATTCTTTTCTTTCCCAAATAACCGGTATGCGATACAAATTCGCGGTGCTGAAATTTACTTTCCACCGAATCAAAATAGTTGCTTACCAAAGCCACCCGGTCCGGATCGCCAACAGTAATAATGTTTGGCGCCAACTCTTCCGGTCTCAGGTTTAAATGATACACGGCACCGCGGGAATTAATGATCAATTCAGATTCCGCAATTCTTTGCATGCTGTAAATTTTCAAAATTGTTAAGCTACAAATGTAGTTTCATTAGTTAAAAAAATACTCCTATTTTCGCACCGTTCAAAAATGAAGCATTGGTGCTATAACTTTCGTACTTCTGCCTTTATATTTGTACAAATGGTCCTGTGGCCGAGTGGCTAGGCAGAGCTCTGCAAAAGCTCCTACAGCGGTTCAAATCCGCTCGGGACCTCTCATCCCGTCCATCTTTAGGGACGGGATTTTTTATATGTTGACACAGGAAGAAGAACGGTTTTTGATCTATTGGAAAGAACAAAGGCTGCGGAAAAAACAGTTTTTACGCAAGTTTTCAATTGGACTTCCATTAGGCGTTTTGTTTGCAGCTGCTTTACTGATCAATCTTTTGTCGGGTTGGTATAAAAAGGCGATGATGGTATTGAACAGCGATTCTTCGCTCATTATTGTAATCCTTGTTGCAATGTTGTCCATTGTTGTTTTCATTACCATTTTTTCAGCGCATCATCGCTGGGACCGCAATGAAACCATGTACCAGGAGCTGTTGCGGAAAAAAGAATTGGAAGGTTGATGCAGAGCAGGAGAGGCGTATCAAATAATTATTTAGGACCGACGTTCTGATGCAGCGATAAAATGAAAATTAACGTCAAAGCATTTTAAATTTATATCCATGTTGAAACAAATTGTATTGGGTTTAGTGATCGTAGCTTCTTTTTCGGGATGCTTAAAAGGTAATGATGTAAATCCCACCTGTAATTATGACCCCTGTCAATATAAGGCGCCTGCTTCTGAGATCCAGGCAGTGCAGGATTATTTAACGGCAAATAATATTAACGCAGCCCAACATTGCAGCGGTTTCTTTTATGTAATTGATGACGCAGGCACAGGAAAAACGCCAACAGCCTGCAGCGGTGTTAATGTAACTTACGCCGGTACACTAACAAATGGTAGTACGTTTGATGACGGTACAACCGATCTTTCCTTAACACGGGTGATACCGGGATGGATCAGTGGCATTCCGTTAATTAAGGAAGGCGGAAGAATACACTTATATATTCCGCCATCATTAGGTTATGGCGACCAGCCTAATGGTCCTATCCCTGCCAACTCCATTTTAATCTTTGATGTTACACTAAATACGGTGTATTAGAACTATAGGCGAAAGGCAAGTAACTTTGCCAAAATCATTCTGTCTTGTCACACGAAGCAATTTCCGTATTCGATATATTCAAAATTGGCGTTGGACCTTCCAGTTCTCACACATTAGGCCCCTGGCGTGCTGCGCAGCGTTTTGTTCAAACACTTGTTAATACTGGCAAACTGCCAGCCGTAACTGGTCTGAAAGTTTTGCTCTATGGTTCCTTAGCTAAAACCGGCAAAGGACACGGCACCGACGTAGCCGTGCAACTCGGTCTGTGTGGCGAAGATCCTGTTACTTTTGAAGTAGACCAGATCACGCCCAAGATGAATGACATTGCCGCCATGAAAAGATTGGTGCTGGGCGGCAAACATGAAATTGTTTTTGATCCTGCCGAAGACATTGATTTTCTCATCAGCGAAACGCTCCCTTTTCATCCCAATGCTTTGAGCTTTTTAGCTACTTTCCAAAACGGCGACAATATTTCTGAAACTTATTATTCCATTGGCGGTGGTTTTGTGGTGAAAGAAGGAGAGACGGATAATAAAGAACAGATCAATTTGGCATTTCCGGTTAATACCTCCGATGAATTATTGCATTGGTGCATGAAAACAGGTTTGGCCATTCACGAGGTGGTGATGGAAAACGAATCGGCGTGGCGCTCCGAAGCCGAAACCAAAAATGGTGTGCTGAAGACTTGGGAAGTGATGCGGGACTGCACTTACCGGGGCTGTCATACTTCGGGCATCTTGCCCGGCGGACTGAATGTAAAACGCAGGGCAGCTGAACTGAATAAAAGGTTACTCAAAGGACAAACATATAGTTCTCACCCCGAGTGGTTCAATACCATAAGGCAGGGCGGCAATTCTTTTCAATATATTTTAGATTGGGTAAGCTGTTTTGCTTTGGCGGTGAATGAAGAGAATGCATCGTTTGGCCGTGTAGTAACAGCGCCTACCAATGGCGCTGCAGGTGTTATTCCAGCCGTGCTGCATTACTATATTGTTTTTCACGAAAATATTACAGAAGATAAGATCATCCAGTTTTTATTAACCGCTTCAGAGGTAGGCAGCATTTTTAAAAAAGGCGCAACTATTTCTGCCGCTATGGGTGGTTGCCAGGCCGAGATCGGTGTTTCGTCAAGCATGGCAGCCGCTGCCCTTACCGAAGCTTTGGGAGGTACGCAAAGACAGGCATTGATGGCTGCCGAAATTGCTATGGAACATCACCTGGGTATGACTTGCGATCCTATTGCAGGACTGGTGCAGGTGCCCTGCATTGAACGCAATACCATGGGCGCCATTAAAGCCATCACAGCATCGCAACTGGCCCTGCAAAGTTCTCCCGATTTTGCCAAGGTTTCTTTAGATGCCGTAGTAGAAACCATGTGGGAAACGGCTTTGGACATGAACAGCAAATACAAAGAAACTGCCGAAGGCGGCCTTGCCGTGAACATTCCTTTAAGTCTGAGTGAGTGTTAAGGTTTGGAGTTTGTGCCCGCATTGATCCATTATCCTGATTTGTGGAAAAATGGGGCGGCGGGTTTGCATGTTTATTCTCTATCCAGGTGCCTGGTTCGCCGCCTAAATCTTCATTTCGCTAACTCATTGGCGGACAATACGGTTAACATTCTTAGCCAGGGCAAAAACATTTTTTACAAAGCCCATAACATTTTTTGTAACGCCGAAAACATTTTTTGCAAAGCCCAAAACATTTTTTACAATGATCAAAACATTTTTTGCAAAGC
>JBQCJM010000257.1:0-22139 GCA_051952715.1 Flavisolibacter sp.
GCCTGCTCAAAAATTTGGTTTGAAAGACCGTGGTTTATTGCGTGAAGGTTTTGCTGCCGACATAGTAATTTTTGACGAAAACAAAGTGCAGGATCGTGCAACTTACGAACATCCGCATGCTTACTCAACAGGTTTTGAATATGTAATTGTGAATGGCCAACTGGTGGTGGAAAACGGTCAGCACCTGGGAACAAGAAGTGGCAAAGCCTTGGTGCACACATTAAACCTTCCTTCAAAATTTAATTTATAAAAACCAGATCCGGCAGGTTCTAAACCTGCCGGATCAGAAAGATCAATCACTGCATAGTCGCTACCATCTGGGCTGTGTCAGTATAATCCTGGAAGAAAATTGTCTTTCCATTTTGAATGCGGTTTATCATCACCCATGGCGATTGCGCTGTTTTGCCTGTTTTGCGATTGCGGACAGCAAAGTGTCCTGTTGAAATAACATCCGTTTCGCTAACCTCATAAATGTTTTCCACATCAAATGTGGTGAACTCTATTTCTTCATGCATTTTAGAAAAGAACAAGCTGGCGCCTTTGCCGATATATCTTCCGGCAAATGGAACTAACGGCGCTCCCATTACATTCCACTGGCAATTATCATCCAGTTGATTAAGGATGTAAGTAATATCCCCTTGCTTAAAAGCGTCAAACATTTTACGAACAATAACTGCATTAGAAACAGCAACTTGAGTACTCATAAAAAATGTTTTGAATGATTAATAATTGTGTTTTAAAAAAATATTTTCATTAATACGGGCATTACGCCCCGTATTAATGAAAATATTTTATACAATTTGCCGTAAAATTTCGCGGTGACTGCTTTCAACATGGGGTTTAAACCCCTCATACCACTGTTGCCATTCGTCAGCTTTCATGCTGCTGCTTAATGAAACTTCATAATCAGCAAGATTATCAAAACCCTCTTCAAAAATGAGCCGGTAAGAGTCGCCTGTAAAATCGGTTAGCACACGCATTTGCTGCGTTTCAGGCATCATTTGTTTTTCAGTGGCTTCTTCCAACAGTTTTTTTGCATCGCGAAAATGGCCAAACTTTAATTGGAAAATATCACGTACTATAAAAGTGGTTTTCTGTTTTGATGATGGCACCGTCACGCCTAATTGCTGCATCATTATGTCAGTTAACATATAAATGCGGGCCTCTTTTATTAAGCCATCTTTAAGATCGTAACTAACGCTAAGGGGAACGTTCACTTGCTTGCCAGTTGGTTGTATGCCGGCAATTTCACCAATATGTTTTCCTTTGAATAATCCTTCCAGCAATGCTTTTTCTTCGGTAATGATGTAGTTTTTTATTTCTGCCTTTGCATCAAATGCCACATGATAAATGTAGTGTAGCATGGCGCCGATTTCTGTACGGCCTTTATGGATTTCACCAGTGTTCAGATTTTTGAAAATAGCATCTTCGGAAATAAATTTTACATCGTGTGTTTCAAAGTAAGCCAGCACGTTTTTTTGCGCTGGAGTCAGCGCTTCTTTTTGAAGAGTCATTTCTTCCATAATAAATTGTTTTAAAAGTGAGAGAATAAAGTATTTCCGTAGGGAAGAAAATGAAGTACTTAATCAGGGATATGGTGAAACGTTTAGAGAGGAATACGCAGCAGTAAGTTAGTTCATTTCTATGAACAATAAATTTCCTTTAAAGCTCAACAACATTCGAGCAATGACATAAGAGAAAGATGAACGCTAATGGCTGTTTATATGGATGCCAATGAATTTTGTTCTTAAGAACATCCAGCGTTTTTTAAATGAGAGCTGATAGTGCAGATTTTTTTGACGGGCAATGATGCAAAGTTTTGCATACAGTTTTCTTGTCAGTTTTGCGACCGTCCATATTCCCAAGAAACAATCAAGTGCCACAAAAACGGGTAATAGTATAATGCGTAAAGCCAGGTAAATAAAATGTCCCGTTATGTCCAGTAAATTATTCATTGCACAATTTTGTTGAATGGTTTTTCAACAAATAAGCAGGATATGTGCTGAGGATTTTGAAAGGAAATTCAGAGGACGGGATCAGGTAATAAGATAGACATTTTTAGTTGTTTATTAGTTGCACCGGCTTAGGTTCTTTTCACAAGAAATAAACAGCCATTAATGATGTTTAAAAATCCATGCCAAACTTTTTATAACGCTTTTCCTATTTATAATGCGTAAAGATGCTACGCAAATTGTGGTTTCAGAAAATAAAAATGCATGAATTGGGGAAAACGGTTGTTGAATAGACGGGAAATCCAGGAGTGTATTGGCCGTAAAAAAATAACAACGGCTCTTTGAGATCAGCTGCTTAATTTGTTTTAGCCGAAGATGTCTTTAAATTTTTCCTTTCACATTCAACGCATCTCTTAAGCCATTGCCCAATAAATTAAAAGCAAGTACCAAAATCATAATGGCGAAGCCGGGTGCCAGCGCCAACATTGGATTTTGTGTGATGATGAAGTTGTAATTCTCTTTGATCATAAGCCCCCAGCTGGGTTGTGGCGGTTGTACGCCAACGCCTAAAAAACTTAATCCTGCTTCAATTACTATGGCCGATGCAAAATTGGAAGCAGCAATAACAAGGATGGGTCCGAGAATATTTGGCAAAATATGCCGTACAACAATTCTGAAATTTGAAAAGCCCAATACTTTTCCGGCTTCTACGTATTGAAGTTCTTTTGCAGCCATTACCTGTCCGCGAACAAGCCTTGCCACATTCACCCACATAGTTAATCCTACTGCAATGAACACCTGCCAAAAACCTTTGCCTAATAGCAAAGTGATGGCGAAAACCAGGAGTAGCGTAGGAATGCTCCAAATAATATTGATCAGCCACATAATGGCTTCATCAATCGTTCCCTTAAAATAGCCTGCAATGGCGCCAAGACTAATGCCAACCAAAAGTGAAATAATAACCGTGATCAACCCTACGCTTAAACTTACTCTTGTACCAATAATTAAGCGGCTTAAAATATCACGGCCGTATTTATCAGTGCCGAGATAAAATTTTTTTGTGACAACAGGATTGCCGGCTGCCTGCGATTTATGAAATGCCATTCGTTCGCTTAGGCCTTCATCAACAAATTTTTCTACAACAATGCTATCACCAATTATTTTCCATGATGTTATGGGAATATGGTCGTAGGCATCCTGCTTTCCGGAAACTAACCTTGTAAAAAGGCCGGTTGAAATTTCTCTTTCTTTCTTCAGCAATAAAAAAGACTGTTGATAGCCGGGCTTTTCTCCACCAATTTCTAAAATAATGCGGTTGGCAAAAGGCGAAGGATCAGGTGCAAGAAAATAACCAAACAAAGCAACAATAATGGCAATGATGATCATAACAAGTCCGGCCATAGCGCCTTTATTTTTTTTCAAACGGCGCCACGATGCCTGCCAAAATGATTGCGAAGAGGAATTCATGCGAGGAAGATAAAATTTATTTGGTTCTTCTGCCCTTCCATTCATATTTACCAAATTGGCTAAAGAAGCCAACAATTACGGTATAAAAAATATGAAGCGGTTGAAAGAAGAAAAAATACTTCATTAGTTTTTGATCTTCATAAAAACTGGCAACGCTAGCAACGAAAGGCCATTCAACACAGGTTTTCAGAAGTAAAAAACCAATCACGCAAAACCAATATAAGCTATTGAAAAACGAGGCAGCCACTAAAACAAAAAAAAGACAGTTCAATAAGTAAATAAAAGACAGGACTGCAATAATTCTTTTATCATCAAAAATTAAAGTTTTGCCGGCCCATCTTTTCCGTTGCATAAAAAAATCTTTCCAGCCCGACATTGGTGCAGTTGTAACAATGGCCTCTTTGCTTTTCAGGTAAAAGACTTTTTTGGGATTTTGTTTCCATATTTTATGCATTAAAAGCATATCATCTCCCGAAGCAATTTTGTCAATGCCGCTAAAACCATTAACATCAACAAAGGCCCGCTTTTTATAAGCAAGGTTAGCGCCATTGCACATGGTATGAAAGTTAGCAGCAACGCTGGCTGCCGTAATGCCCTGTAGCGTTAAAAAATCTATAGCCTGAAATATTTCAAGCACAGTTTTGTTGTATGAAAACTTCACCGGTGCGGCAATAAAGGCTGCATCTTTTTCTGTATAAAAATTATTGATGGTTTGAAGCCAGTTTATAGTGGGAATGCAGTCTGCATCTGTTGTAACGATCAATTCTCCTTTTGCTATTTTTATTGCCGCCTCAATTGATTTTTTTTTTGATGAAGTCATTGCCGGCACATCCGGCTGTATTAATTGAAGATTAGGCAAGTCAAAGCTTTTTACAACAGCCGCTGTATTGTCTGTTGAAAAATCGTCTGAAACAATAATTTCAAAAGAGCTTTGAGGATATGATTGTGCTTTCAGAGAATTTAATAGGTTACTAATATTTTTTTCTTCATTTCGTGCAGGAACAATCACGGAGATAAAACTTTGCGCAGCATTTTCTTTTGCTTCAAAAGCTGAAAGTAAATGCCAGCTTTTTTTATAAAAGAAAAGAAGGCAGCCATAGAGCAAAAGAAAAATTACAGACATCCAAAGCAGTATCATCAAGGCAAATCTAAACCGCAGGCTTTATAATTCTGTTTCTTTTGCCTGGAAAACAGAGACGATATTCATTCAAATGCATATCAGCTTTTATTTGGAGAATCAAAAAACGATCACTAAATTTACTTAGTTGCATAAACAACTATATGTCAAACAACCATTTTAAAAAGGGAGAACTTTATAGCTTTATTACAGGCAAGGCTTCCACTGCCATTGCCAGAAGATTGCAAAAGAAGTTCAATGCTTCGGGCATTAACCTTACCATAGAACAATGGAGTGTTTTATATCACTTATGGAAGCAGGATGGCGCCAGCCAACAGGAGCTTTGCAATGCTACTTTTCGCGACAAGCCAAGCATTACACGCCTGGTCGATAATCTTGAAAAATTGAATCTTGTTAAAAGAGTGTCGCATGACAAGGACCGGCGCATCAATAAAATCTTTCTTACCAAAACAGCACAAAAGCTTCAGGAAGAAACCATGCAGTTGGCAGAAGAAACATTGAACGAAGCTTTAAGCGGCGTACCTGCCAACCAGGTAGAAATGTGCAAGGAAGTATTGCAAAAAGTGTATGATAATTTAAACAGTTGATGTTTCACAATAACCACTATAAACCTTAAACTTTAAATATGGAAACAGTAATCAATAACGCACTAAAAGGCGGTGAATGGCTGGTGAAAGAAAGCGATACCGCTTCCACTTTTATACCTGAAGATTTTTCTGAAGAGCAGAAAATGATACGCGACATGTGCAATCAATTTCTGGATACCGAAATCATGCCTATATTAGAACGGATTGACAGCATGGAGTCAGGTCTTATGCGTTCTTTGGTACAAAAAGCCGGTGAACAAGGTTTATTGGCTACTGCTTTCCCTGAAGAATATGGCGGACTGGGAAAGGACTTTGTTACTTCTACCATTATTAACGAGTATCTCGGCGCAGGCCATTCGTTTTCTGTGGCTATCTCTGCGCATACAGGCATTGGCACCTTACCTATTTTGTATTTTGGAACAGACGAGCAAAAACAGAAATACATTCCCAAATTAATCAGTGGCGAATGGACCGGCGCTTATGGACTAACAGAACCTAATAGTGGCAGCGACGCGTTGGGCGCCAAAACCACTGCACGCCTGAGCGATGATGGCAAATTTTATTTTTTAAATGGACAGAAATGCTGGATCACCAATGGTGGTTTTGCCGATGTTTATACCGTGTTTGCTAAAGTAGATGGAGATAAATTCACAGCCTTTATTGTAGAAAGAGGTTTTGAAGGTTTTACCCAAGGCCCTGAAGAACATAAAATGGGTATTAAGGGCTCATCTACTGTTCAATTATATTTTCAGGATTGCAAAGTGCCGGCGGAAAATGTGTTGGGAGAAATAGGCAAAGGCCATAAAATAGCTTTCAACATTTTAAATATTGGCCGCTTAAAATTATGTGCGGCAGCTTTGGGTGGTGCAAAAAGAGCCATTACCACCTCTGTTGAGTATGCGGTAACAAGAGAACAGTTTAAAACTGCTATTGCCAATTTTGGTGCTATTAAACACAAGCTTGCAGAAATGGCAATAAGAACATTTGCAAGCGAAAGTGCTTTGTATCGCACAGCAAAACTTATTGATGATAAAGAAAAAGAACTGCACGAAAGCGGCAAGCCTTTTAACGAAGCCTTGTTAGGTGCGGCAGAAGAATATGCTATTGAGTGTGCCATTTTAAAAGTGCATGGTAGTGAAGTGCTGGATTTTGTGGTAGACGAAGGCGTACAAATTCATGGCGGCAATGGCTTTAGCGCAGAGTATAATATTTCAAGAGCTTATCGTGATAGCCGTATCAATCGCATTTACGAAGGAACCAACGAGATCAATCGCTTGCTGACTGTTGACATGACCTTAAAGCGAGCCATGCAGGGCCGCTTGAATATTATGGGTGCAGCAATGAAAGTATCGCAGGAGCTGATGAGCATTCCTGATTTTTCAAGTGAAGACGAAACTCCTTTTGCGGAAGAGAAAAAGCTGGTAAACAATTTCAAAAAAACAATCTTGTTAACGGCAGGTGCTGCAGCGCAGAAATTAATGATGCAACTGGAAAATGAGCAGGAAATTTTAATGTGCATTGCCGATATGGCTATTGATACATATGTAGCCGAAAGCTTGCTGCTGCGGGTGATGAAGCTGGCTGCCGAAGGCAATACGAACACGATTTACCGTGATATTTTAAATTGCTATTTATACGATGCGGCAGACCGCATTCATAAAAGCGGTAAAGATGCCATAAACAATTTTGCAGAAGGTGATGAACAGCGAATGATCTTAATGGGTTTAAAACGTTTTACAAAAGCGCAGCCTTTCAATAGTAAAGAAGCAAGAAGAAGAATTGCCGATTATTTGATTAGCAATAGGCGATATGATTTGTGATTTGAGTTCTTCAGCTGGCAGTTGATAAGAAAACTGTTTTAAATTATTAACCTTATCAACTTGCCAACTACCTCAATTATTCAACAAATGTTTATCCATTTCCAAAAAACACTGCCAGTTCGCGGCGGGTATTCCTTACTTCCTGCAGTTCCTTCATTCTTTTCCTGATCATATGCAGGCCAATGGTCATTATTACAGAAGAAATTAAAACAGTAATAAAGTAAAGCAAAAACACATCGGCGATTGCACGGGTTTTTTGTATGTAATAGAAATAATAAATAAGTGCATAAGAACCATAAGCAAATAAAATAGCAGCCAGCATTAACGTTCTGCCTACGTTCTTCCCGAATTCAACCGTTATTTTAATGTGCCGCAGAAAAAGATAAAAGCTGTAAACTATAATCAATGGCAGGCCTGCGCCCATTACATAAACTATGGCCTTGGCTTGTAGCCCGTATATGCAGGCAATTACAATTTCGTACACAATAAATGCACCAGTGATAATGTGAACTGTTCGTTGCTTTTGTTTAATGGGACAAAAAAACAGTAAAGCAGTAAGCGTTAACGGAATGTCGAGATAATTGTTGATGACACCAAAGCCTTTTTCAAATGCAGCGGAAGCGGGTATAAATCCCTGCGACATTAAATTATATAAAGCAGTTAATGCATAAGAAATAAGCATAGCCGCTAAACTGCGATGTTTATACAGCCGGTGATAAATAATAGCTACAGCCGGCAAAAGCAGTGAAGTAGCAGCGGCAACACCAATAATGGTATTCCAGTTCATAGGATTGGATTTTAGGATTTTACTTGTACCTGCAACTTTGCAGGCTTCTATAACATGGTTTCTAACGGCTAATTTAGAGGGCTATTTTAGAAAAACATAGCATTAAAATAAAATGGAGTACTACCACTGAAAATTTTTGGTAGAACTACTAAACGATGACGAGTAGTTTTGTACAGGGATATAATATTTTCAGCAAAAAGCCTTTTTTATGTCCTACATAACAGTGCTTTTAAATAAAATAAAGTGTGATAGATTTTTCCTGTAACGGCTTTTGCAATTCTAATGAATAAAGAACTCGGCGAAAAACCAAACAATAACTGATGCAAACAGAATAGAATCAAAACGGTCTAAAAATCCGCCATGACCGGGCATGATGGCGCCGCTGTCTTTTACACCGGCCAGCCGCTTAAGTTTGCTCTCAAACAAATCGCCAATAGTACCAACAATTGCAGCCAGCCCTGACATGATTGCCGCATCAACAACAGCCAAACGTTTTGTAAAAAAAGCCAGCAGGCTAATAACAACAATGGTAAGTATTACGCCGCCAATCGTTCCTTCCCACGTTTTTTTGGGTGATATTTTCGACAGCGGTGTTTTACCAATAATAGAACCTACCATATAGGCCATCGTATCATTGATCCACACCGAAAAAACAATGAGCAATGGAATGGTCATTGACAGTGGGTAAGAAACTTCGGTCCATCTTGTACGTAAATCAATAAGCAAAGCAAGTGGAAGCGAGATGTATAACAATCCAAAAAGAGAGTAGAAAATGTTTTTTAAGAAAATGTGTTTCGATTCCAGGAACATGATCATCGGCAATAAGATCATGAAGGCTATGCCGAGCCAAAGCCCTGCTTGTGTAAGGATGACAGAACCTAGCGCCAGCGCATCGTTTGTAAAAAATAAAAGAATACAAAAGCCTGCGACCATAATTCCATACCTGTGCGCCGGAATAATTTTTTGATATTCCGGATTAAAACGGCTTACCAGTTTTTGATATTCTATCCAGGCGCCAAAATGTACTACGCAAAACAGAATAAAGAATGACCAGCGGTTATATAGCAAGCCGCCCATCATTACAATTACAAATACAACAGCCGTAAGTGCCCGGGTTTTAAATGTTTGCCAGTTGAATGCCATGGTAATAAAAACAATTCGTATAATGCCTAAAAACTAAATTCATCATGCGGCGGTTTATCATCTTTGTACACCGCTGCATAATTTGTTTTTGATCTTTTGATCATTTGCCATACTACCAAAAAAGTTAAGCCTGCACTAACCAGGGCCATCAGGCTTAGTTGTGCCGGATCAACAATGGTAGCATTGGGATCTTTGATCATATTGGGGTTTGCATAAGCAATTACGATGATCAATCCATCATAAATGAAATGGGCAATGATGGCTGTCCACAAACTGCCGCTGTACCAATACAATGCACCTAACAATACACCAAGGAAAAGCCTTGGCAAAAAACCGTAAAATTGCAAGTGAAAGCCTGAAAAAAGTGCGGCAGTTAATATGATACCTGCCCAGGGGCTTTTGGTAAGCTTGATAAATAAACGTTGCAATACTCCACGGAAAAAAAGCTCTTCACCAATGCCCGCAAAAACAGAAATAAAAATAAGATTCAAAAGCAGTTCTTTAGGTGTATGCTTATTCAGCATAAACTGAATTTGCTTGGCGGCTTCTTCCTCCATGTTCTTCATCCATTTTTGCGCTTCGCCGCCTATGATCATTTTTTGATTTAAAATACCTGTGTATTCAACAAAAGGAATGGAAACCAAAAGTGCCGCAATGCCTAATACCCAGTAAATAGCATGGTGTGGCTGTCTTAATCCTAAATATTCCGCTGGTTTTGAATCGGAAAAATAACCAAACAACAAACTGGGAATAACGAACAAACCCAGGAACTGAATAATCAACATACCCCTTATATAGATAATCATGTTTGGATCAGTGCTGTCCCATTGATCAATATTTTGCAATTGCAGAATGCTAATGCCGGTTATATTGGAAAGAATGGCTACGCCAACAAGGCTAAAAACTATGAAAACACCAAAAGCCATTCCCATGAACAGCAATAATTGTATCCATACCGGTCGCGATTTAAGATATGTTTGCATAACTCCTCTCTTTCAAATTGTAAATTTGTGCCGCATTTTTACGGCACTGCAAGATAAGCCGTGAATCATCAATACAAAGTCCATTGGTAAAAATTGACAACATATTACTCCCTGCTTTTCCATTGCTGCTGGCGCCGATGGAAGACGTAAGCGATCCGCCTTTCAGGGCCGTATGCAAGGATAATGGCGCCGACCTTATGTACACCGAATTTATTAGCAGTGAGGGTTTGATAAGAGATGCGATTAAAAGCCGTCAAAAGCTCGACATTTTTGACAGCGAACGACCTGTGGGTATTCAAATCTTTGGCGGCGACGAAGAAGCCATGGCGCTTAGTGCTAAAATTGTAGATGCGGTAAATCCGGATTTATTAGATATCAATTTTGGTTGCCCTGTAAAAAAAGTGGTTACCAAAGGCGCCGGTGCCGCCGTACTGAAAGACATTGATTTGATGGTGCGGCTAACAAAGGCCGTTGTCAATTCCACATCATTACCCGTTACAGTAAAAACAAGGTTAGGCTGGGACGATAACTCTATTAATATTGAAGAAGTGGCGGAACGCCTGCAGGATGTTGGCATTAAGGCTTTGGCCATTCATGGCAGAACCAGATGCCAGTTGTATAAGGGAACGGCAGATTGGACGCATATTGCACGGGTAAAAGAAAATCCCTGCATTCACATTCCCATTTTCGGTAACGGCGATATTGATTCGCCGGAAAAAGCTTTGCACTTCAAAAATAAATATGGCGTTGACGGCATTATGATCGGTCGTGCTGCCATTGGTTATCCGTGGATCTTTAATGAGATCAAACATTTTGTGCAAACAGGTCAACATATGGCGCCGCCAACCATTCAGCAAAGGGTGGACGTGATTCAAAAACATTTGCACCGTTCTGTCGAATGGAAAGGTATGAAAGCCGGTATCAATGAAATGCGTCGCCACTATACCAATTATTTACGTGGATTGCCCAACATTAAAGAATTTCGGTTAAGATTGGTTACCATTTCAGAAGTGGAAGAAATAGATGCAGTGCTGAATGAAATCGTGAAGCAGTATGATGGCTATGAATTTGCTCCGCGAAAGATTGATATGGATGCTATGGCGTATAGCTGCGAATAAATTATCAACTTTTAATCCAGCCGAATGGAATGCCCGGGCTTAACTCTCACAAGTCCGATTAAAGAAACAATGGCCCAGGTTCCTTCCAGCACAACAAATGGCCAATAAGAAATAAGGTAGGACGCAAAACAGGTAAGAATGGCGCCAACGGTATTCAACAAAAAGAAAATGCGGCTGTGTGCCGACATCCATCTTACACTCATACAGAAATATGCTACTAAAGTAATAGCTACGCCAATCGTTCCGATCCAGTCGCTTGTACTCATATTATTGTTGAATGGCGTTTACAATTTCTTTGCTTAAAGGTGATACTACCGTAGTAAAAACGTGGGTAAGCACACCTTCTTCATTTACTAAAAATTTTGAGAAATTCCATGTTGGCCCGTCATCATTCCACCCATTTTGTTCTGCATGAGAGAGCCATTGAAATACAGGATGTTGGTGGTTCGATTTTACAACCGTTGACTTCTTTGCCAAAGGAAAATTCACGCCAAAATTCAATTGGCAGAACTGTGCTATTTCACTATCGCTTCCTTTTTCCTGTTCCTTAAAATCGTTAGACGGAAAACCAATTATCGTCAGCTTTTCTTTGTGAGCTTCGTACAGCTTTTGCAGTTCTGCATACTGTGCCGTATACCCGCAATTGCTGGCCGTGTTAACTAATAAAATCTTTCTTCCCTTTAATGCATTAAATTTTAAATAGCTATCGTTATTCAACTGTACGCTTAAGTCATAAAAAGAATGCACAGGTTTTTGTCTTTGTTCGTTTTTTAAAATCCGCCTTTCTTTTTTCCTGCCAAATTTCATTAGCAAAGGATATATCAGTTGCAAAGCTTTTTGCCTAAGTGTCATTATTGCTATTATTTGACCAGTTAATTTCCTGTCTGGAAATTTTACGCAAAGCTACTTCATTGGCTTGCATGAATGACCAGATGATAACCGGTTCAAAAGTATGCGGCGCTATTAAGTACTAACCATTAACCAGCATTCAACGGTTTCACATAGGGCATAAATACGCTGATTTTTTTGGTAATTGTACCTTTTAAAATCCTTGATTTTTTTACATCTTTGAGCCATCCAATTGAGGGTTGACAAGATCAACAGTGTATAAATCCAATCCTATGACGAAATTTTACCTCTTACCATTTTTGCTTTTAATTTTTTCAAGGGCAATAGCGCAGGATTGTAGCGCACTGCAATTAAGCTATTCTGTAAACGAATCAAGATGCGTAGCTACAGGTTCTATAACTGTTACGGCTTCCGGTGGTTCAGGAACTTATAACTACAAAGCTTCAGGTCCAATTTCGACACCTTATACTTCTTCAAACATCATCACAGGTTTACAGGCTGGTTATTACTCTGTTTCTATGAAAGATATGGCAAGCGGATGCATAAAGCAGGTTGACAGTATTTATGTACCTGGTAGTTATGCCGATCCGCGTTTTCAGCTACTTAAAACAGATGCCAGCTGTGCAGGAAACGATGGCACTATTTCCACAAGCAACCAGCAGTTCGGACGTTCACCATTTACCTATACAATCATTTCACCTTCGCCTTCCGCCGTTGGCACTTTCAACACGAGCGGCAACTTTACTGGGTTAACCCCGGGTGAATATTATATTCGTTTGCAGGACTCTTGTGGCGGTATACAGGTAAGGCAGGTTACTATTGAAAACTATGATTGGTGGTTTGATGTTACCTCTGTTACCAAAATCGATTGCAGCAATGCACATGCTTTTATTACCATAAAAGACAACAAGGGCAATAATAATACTTCGGGAACTGCTTTTAATGGATTTAGTTATGGGGTAGTGATTGGCACAGACACGATTTGGAGCACTTCAAATGATTTTGATTTTGTGTTGGGCACGGCAAGAAACATTACGCTTTTAGCAAAAGATGATTGCGGCAATTTTCATACTAGTAACTGGAGCCTGCCCGCGAATGCAAAGCCATCGGTTGGCGGTATAGGGTTAAGCGATTTTACCTGCACCAATTTTACAGCAACCGTTAACAACGGCCAAAATATCACATCTCCCGATTACTGTTTATACGACAGCGAAGACAATCTTTTAGAATGCAATTCGGATGGTGTTTTTACACACGTTCTTTACGGCAGCTATTGTATTAAAGTAACAGATGCATGTTACGACACCACTATTGTGAAATGTTTTGTAGCATCGCGGCCAATACCGGCGGTGGCACCAAATGTTTCTATAAGCAATCAAAATTGTGCAAGCTTTACTGCTACTATCACCGGGCAAACCAATTTGATCAACCCGAATTATTGCTTAACCGATACCGATAACAACATTATCAGTTGCAACACAAATGGTGTTTTCACAGATTTGCCCTATGGTAGTTACTGCATTCAAATAACCAATGGATGTTCCGATACAATCATCAGCAGATGTTTTACCGCTACCAGGCCTGTACCTGTTTTAAAAAACTATTCAATAACCGGCGCTGACTGCAGCACCTTCAATGTAAATATTACGGGGGACAGTTTAATAACACCTAATTATTGTTTGTACGATGATCTGGGAAACCTGATTACCTGTGATTCCTCCGGAAACTTTACAGGCATAGCACATGGTAGTTATTGTGTAAAGGCAATTTCCTGTGGCGATACCACTGCAGCGCTTTGCTTTAGCAGCAGCAGGCCCATACCTTCTGTTGGCCCATCGGTTGATATAACCAATAAAACTTGTGCGGGTTTTACAGCTAGTATTAATAGTCAATTGAACTTAACTAATCCACAGTATTGTTTGTATGACAGTACCGATGTATTGCTGTATTGCAATACAACAGGTGTTTTTTCAGATATTGCGTATGGTTCTTATTGCATTAAAATAAAAGACAGTTGTACTGATTCTACTATTGTTCGGTGCTTTACACAATGGCAGGCAGTACCCGGCATAAATAACACTGTGCAGCAAACAAATTCTTCTTGTGCCGATTTTTCTGCCAAGGTTACCGGAACCAACCTTACAGATCCGCAATACTGTGTTTATGACGCTGACAATAATTTAGTGGCCTGCAATGCCACAGGCGTCTTTGATCATTTACCCTATGGAAGTTATTGTTTTGAAGTGCATGATGGCTGTAAAGACACAACCATGCGTGTATGTAAAACATTTAGTGCTGTTAGAGGCCTTACCATCACATCTGCAAAATCATGTTCTATTGGCAACACCAATGTAAGTGTAAAATTTGCTAACGCTAATGGCCCGTACCGGATTCAAATTTTTCATCCAAATGGATTAATACAATACGATACACTTACTGCAAGTAATCCATTTCAAATTTTACTGCCTTCTCTGCCCACAGGTACCCAGTATAAAATAGTTGGTATAGATGCCTGCAACCAAAAAGATACGATACTGATTACGCCGGATGCGTCCATTGTTACAAAAAGCATTAGCGTAAGGTCGAAATGCCCCACCGGAGCCTGGATAAATGGTGCAGGAGACCTGCAGGTAAGTTGTACGTCTAATTTTTATACAACACGGCCTGCCATTATTAAGAAAGACGGTGCTGTGTTTAACAAAAGCTATTCTTCCGTTTCATCTAATGTTTACACATTCGCCGATTTAGAACCTGCAACCTACATTGTTCAATATACTATGCAAACCTGCAACAGCAAATTATATGATACAGTAACAGTTCAACCTTATGCATATCCTTCGCAGGGGCAGTCTGCAGTTTACCAGTGCGATAATAACACGCTGAGCCTCAGCTCTGATGTAAAAGGCGGCGTGTCGCCATTTAGTTATGAAATTTTTGGTAGCATTCCTGAAACGCCAGCCATTACTACTGCAGCACAAAACAACCCTGTTTTTTCCATCAATACCGGTACGCTATATTCTCTGGTACGCCTGAGAGCCATTGATGCCTGTGGAAACGGTACGCTGGATGATGTAAGCGTATTGCCACTGCAAAATGTTTCCGTTAAAGCATCGCAACTCTGTTTTTACCAAAATACAACGCTTTCGGTTGATACCATACATAATGCAACGTATGAATGGTATCACAAAACCACACCTACAGATAGTACGCTTGTAGGAAATGGGTTATCATATAATCTGCCATTTTTTGTTCCTGAAGAAGTAGGCCAATATGTATGTAAGGTGAATGTGAACGACGGATGCCTCATGCGCTTCAGCAGCTTTACGCTGGATGGCCAGTGTGATGGCATTGTTTTTCTTCCTGTTTCGTTGCAACTGAAAGGAAACATTATCAACAACGCCAACCAGCTTTCCTGGGTAGTAAATGAAGAAAATACTATTGCTGCGTATGTTCTTGAAAGAAGAACAAGCAATGACAATGGTTTCAAAACATTGAAAGTTTTTGACGTAAAAAGTTTTACAGGTAACAATCAGTATGTATTTACTGATCAGCAATCTGGTTCCGGACAAAACTGGTACCGCATTAAAATAGTTTATAAAAACGGGCAAACGGGTTATAGTAATGTTGTTGCACTTTCTGTTGCAAGCAATGCAAGGGTTTATCCTAATCCTGCAAAAGATCAGCTGTATATCAATCTTTCATCTAATCGGGCTGCTGATTTTACAATTCAATTGTTTGATTTGACAGGAAGAAAATTATATACAAGCCAACAAAAATCAATTACAAACACAACAGTAATTTATAAAAGAGAAAAAAATATAAACAAAGGAATGTATCTACTTAAAATAATTAATACTTCAACCGGTATTGTAGAGACGTATAAGATTTTTATAGAGTAAAATTCTTTATTGATTTTGTCATGAAACTTGAAGCTGCTTTGGCAAAGCAGCTTTTTTATTGCGTTTAATTCAATGGCAGAATAATTGTGATGTCTTTCTCAAAAAGTTTTTATGAAAAGTTATTTAATGATTGTAAGCCTGGTTGTTTGTCTGTGCAGTTGTGGTGGCGCAAGCGATGGTAACCCAAACACCGATACAACCACAATGCCTGTAGATACGAATTTGAACAATGATACGTCTAACCACGTCAATACTTCAGCGGGAACTAAGGTTGCTGATTCAACGGGTAGGGATACAATATATAAACAATAAACAAAGCAGCCTTACGCCTTAGGCATAAGGCTGCTTTTAAATATGTTTTATTTGAAGCTGATGGGCAGGGCAACAGAAACGTTATCCCATGTAATATTCAAATCTGTTCCACTGGCTGTCTTGCTAAAATTCATAGTGAAGATCTCCGCAGGGACAGTCAGATTTTTTACAGGAACATCGGTCCGCAGCGCATCTTTCTTCTCATCATATTTAAATGCGCCCCAAATGTCAGTGTCTTTATTAAAGATAATGGTCCATTTTGCAGGTGTAGGAATAGCATACATCGTGTACCTGCCTTTCAACAATTTTTTGCCGTCAATCTTTACATCCTTGAAAAATTCGATCTCAGTGGCTTCGTTGGCGCCCAGGCGCCATACTTCGTTGTATTCAACCAGTTCGCCAAAAACGGTGCGGTTATCTTTTTGCGGACGGCTGTAAATAATTCTTGCAGCTAAAGGCTCTGTAGCCTTATCCTGAATTTTTAACACAGGATAGTTATCCGGATAATATCCCATGTCCATTGGCGATTTGTCTAAAACAGGCAACTTGGTTTTAATGGCAACCTGTGTTTGTGCTGAGGCAGAAATGATGAGGCCGCAAATGAAAAGGGTAGAAAGTAGTTTTTTCATGGTTAGCAAAATTTCAGTACAAAAGTATTGGTTCATCAGGTTGTACAACGCTGCCATTTATTTAAGAAGGTCTTCAAATCTATGTTTTGCAAATTGTTTAACATCCGGAAAAAATTCTTCGTAGTAATGCTGCAGGTCTGCATAATTATTTAGAAACAAAGTATAAGCCGTATTGCTTTCCGATAAATAAGTGGCTCTTCTTATTACACCTTTGAGACTTTTTTCAATGCCCCAATCATATTTATAATTATACAACCAATCTTCCATTTTCATATAAGCAAGCACCGGCACAAACCGGTCTGGCAGTTCTGTAACCTGCTGTTCTAAAGTGTGATAAACCTTTTGGGAAAATTGTTTTAAAGAAGCGTCGTTAAACACATTTTTATCATTGGCTAAAAAATGATCATAGAGAACATCTATAAGCGCACCGCTGTATAACCTGTAATAAGGCCTGAATATTTCTTTTGCTTTTTTGGTAGCCGGATGTGCATCTGTGAAGCTGTCAATCTCGCGGTGCAACATAATGCCTTGCCGTACATCATTTGCATACTTGTTTTTTTCTGCACCTTTTACAAAATCACTGATCATGTTGCCAGCCAAAATTTGCGGATGTTGAAATGACAGGTAAGCGTGGGCTAAAAAATTCATTCAGGTAAAATTACAATTCATCCATGTTAACAATTTTCCAACCCTGTGTTAAGGCGTTTAACACAGTAATCCGGTTGTCACAATTCGCTTGCAAAGGGCTGTAACCTAAAATACTTTTGTTTCGTCATATTGATCAAATAACAAAATTTAAAAACTAAATAAATTAAATGTTTATGAAACGCATCTTAGTAACCTTAACTGTTTTGCTGTCTCTTATTAGCATGAGCAGCTTTGCCAACGAAGGAAAAGTAAGTTCCAGAGTATTGCAATCTTTCAACTCTTCATTCAAAAATGCAACTGAAGTTGGCTGGACCGTTAGCGAAAATTTTTACAAAGCAGATTTTTCTTTGAACGGACAATACGTTGCCGCTTATTACGATGAAGCAGGCCAGATGATTGCTTTAACCAGAAACATCAGCTCCATGCAACTGCCAATTTCGCTGCAAACCTCGCTCAAAAAGCAGTGTGAAGATTTGTGGATCAGCGATCTGTTTGAAGTAGCAAATGACCAGGGCACTTCTTATTATGTAACGTTGGAAAATGCTGACACAAAAATTGTTTTAAAATCAAATGGCTCTGATTGGTCGACTTATCAAAAGCAACGCAAATCGTAGAAGGACGCAAGGTTGATGGCATAAGTTCATAATTATAATTACTTCTTTTAAGCATTGACCGCCAAAAAAATTACAGCCTTGAAAACCTTGATCTAATACCCTTTTCTACCATAGTTAGTTTTAGTGTGTGTAAAAAGCAATCCCGTGCATTCTTCAAGGATCACGGGATTTGTTTTTTTTAAATAGATTAAATTTGCTGCTCAATTTAAGATTATGAGCAAAGGTCCTGTTTCGCAGTTTATCGAGCATCATTACCGACACTTCAATGCAGCGGCTTTAATAGATGCAGCAAAAGGTTATGAACAACATTTGACAGAAGGCGGAAAAATGATGGTGACATTAGCCGGCGCCATGAGTACGGCAGAGTTGGGCATTTCATTGGCCGAAATGATACGGCAGGATAAGATTCAACTTATTTCATGCACTGGTGCTAACTTGGAAGAAGATGTAATGAATCTTGTGGCGCATTCTAAATACAAACGTATTCCCAATTACCGTGATCTTACACCGCAGGAAGAATGGGATCTTTTGGAAAATCATTACAACCGTGTAACGGATACCTGCATTCCGGAAGAAGAAGCGTTTCGCCGGTTACAAAAACATTTGGTAAAACAATGGAAAGATGCTGAGGCCAAAGGCGAACGTTATTTTCCACATGAATTTTTATACAAGGTCGTTTTAAGTGGCGAACTGGAGCAGTATTATGAAATCGATCCAAAAAATAGCTGGATTGTTGCGGCTGCAGAAAAAAATCTTCCCATTGTGGTGCCCGGCTGGGAAGACAGTACAACCGGAAATATTTTTGCCAGCTACGTTATTAAAAATGAGCTGAAAGCATCAACCGTTAAAAGTGGTATTGAATACATGACATGGCTGGCCGATTGGTACAGAAATAACAGCGGCGGAAAAGGTGTAGGCTTCTTTCAGATCGGTGGTGGCATTGCCGGCGATTTTCCAATTTGCGTAGTGCCGATGATGTACCAGGACCTGGAATGGCATGATGTTCCTTTCTGGGGTTATTTTTGCCAGATTTCAGACTCTACCACTTCCTTTGGTTCTTATTCAGGTGCTGTGCCCAATGAGAAAATCACCTGGGGCAAATTAGATATTCATACGCCTAAATACATTGTTGAAAGCGATGCCACCATTGTGGCGCCGCTGGTATTTGCATGGGTGCTGGGTTGGTAAGTTCTAACTACCTGAAAATAAAAACCCCAACATGCTTGCCATTGCCGGGGTTAAACAGGATGCGGATTAAACCAATCTTGTTATCAATAAAAGACAATAACTCAACAGAAATTGCTGCCTCGCATAAAAGAAAAACGGTTCGTTTTTGCGAACCGTTTTTCTTTTATGTACTATTCATTTACATTATGGCCTTGCGGTAGCAGAAGTCAGAGGAATATCTCTTTTCAGCATATCATTTCTGTTAGCCATTTCCCAGGCTGTGTAAAAAACCAGCTGGGCTCTTTTAGCCAGCAGCGGATAATTGATCTTATCCGGCGTGTCCGTTGGTTTGTGATAATCCGCACCTAACATACCGTCATAATAAAAAATAATGGGAACGCCTTTGCGGGCAAAGTTGAAATGGTCGCTGCGGTAATAAATGCGATTGCGGTCGTTGGGATCATTGAATTTATAATCCAGCTCCAGCTTTGTGTACTTTTTATTAATGGCTTCGCTGATGGGTTTTAATTCAGAGCTCAATTTATCATCGCCTACTACATATACATAGTTTGTGGTGTCGCCTTTACGGCTTGAATCGCTGCGTCCGATCATATCAATATTTAAATCGGCCGTAGTTTTTTCCAGCGGAAAAGCCGGGTGATTGCTATAATATTCCGAGCCCCACAAACCTTTTTCTTCTCCGCTTACCGTCATAAATACAATGGAACGGCGCGGACCTTTACCGGCGGCTTTGGCTTTGGCAAAAGCTTCTGCCATTTCTAAAACACTTACCGTACCCGAGCCATCATCGTCGGCACCATAATAAATAACCGAATCGCCTCTTTTACCTAAGTGATCATAGTGTGCTGTAATCAATAAATATTCATCCTTCAGATCGGTGCCGGGCAGTAAAGCAATAACGTTGCTGCTTTGAGCTGTCAGCGTTGTTTTCTTTACCTCAAGTAAAATATTGGCTTCGTATGTTTTTACAACCGATGTATTGCTTTTTACATTGTCATAATCATCGCCAACAATTGACCTGGCCACATTTTCAGAAATAAAATATTGTTGTGGCGAAAGTGATCTTCTGAAACCATTGATATTTTGAAATCCTTTACGGCTTAATGCACTGCTTCTTGGGTACATATTGCTTACAGAAAGTATGCCTGCAATGCCTTTGGTTTGCAGTATCTCTGTAAGGCCGCCGCGTTGCATTCTGCCACCCATGGGCACATTGCCAACGATCATCAAAAGTTTGCCTGCAAGATTGGCATTTTTTAATGAATCAACGGATTGAGAACCGATCAAAACCACTTCGCTAAAACGCATTGTTGCTTCAATGTTATTGACTGAAGGATTGAAGTCTTTATCCAGTTCAAAGCTTTTGCCATTTACCTGTAATGTCGCATCTGTTAACGAGTCCTGGTACACATCATAATACATTTGGTAGCTGCCATTGTTGCCTGGCTGCAGCCCTAATTGTTTAAAATGATTTTCAATATAGGCGGCAGCTTTTTTCTGACCCGGCGTAGCTGTTTCGCGGCCTTCCATTTCGGCGCTGGCTACTATGTACAAATGTTTTTTAAGATCGGCTGGTGTAATGGTTTTGGCAAAGGTTTCGGGCTTTTGCGCAAAACCGTTGAAGGTGCTTGTTGCAAGCAGCAGAACTAAAAGTTTTTTCATGCTGAGTGTTGTGATTAATTATTTTGAACTTTTTATTGCACGAATTTGTGCGGAGTGCACAAATTAAGTAATTCGATTGATGTAATTGCTGGAAGAGGATAAGATTGCAAGTGATTATTTTTTGAATACGACGACGAGCAAATTATAATTACATGCAGGCAATTTTTTGCACACGGTTTTGATGGCGGCCCCCTTCAAAAGCTGTTGCAAAAAAAATGTTCACCATTTCTTCTGCTTCCGGCGTAGAAACAAACCGTGCAGGAATACAAATAATATTAGCGTTGTTGTGCTGTCGTGCCAGGCTTGCAATTTCAGGCTGCCAGCAAATAGCAGCACGAATGCCCTGGTGTTTGTTTGCCGTAATAGCCACACCATTGGCGCTGCCGCAAATTAAAATGCCCCATCCGGCTTCTCCGCTTTCTACGGCGCTGGCAACGGGATGCGCAAAATCGGGATAGTCAACAGAGTCCTTGCTATACGTACCCAAATCTTTTACCTGCAACCCTTTATTTTGAAGAAGGTCGACAAGAATTGTTTTGTATTCATAGCCTGCATGATCGGCACCAATAGCCACGGGCTTTGAGAGATCGAATGAATTCATTGGTAATGTTTTTTTGCAAAGGTAGGAAGGAGGTTTTGAGTTTGATGTTCGTGGTTTGAATTGGAGATGACAATACATTTTTGCTCACAGAGCCGCTTCAGTACAAGAGTGCGACGCAACATAAGCTTAATAGTAGCAGTGTTGCTGGCTACAACAAAAAAACAGGTAAGAAAGATTTATCGAATAAAATAGTGCTGTTCGAGTTAAACCTCAAACTTTTTTAGCTCCACTCTTTCGCTTCATCTTCAGCTTTTTCTTTATCTACCCTGCGGGCCAGTAAAATGCTGATCTCGTACAACAATAACAGCGGAAGCGCAACGGCCATCTGGCTTACCACATCAGGCCCTGGCGTAATTACACCTGCTACCACAAAAATGATAACGATGGCATACTTGCGGGCTTTGGATAAATAGCTGCCGGATACAATTCCGATTTTTGCCAAAAAGAACATTACAAGCGGCAATTGAAAGGCCAGGCCGCTACCTAAAACCAACGGCAGCATCATATCAATATAACTGGTGATGGTCCAGCGGTTTTCAATGATCTCGTCTAACTGAAAGTGAAAGAAAAAATTGATGGCATAAGGCGCCACTACAAAATAGCCGAATAAAACACCGGTGAAGAAAAGGAAAGAAACCCAGAAAATAACGCCCCTTGTTCTATGCAATTCTTTTTTGGTTAAAGCGGGTTTTATAAATTTCCAAAATTGCCAGAACACATACGGAAAAGCCAATACCAGGCC
>JBQCJM010000258.1:0-18729 GCA_051952715.1 Flavisolibacter sp.
CTCCTGCCACTGCGATGCCATTAAAGCATTGGCCTTTTGAATGGCCTTGTCGTATTCTTTGTTCAGGTATAGCAGGTCGGTAAGGTCATAATCGTTTTGAATACTGGCATCGGCCTTGGCTACATACTGCCTGTAATAATCAAATGCTTTGGGAACGTCTTTGTAGAAATAGTAGGTGTACAACTGGTACAGCGAAGGCGCATAGTTGGCATCGGCAGCTATGGCTTTGGAAAAATAATCTACATAGAGCTCAGGGTTTTTTTGTGTCAGGAAGATCTCTCCTATTTTATGATAGGCTGCTGCATCTTTTTCATTTTTCTCCAATGCTTCTTTGTAAGCTTTATAGGCTTCCGATCCATTGTTTACCTTTCTGTAGGCATCGCCTAAAAGCACATTCCATGCGGCATTCTTCTTGTCTCTTTTAATGGCTTTGTTGATCAGTTCTACTGCATAATTGGCATCACCATTTTTGCTCAACACCTCGGCCTGCGCTACGGCACCCAAAATGTTTTCGTCTTTTTCCTTTGTTTGTTTTAAAGCTTTGTTGAAGTAAATGGCAGCACTGTCTTTTTTATTTTCATTGAGCAGCACGGCGCCATAAGCCACTTCGTAATAAGGCTGTTCGTAAACACTTGCAGGCGCCAGGTGCAGGCTGTCTGCTGCTTTGGCCAGCTTGTCTTCTGCCAGGTACGCTGCTGTCAAGCCATACCATGCTTCTGCATTATCGGGTTGCTGCTTTAATACATTATGAAAACTGTTTTCTGCACTTTGATAACGTTCGTAATAAAATAACTGGTTACCCTCCTGCACCGACTGCGCATGCAGCGCCTCCGCCGCCATAAATAAACTGGTAAAAAGAAGTATGCTTTTCATGTTTTTGATTTTCAGGTTTAAAATGATTAGTCGAGATGGTGAACTGCCAACACCTGCACCTTGGAAGCCGGTGGCAGCACGTCGGAAATATGTTTGTTCATCCATCCCAGTTTTGTTTCCGTAGTTGGATGCACCAATAAAATATCGGCATTTACTTTTTCGGCGTACATCAATATGGCCTTAGCCTTGTTAGTGCCATGCACTACGGCATATTCCACAGGGCAATGCAAAATATCTTTCAGCCATTGGTACACTTTTAATAAGGCAGGGGCCGAAAAGCCTGCTGGCACATTATCGCCATTGACAAAACTCACCAGGTGCACTTTCAGTTTGCTTTTTTTGCACAAAGCAGCGATCATTTCCATTTTAAGTTTCGGAATGTCTTCCGACACGGGCACCACCAGTGTTTTCATCTTGCTGTGCAAAGAGCCGGGTTTTACGGTAAGCACGGCGCTGCCGGTTGTTTCGGCCAGTTCGCTGGTGATGACCGTATTTAAAAAAGGGAACCAGGAATGGTTCGATTTTTTGCCAACGACAATGAGGTCTGGTTTCAACTCCAATGCTTTTTCTTCAATACTTAATTGTACAGATGAATGCCGCTGTATCCAGTTGTACACTGCATGCGGTGTAGCTTGCTGAATACTGCTTTTCCATTGCTTCATCATTTCATCCGCCGAAGGTGAAACAAATGGCAGATCGGGGTTTTTATTATCGGCGAGTGAAAAACCGGGTTTTGCATTATTGGCAACGTGCAGCAAATGAATGGTAGCCCCATCCTTATCCGCCACTTCCAGCGCCTTGTTAATAGCCACTTCTGTGTTCACAGAAAAATCTACCGGTACTAATATGGTTTTGAATGAAAAAGACATGTGTGCTTTAAAAACATAAATCTATAATGCCTTTATTAATGATGGATTAGGGTAGCATTAGAATGCAATTAGAAGTTGAAGCTGCTGGATATGAAGTTTGTAAATTGCCGGGGGGTAGAGAGTTTAGAGTTTGGAGTTGAGAGCTAAGAGATAAGAATCAAGGTACAAGAAATAAAAAGCAAGAATCAAGGAACAAGGGACAAGGAACAATGAACCATGAACTATGAACTATAAACCATTCACCATTTCCTAACTACCAACAACCATTAACCTTAAACATTACAACGTGGACGAACGCAAAATATTGATAGTAGAAGATGAGCAAAAAATAGCAGATACTTTAAAGCTGGGACTTAGTGAAAACGGCTATTATGTAGAAGTGGCGTATGATGGTAACATTGGATTGAAACTTTTTGAAACGCATCCTTTCAGCCTGGTGATACTCGATATTAACTTACCCGGCATCAACGGCTACGAATTGTGCAAAATAATAAGGGCTAAAGACCCGCATATTCCTGTTATTATGCTGACGGCTTTGAGTTCGCTCAACGATAAGATTGAAGGCTACGATGCAGGCGCCGACGATTACATCATCAAACCTTTTGAATTTAAGGAGCTGCAAATGAAGATACGTGTACTGCTGAAACGCACCATGGATCAGCATTTGCCGGTAGGCAATGTGTTAAAGGCCGGCGATCTTGAAATGAATTTAGACAGCAAGGAAGTAAAACGTGAAGACCAACCCATTAACCTTACCGCTAAAGAATTTCAATTATTGGAGTATCTTTTACGTAATAAAAACAAAGTGGTGTCCAGGGCCGATATAGCAGTCAATGTGTGGGATATTGATTTTGATACCAATACCAATGTAATAGACGTGTACATTAATTATGTTCGTAATAAAGTGGATAAACCTTTTAGTCAAAAGCTGATTCAAACCCAGGTGGGCATGGGTTATATTTTAAAAGAAAATGGTTGACCTATGCCTGTACGCCTGCGCATTACTTTTTTGTTTTCGTTGCTTGCTTTTTTTATCCTCAGCATTGTTTGCGGCAGCATTTACTATTTTTCTTACCAGCAAAGAATCGGCACCATTAAAGGAAGGCTTACCAACCGGGCCATCACCACGGCACGCCTGCTGAGCCAAAAAGAAATATTTACCAAAGAGCTGGTGCAGCGCATCGACTCCTCCACTACCCTTTCGTTACAAAATAAAGTAGTGCAGGCGTATAATTACCATAACAACAGGATCTATAATTACAGCGACATGCCGGGAGATAGCCTGCACCTTACGCAAAAGATACTGGACAACGCAAGGTTCAATGGAAGCTATTTTTTTGTTGACGGCAATAAAGAAGCCATAGCCTACCATTATACAGACCGCAACAACAGGATCGTGGTGATCACTGCAGGAGAAGATACCGATGGGAAAAATAATTTGAAAAGCCTGCTAAAGATCCTGGTGCTAAGCTTTTTGGTGGGCAACATTTTTGTTTTGGTTAGTGGTTATATTTTTTCGGCAGGCTTGCTAAGGCCGATCAAAAAGATAAGCGAGGACGTTGCCGAAATTTCTGCACAAAACCTTACCAGGCGCATTCAAACAGGTTCTGCCCGTGATGAATGGTACCAGCTATCACACACCATGAACGAACTACTGAACCGGCTGCAGGAAAGCTTTGAATTGCAAAGCCGGTTCATATCCAATGCCTCGCATGAATTGTCCACGCCACTCACTTCCATTTCCAGCCAGTTGGAAGTAGCGCTGCAACGCAACCGCGAAGCCGCCGAATACCAGGCCGTCATGCAATCCATTTACCAGGATGTGCAGCACATGATCAAGCTGACACAAACCCTGCTTGAATTTGCAAAAGCATCGGGCAACAGCGGCGGGCTTGATATCAATCTTTTAAGATTGGATGAAATTGTTTTGGGCTTACCGGCCGAAGTGGTGAAGATCGATCCTTCTTATTCTGTTCAGCTGCAATTTGAAGACCTGCCGGAAGACGAGGGAAAATTATTTGTGTTTGGTAATGAAGCCCTGCTATCTACCGCCATCAAAAATATTGTGATCAACGCCTGCAAATATTCCGACGACCACCGTGCCCTGGTAAGCCTGCAGGCGCAGGAAAACGATCTTTTTATTGCTGTAAAAAACAAAGGCAATGGTATTCCGCAGGAAGAGCTGGAAAGCATTTTCCAGCCTTTTTACAGGATCGAAGAAAACCGCACAGCCGGTGGATTTGGATTAGGCTTATCGCTTGCCAAACGCATTATCAAATTACACAAAGGTGTTATACAGGTAAGCTCTGAAATGGGAGAAGAAACCACATTTATTATCCAGCTTCCCGCAGCACAGTCTTTACAGCCTTTATAATTCTAATCTCATTCTAATCTCACATTAACAACCCTCTAAACGGCATTTGAGAACTTGCACCTAGTGATAGTCCCGTGAACATTCCATTATTACCGGATTGTTTCTACTCATTATCGTGTCGGAATTTTTATATAGTCAAAAGGTCGTATCAAAAGAGAACCGGGAACTATTGGTACAGAATGATTCTGTGTTATCTGTTAACATCGAACTGAAAAATGTCTTGCGGCAAACACTAGCCAAAAAAGCCACGTGTCAATTTAAAACGCAGTAATTATGAACCCTTTCACCATACAAAAAATTCTTGTACCACTTGATCTTAGCCAAACTTCATTGAATGCTTTGGATACTGCTGTAGCACTTGCAAAAAAACACAACGCCACCATACTGCTTCTCAACGTAATTGAGCCTGTTTTACATACAACTGATGAAACCAATTTACACGTGGATGAACTGACCAATTCGGCTAATGTGCTTACGGCTTTGGCTGGAACTATTCAACAGGAAAGCTGTATAAAAACCAAGATCATTCAATCGGAAGGTAACGTTACTGAAACCATTATAAAAAATTCTCTCTTACACCGCTCCGATCTTATTGTAATGGGTACGCATGGCGCTTCGGGTTTCAGAAGCGGGTTCATTGGCAGCAATACTTATAACGTTACAAAACATTCTTCCTGCCCTGTGCTTATTGTACCGCCCAACAGGAAATATCTTTCTTTCAAAAAAGTTGTATTTCCTGTAAGGCCTATAACCGGTGCTTTATTACGCTACGATGTTGCCTGTCACTTCTTATCATCCTCATCATTTATGGATGTACTGGGCCTGTCTTATGGAACGGTTGAGCGGCAAACCAGTTTGCTGGAAAAAGTAATTGAAGAAATAAAAGAACAATTAGAAACAGACAAAGTAAAAACCAGGCCTGTATGGGGAATGGGTCTATCCATTGCAGAAGATGTTTTGGTATATGTTCAGCAAATCAGTCCCGATCTCGTTATTGTTACTTCGGTTCTGGACGTTGTAACCAAGCCTGATTTTTTAGGGCCACATACGCAGAAGATCCTTAACTGTTCTAAAGCACCGGTACTCTCTATTAAAAGAATTGGAGTGCCGGCTTTATCGTAACAAAAAATCAATTTTACCTTGCATTCAAGATATAAGTTCACGCCTCAATAATGTTTCCAGCGCATGTTACGTGCAACATACTATCATTTAATTTATATTGTCCACACTTTAACCGTTTAGCAAAGCACTATTGCTTGTTATAAAATGGCAAACCCTCTTACGATCATAAAAAATTTTATTAACGACCGCTTTAATTTAAATGAAGACAAGGCCGATGAGGAACTTATTGTTGAAAGTATTAAGCGGGAAGTTCATTTCAAGGGCACCAATCTTTGGACACTCATCTTCGCCATCTTCATTGCGTCCATTGGCCTGAATGTAAATTCAACCGCCGTTATTATTGGTGCCATGCTCATCTCTCCCCTCATGGGTCCTATTATGGGTATTGGATTAGCTATTGGAACCAATGATTTTGAACTCTTGCAAAAAGGCGTTAAGAACTTAACCATTGCAGCATTTATCAGTATTGCCACTTCTGCTATTTATTTTTCGATAACACCATTGCACGATGCGAACTCCGAGCTGCTGGCACGTACCACGCCTTCGCTGTGGGATGTTTTCATAGCTTTTTTTGGGGGCCTTGCAGGTATTGTAGCGGGAACAAGAAAAGAAAAAGGCAACGTTATTCCCGGCGTAGCTATTGCCACGGCCTTGATGCCGCCCTTGTGCACAGCGGGTTTTGGGCTGGCCACAGGCAACTGGCTTTACCTGCTTGGCGCCATTTATTTATTCTTCATCAATAGTCTTTTTATTTGCCTTGCCACTTTTTTAATTGTAAAACATCTTCATTTTCATAAGAAAGAATTTGCTTCAAAAGAAAATGAAAAAAGAGTTACACGTTCCATATTTATCATTGTTATTTTAACTACGCTACCAAGCATTTACCTGGCCTACGAAATTGTACAACGTAGTTTTTTTGAAAGCAATGCCAAAAACTTTGTGCAAAAGGAATTTCATTTTCAGCGAACGCAGGTGGTAAACCGCAGCTATAAAATAGATGGTTCTCAACGTTCAATTGAATTATTGTTAATAGGCCAGGAACTGGCTCCGGAAGTTGTGGACTCTTTGAAACAGCGCATGCCGTTATACGGTATAGATACCAGTACAAAGCTAACCATTCACCAGGGGCTTGACGCCAAAAAGGAAATTGACCTGGCACAAATAAAGGCCAGTATATTGGAAGATGTTTTTCAAAAAGAAAAAACCGATACGCTGACGCAACAACTTAATAAGCTGCAAATAGAAATGCCTGATATACGTACCGAAATGGCAGCGCTTTATCCAACCTTGCAAAGCTATTCGCTGATGCCGGTAATTGTTTATAACGTTGACTCCACTAATAAAGACACGGTTACCTTATTCACCGGCAAATTCTCAAAACGCATTTCTGCTACCGAAAGAAAAAAACTGGGAAGCTGGCTAAAGCAGAGAGTAAAGACAGACTCAGTGAAAATTATCATTGAGGGTTTTTAAATCCTATAGCCAGCTCCTACCATAGAACTAAACAGGCACCGAAGACATGACCGATAAATGATTCATCCCTTCCAGCAAGGAAACTACCATTTGCGGCGTGTGCAAATTATAGTGTGCATATGATGCCTCGGAACCCACCTTGATGGTAAAGCTGTTTTTCTTTTGCGCCAGCTGCTTAAACATGTCTTCATCGGTTCTGTCATCGCCAACGGCAAAAATGAAATCGTATTCACTTCTGTCCAGTATTTTTTTAATGGCTGTTCCTTTATCTGTACCGCTATTGCGTACTTCTATAATTTTATTTCCCGTAAGCACTTCCAGCTGCCGGTGATGGGTGTATTCGCTTAACTCGCTCATCAATTCCAATGCTCTCAGTTTTCCCTGCTCTGCATTGGCATTGCGGTAATGCCAGACAATGGAAAAATCTTTTTCTTCAACAAAGCTGTTGGCACAACGCCGCACATACATCTCCATAATGTGGTGCACCTGCTGCTTCCATTCGCTTTGTGTTTGCACCTGTGTTACCCAGTTTTTATTTTTCCACTTAAACCTTGCACCGTGTTCCGAGATAAGATTCACTGGCATGGTGCCAAAATACCTGTCAAGCCAGCCGCTGTTCCGGCCACTTATTACAAATACATCGTTACCTTCTTTTGTAGACAGGTCTTCTATCAAATGCAATAAAGACCTGTCGGGAAAAGCCATATCAGGGTTGGTAGCAAAGGGAACCAAAGTGCCATCATAATCCAGTAGCAACAAACGTTTTTTTGCGTGCCGGTAAGCATCATATAGATCACGTTTTGATAAGTGGTCTATAAATTTTACCTGGAAGCTGTCTTGCTTGTGTTTAATATTTTTTAGTTCATTCATAAAATCATCAGCCCATATTTGCACGTCATAATTTTTAATTCTTGTTTGCATGGTTTCCATTCGCATGGCCTGCTCCTGTTCATCCATTTCCAATGCTTCTTTTATTTTATGGGCTATTTCCAGCACATCGTTTGGATTGATGGTAAGCGCTTCGGTTAACTCTCTTGCAGCACCTGCCATTTCGCTCAGCACCAATACGCCTTTTTTATCCTTCCTGCTGGCTGCAAATTCTTTTGCCACCAGGTTCATCCCGTCACGCAATGGCGTTATCAAAGCCAGGTTGCAAGAGGTATATAAGGCCACCATTTCTTCAAAGGGCAAACTACTATAGCGATAAATAACAGGCTGCCAGTGAATGCTGCCAACGCGGCTGTTGATCTGGCTGATCATTTCGTCGATGATGCGTTTTCTTTCGGCGTATTTTGGAATGGTATCTCTCGATGGCACAATAACCATAACAAACACAACTTTGTTGCGATACTCGGGATTTTGCTTCAAAAACAGTTCGAATGCTCTTAAACGATTGTGCACACCTTTGGTATAATCAAGCCGGTCGACAGAAAAGATGATTTGCTGGCCTTTAATTTTTTCAAGCAAAGATTCCCGCATGCTCACCACTTTTTTATCGTCGTAAGCGTTGTTGAAGTGCTTATAATCAATGCTGATAGGAAACACATCTACTTTGATCAAACGGTTATTGTAGCGAAGAATGTTGCGTTCATTATCTACACCCAATGCCATTTGTATGCTTTGTAAAAAATGCGATGCATAATCAATGGTATGAAATCCTATAAGGTCGGCGCCTAACATTCCTTTCAGCAATTGCTGCTGCCAGCTGGTAGGCAGTAACCTGAAAATTTCAAATGAAGGGAAAGGTATGTGCAAAAAGAAGCCAATGGTCAGTTCGGGTATGGCCTCACGTAACAAATGCGCCAGAGGCAGCAAATGGTAATCATGGATCCAAACAGTGTCGCCGGGCCGTAACCGGCGCACCATCACTTCACAAAAAACTTCATTGGCTTTTTGATAATGATCGTAATATTCAGGTTTATATTCGGCATACGAAGGAAAATAGTGAAACAACGGCCACAGCACAGAATTGGAAAAACCATTGTAATATTTTTCGTATTGCTCTTTGTATAAAAAAACAGGAATGTATATATAAGTCGAATCCGGCAACTGGCGTATGGCTTTATTCCACGAAGTTTTATTGCAACCCGGCACACCTATCCAAAAAGTTTCAGAAAATTCGTTATGGCCATTTTGCAAATAACTGTTGATAGCTGTGATCAACCCGCCCGATGACGGCTGTATCTGCACTGCATCTTCTTCGCCGGTAACATTAACGGGCAGGCGGTTAGATACAATAAAGAGTCTTTTGTCATTTAGCATTAGTTATTGTATTGATTAATTTGAAAGCTAAGACCTGGCCTATAGCAGGCGATTAAAACAACATTAGATTTATATTAGAATTTACACGGTTCCCCAATGATCCTCTACCACAAAAACCATGCGCCAAAATGCTTTGCCGTATAATGGGTTAGCGCAGCAACCTTCTTTTTATAAGGTTCACAAATTGAAGTGCTGCCTGTAAATCACGATGAGAATGTAATGTAAACAGCAGTTCACTTGTTTAATTGACCACGAGCCTGCAACAGCATTCTGATAACTGTGGAAACAGGAAAAATAAATAGCGGTTATCCGCTTAATGAAATGCTCAACTGCCATTTGATATTTTCTTACACTTCAATTTCAATTTAACTCCTTTTACTTTGCAGCATGAAAGAATGGTTTGGCAAGCTTAGAGCAAATGGAAAATTCTTTTTTGATTTAATTGTAACAGATAAAATAAAAAGCAACGTGCTGCTGGCGATCCCTTTTTGGATCGCTTCTTTGCTGACAGGCTTAGTGGCTGTTGCTTACACAAAGCTGTTTGCACAATCGGAAAGCTTATTGCAATCGGCATTGCACTGGCATCAATGGACCATTTTCATCATTACACCGGTCTGTTTTTTTCTTGCATGGTACGTCGTACAATTGTTTGCACCCAATGCAAAAGGCAGCGGCATTCCGCAGGTAATGGCAGCTATTGAACTGGCCTCGCCAAAACATGAAAATAAAATAGGCAGGCTATTAAGTTTCCGCATCATGATCACTAAAATAGCTTCCAGTTTGTTTATGGTATTGGGTGGTGGCGCCATTGGCCGCGAAGGTCCTACCATACAGGTAGCGGGTTCTATTTTTCGTATGATCAATAAGGCCACGCCGGCTTCATGGCCAAAATTGTCAAAGCAAAGTTTTATTCTTACCGGTGCTGCAGCGGGTTTGGCTGCTGCTTTTAATACGCCGCTTGGCGGCGTTGTGTTTGCAGTGGAAGAACTGGCCAGAACACACGTTCGCCATTTTCGTACAGCACTTTTTTCTGCTGTGATCATTGCGGGTTTAACAGCGCAAGGCTTGTTAGGCCCCTATTTGTATCTGGGGTATCCTAATGTACAGGGCCTGGGTTTTTCCATTTTTGTAGCGGTGGCTGTTACAGCTATTGGCGCAGGCATTATGGGCGGGCTGACAAGCAAAGCCATTTTGAAAATGATGAAGTGGAAACGATCTGTTTTTTACAAAAGATCAGTGTTGTTTGTGCTTGCGGCGGGCTTTGTATTTGCCTTTACTGCTTATTTTTTAAACGATGCTATTTTGGGTTCGGGAAAGATATTAATGAACACCACACTTTTTACCGATCAAAAACATGTGTCGTGGGACACCATGTTATTGCGTATGATAGGCCCTATTATTTGTTTCAATACAGGTGCAGCAGGCGGCGTATTTGCACCGGCATTAGGCGCAGGGGCATCGGTAGGCGCTTTCATTTCAAGTGTCTTTGATATTGCAGGCGCCAACGCTAACATTTTAATTTTAAGCGGCATGGTTGGCTTTTTAACCGGTGTTACCCGTACGCCATTTACGTCGGCCATTTTAGTATTAGAGATGACCGACCGGCACAGTGTTATTTTTCACCTGATGATAGCTGCACTCATCTCAAATATTGCTGCATTGCTGGTGGATAAGCATTCTTTTTACGAACAGTTGAAGAAAGGTTATTTAGAAGATACTTTGAAAGAAGAACCACAATCGTCTTAATATTATTACAACCCCCTAGTACAAATACCTGTATACGACCATCCTCACCCTTCCTTCTTTATATATAATTGTTGCACCAAAACAATAATGATCACCATCAGCGGCGTTGCCAATACAAGGCCCCACCCCCCTGTTAATGGTGAGATCAATAACTGCGCAATGATGATCAGTGCCGGTGGAATATTGATCAGTCTTTGCTGCACCTTGGGTGTAATAAAATTGCTTTCGGTTACCTGCACTAAAATGTAAAGCCCTGCAACAACTGCGGCAGTGGAAGGGCTTTGCATCAGGCCTATCAATACAGCCGGTATCATTGCAATCAACGGACCGAAATTGGGAATGAAATTGAGAATGCCGGCTATTAATGCCAGCGTTAGCCACATAGGCAAGCCAATGATGATAAGACCAATGGCCGTCAGAATAAAAACAACGAACATGGCAAATATTTTACCCTTGAGCCACTTCTTTAAATTGACGGCTATTTTAGTCAGCACTTCATCAGCCTTTGATTGCGCCTTTTGAGGAACAAGCGCCACTATTCCCTTTTTATATTGCTTGGGTGAAACCGTAAAAAAGATGCCGAGGAAAAGCACAACATACAGATCGCCCAATATGCCGAAAGTGCTTTTGAAAAAAGTTTGTACAACAGCCTCTGCCTTTTTTTGTGTTTTGGGAGATGATATTTTTTCAACTACTTTTTGTCCTAATGCCGATTTATCCAATTGCGCTTTTGCATTTTCAATGGTAGTGGGTAAAGTGTCGCTCAACTCGGCTATCTGTGCCTGAATTTTTGCACCCAGTAACCAAAACAAAAGAACAATAAGTATGCATGTGCCGATAACAGAAATAACCAGGCACACCGAAGCCTTCCATTTCGTTTTATTTTCCATCCAGCCACTCAATCCATGGAAGAATATGGCAATCAACACACCGGCAAGTATCAGCATAAAAACACTGAAGGTGGCTTTCAGTAAAAGCAGCAATACGACCATGAGTGCTACAATGCCACCTGCTATCCATACTTTTTGCGGAAAGCTGTATTCTTTTTGTTTACTGTTAGATTGCATAACACTGTAGTTTCATGATCACTTTGCTTTTGCTGGTTGCTTATTATGTTCCGTAGTGGTTTTCAATTCCCTTTCTAAAAAATAGTTCAATGCGGTACGTAATGTGGCTATGGCGGCCAGCTTTCCAATATCATCCCAGGTGGGTGCAATGGCTGTAGTTAACACATCGGCGGCCAGTAACAGTTCCAGTGCAATGGTTAGTGAACTTCCAAACTGTATGCGAATGGTTTGATTCGCATTTTCCACATCAGGCCTTCTGAGGTTGGTAAGATAGCGATACAAAAACTGCAGCAGGGCCACAGCAATAACAAAGGCAGCCAGCACTTCTACAAAACTGCTTAAATGTTTGGTAATGTATTCTGCCCAATCTTTCATACAATGCTCGATGAATACCTGAACTTTCAAAATAATTATGCCCGTTACGACAATGAGCTTCGTTGGTACATAGCAGTTATGGCTGTACAAATGACGGGTTTGTTCAACTGCCAAGGCATGTTTATTGTGTTGAAAAGTCAATATCTGTTATGCTGGAACTGGTTATTCCTTTGTGGTTAAAGGCAAGCTTTTGGGGACTCGTTTCGGGGTCGGCGCTGCTTATTGGTGCAGCCATAGCCTATTTAACCAAAGTACCGCAAAAGATCATTGCCATTATCATGGCTTTTGGAAGCGGTGTGTTAATTGCTGCCCTTGCTTTTGAACTCATGGATGATGCTTACAAAAGAGGCGGCTTTGATGCTGCCGCCACAGGATTTATTTTAGGTGCTGTCATCTACTCACTGGCTAACTATTTATTAAGTAAAAAGGGAGCCAAGCACAGAAAAAGATCGGGGCGGCAACAACCTACCGAAACGGAAAACCCCGGCAGCGGCCTGGCTATTGCCATCGGTGCGTTGATTGACGGCATTCCCGAGTCCATTGCTATTGGCGTAAGCATAATACATGGGGGCGCAGTAAGCATGGCAGCCGTTATTGCCATATTCCTTTCCAATGTTCCCGAATCTTTGTCCAGCACATCAGGCATGAAAAAAGCAGGTAGGTCATCTACATATATTTTTGGCATTTGGAGTGCCATTGCCATTCTATCCGGTATAGCTGCGCTGGCAGGTTATGTTATCTTTCGCCATTTTCCTCCCGATATTATTGCTGCAACGGTAGCGGTAGCAGCAGGGGCTATTTTAACCATGCTAAGCAACACCATGATCCCTGAAGCTTATGAAGAAGCACACAACCTTATTGGATTTATAACGGTGCTTGGTTTTTTAGCTGCCTTCATATTGAGCAAACTGGAACATTAACGGTTATGCTGCCATCTTTTTACATTCTTCTGCACAACGCTTACAGGCTTCTGCACACTCCCGGCAATGTTCGTTGTTATGTTTGCCACACTCGGCGCCACAGGCTTCGCAAATAGCAGCGCAGATCCTGCAAAACTCTTTTGCCTGTTCACTGCCCAGGCTCATAAGTTGTGCCGCAGCATAACATACCGTAGCACATTCCATATCTAATTGAATGCAGCGGGCCATCATCTTTACATCTGCTTCCTGCGTGCACGATGAAGCACAGTGATTGCAAATAGCTGCACAACGCAAACATGCTTCTATGCAATTTTTATATTCGTGGTAACCTGACATAATGTTTTTTCCCATACTGTTTACAAAAGACGGGCCATGCGATTGTATGCCAGCAAACTCAAACATAATAAAGCAAGATCTTCATCAGGAAAACCTTGCTTTCATGTTTTCTATAGGATGTAATAACGTAGTCTATTTAGTGATGTAGCCAAACAGTCCATCTTCTTCATCATCGGGGCCGGCGGCAAAGTATAACCGGTTAGGATCAATGGTAGATGTAGCAGGTGGAAATGAAATAGCCCACAATCCTTCAATAATTATAGGATTGCCATGCGACCTTAACTGTCCTAAAAACTTTCCATTCATACTATAAGCATTAATGCGTCCATCACCCAAATTGCCCACCAGTATGGCTTCCTGGCTTTGCCCGCTTTCATCAGTAAAAAAGCTTGCAGGTGCATGTGCCACACCCCACGGTGCATTCAGTTGTCCGCGGGAGATGAATCTTTTTTCAAGCATGCCGCCTGTAGAATACACATCCACATAACCATTGCCCGGGTTTGCATCTTCTTCTCCATCGTCGCCTACTTTGGCATACATTACGTAAAGCTTGTCGTCTACTTTTTGAATATTAAATGGAGCATAACCCCATGGAATATTGGCATCCATAAACGACATGTTCACGGCATTAAAATCTTTATCCCACACATCAATTCTTGCTGCACGAAAATTAGCGGCATACAAGTAGTAAGCGCCGTTGTTTTGCGCCATGGTAATACCTGTGTAGGCCGAAGTAGATGAATTGTTGGCTATCACCAAAGCATTGTTGCCCGCAGCGCCATTCCATCCGGAGATGATGCCATCAACACCGGCAAATAAAAAGCGGGCAGCCTGTCCGTTGGACAATTGAAAATCTGCCGTATTCGGATCGATGTTGGTAACCACACCAGTTGGGTTGCCGCCAGTAGCACCGCCGGGAGATGGAATAGCTACTTCGGGACGGGCAGCAAGCATGTTGCCATCCCTGTCGTATATGGTTGACACATGACCTTCCTGCGATCCAACCCATGCAATGCCTGTAGCGCTAAAGGCAATGCCCCAGGCATTTAATAAATGCGGATCAACATGGGCCGCACCATACTCATCGTTGTTGGCAACAAGGTTTACCTGTGTAAAATCTTTTAGCAATTGTGGATTTTTACGGGCCTGTGTGGTAAGCGCATTGATGGTTTGGTCTGATGAAGGCGCCGCTTCTTTTTTACAACCCTGGTTAAAGAAAGAGAAAAATAAAATGGCTGCACCTGTCAATGGCAGATGGAAAACTTTGCTCATAGATCTGTTCATAAAACAGTTTTAAATGATGAATAAATGCAGTAATGCAAGGGCAGGGTCACAGGGAACGAAAGCGGGGCTGGTGCAAGTAAATACGTGGGGCGGCGGTAAAAGGTTGCTGAAAATGTTCGTGTGTGTATGGCAGTGATGGGTTTGTGCGCCCATGAGCTAAGGGCAAAAGGTGATGCAAGCGTTGCGGTAAAAAGAGGAAATTTTGACAGGAAGATCAATGGCGCATGTTGACGAGTAGTTACCAGGCAGGCATTATTACCTGCTGAAATTTTATAACCACACGCTTTACTGTTATGCATGTGTAGTAAAGCATCATTAGCAAGCAGCTAAAAGACCGGAGATATCAACCTGCTGCAAATAAGGTTCAAGATCGTCAACCGAAGTAAAGGTTCTGATATAACCGATCTGTTCTTCTTCGGTATCAAAATAAACTTCTACGTAAAAAGAATCGATCTGGAATAAAAGAATGGTGAAGCCTGTGTGTGGCCGTTGTGCCAGGTAAACACCGTGGTTGAAAAGCATTTGCTTTTTGCTTTGCTTGTCCTGGTACTTAAATTCCTTGAAAAGCATGGATAGTTGGTTTTACAGGTTTTTTAAAAGATATTTCAAGTTAAACCATCATTCATCTCCCTATTGGCATTTAAGCCCAAAGGCTACATTGGTTAGATAAAACGCTTTTTTTGATAGTTGTTGCGGTCGTCTATACGCCTTGGTAAATATGCTGACTACACCTTAACGGAAAGTGTGCTTCTCAACTATTGCCGCCAAATCACTAATTTTAGGGCGCAGCCATTTTATTATTTCACAAAGCAAACCCTTGAACCATGACCTTAGTTGATTTTAAAAATCAACCCATTAATTCTATTATCCTTGCAGACGATGATCGCGACGATCATGATTTTTTAAAAGATGCGCTGGTGGAAATTGCACCTGCCGCTACTTTAAGCATTGTAGAAAACGGCGAAGAGCTGTTGGCATTATTAAAACACTACGTTCCCGATTTTATTTTTTTAGACCTTGATATGCCCTGCAAAAACGGACTGGAGTGCCTTTCCGATATAAGAAGCAATACCATGCTGCGGGATATTCCCATTGTTATTTTTTCGAGCACATCGAGACCTGCCAATATCGATACGGCTTACGAAATGGGCGCCGACCTGTTTTTCATTAAGCCGCATAACTATAACGACCTTGTTGCATCCGTTAAAGCTATTTTTTCATTGGACTGGAGCCGGCCATCAACGGTGAAAGAGCAATACTTTGTTAATGGCCGTTATGCGGCGTTTACCTGAGTGAATCGGTCTTTGAATGATTGCTGCAGCATACAAATCACAACGCTATGCTACAAAAAAGCAAACAATAGCAACAGGCAAAACAAAGTTTAGTCGTTGCCATTGCAGCACACGGCACGAACGCCTGTTAAGGTGGTTTTTGTGTAAAGAATATTATCGCAACTCTTAAATTTCTATAGTATATTTAGTAAAGCGGCTAATAACAAATGATGTTGCGGCAAGGCATCGCCACTACTCCAATATTGCATACAGGTTTGTAGCATTAACTATTAATTTATAATCTTGAAAGTGACTGAGTACGAAAATGCGGTTGATAATTTTTCATTTCTAAAGAACACAGGCGAGATAGGCCAGCTGATATTAAATTACAAATGGTGTAACACGTCAATAGGCGATATTGCCAACTGGCCTTTAAGTCTTCGCATTACAGTGTACAACGTACTTCATTCAGGTTTTCCGATGTTTCTTTTTTGGGGCGAGGAGTTTCTTTGTTTTTATAACGAAGCCTTCCGGCCAAGCTTTGGTGTTAATGGAAGGCATCCGGCCATTGGTAAAAAAGCCATTACCATTTGGGGCGAGATCTGGCATATCATCGGGCCTTTGCTGCAAAAGGTTTTTGTAACCGGCGAAGCGGTAGTAGCCTATGACCAGCTTGTACCTTTTTACCGCAATGGCAAGGTAGAAGAGATCTACTGGACCTTCTGTTACAGTCCTGCATTAGGAGAAGATGAAAAAATTTGCGGCGTACTGGTTACCTGCATAGAAACCACAAAATATGTTCTGGCAAGCCGGTAGAAGTTACCCTTCGCTTACTCTGTGGCTCTCCCCTAACAAAACCACAATGTAAAAGAGATTTAGAATTGGCTTGCGTATTGGCGAAAGACCCGTCGCGAAAGAAAATGTTGTGCGTTGGCCCTTCTGCCGGAGATGAGGATGCATAAAAAAGAACTCCCGCCGAAGCAGGAGTTCCCCTGATCACTCGAATGACCGATAGAAACTTTCTATGTCAGTCTTTAATGCTGCATAAGCTTCACTGTATTCATCATCATCTTCTTTTAACTCCTTCAAATCCTTCAACACTTTTTCAAGCCAAACATGCAAAGCATCATGTTCGGCACCTTGCATGCTGCACTCTTTCACCAGCGTATCCACTTTAGTCTGCAGGTTCGTATAAAGTTGTTTTCTTTTTCCAGCATCTGCATAGGTGCTGTCACTTACCACCTGCACCATTGCTGCAACATTCTTCTTTGTTGCTTCATCAGCTTTCCATTTAGCACCGTTGTTTGATGGAACTGTTACAACTTTTTTCTCATTATCATTTGCAGCACTGTTTTCATGCTGTTCTGCTGTTTGTTTACTGGTGCATGATACCAGGATTGCCAGCACCATTATTAATAGTTGTTTCATTTCTTACAATTGTGTTGATTAATCGTCATCCTTTTCTTGCTGTTGACCGGCATTGCCTTCATTTTGTTTACCGTTTTCATTGGCATTTTGCACTGCAACACTACTTCTGATTTCAGTGTGTCGTATTTGTCCACCCAGGTGTGCTGTTTGTGCCATCAAACCACCGGAAGCAATAGCCAGTAGTAACACAACAACCTTAACAACCCGGGCTGCTACCTGCCATTTAAAGGTAAATAATGCTGCTAAAGCCAGTAGGCCGGCTGCAGCAATAGAAATCATTGCCAGCTTTGCCACTTCTTCGTGTCGTTCAATAACCGCTTCCGATACGCCGGGCAGGTTTTCAATAGCTTCTTCCGTTCCTTCACCTGTAAAGAATACAGGTATGGCTGCAATGCCAGCCAATAAAATGAGGACGTAAGATGTCTTTGTAAGGGTAGCGTTTTTTATAAAGAACGCCACTGCAAGCATTATCAACCCTACCAGTGACAAAACAACAGGAACATGCGTTAATGCCAAATGCATTTGAACACTATTCATAAAAATATTTTTTTGAGGTTAAGTAAAAGGAAATAGTCTTGTATGAAACAAATTATGCAGTTACACTCTCGGCGGGTGAAAAATACTTCCTGAATGTTGTTGTGGAGTGTAAGTATCAGAAAAGACAATTTTCTTGCCGATAGGAAAAGTTGCAAATACATTCGTCTGAAGGATTGGGGATACAAGGGCATAGCCAATACTGTAAAACGTTACGTTTTTGAACGGCAACTGTTCATCTTCGGGTAAATCCGCATCCTTATGGTCTGATGCATAATGGTCTGAAAGAAAAGCAATGAAAGAAACACCGTCCTGCTTTTGGTGTTTTCTGTAATGTTCCATTAAGAACGGAAGTTTAAAGAGCTGCCCTAACGGTGTCTGTATGGATACCATAAGCACCAAAAGAAATATGGTAAAAGCACTCCTCATCGGCATAAATTTACTTTAGTCCAAAGTGCTATTCTATGACTGTAGTCATTTTGTCGATAAAGTTTTGTAAAACTTCGCGGAGTAGTTATTAAACCTTAGAGGGAGTTACACTGTAATGTTGTGTCTTGCAGGGTAAGCGTATAAGGTTCACCGGCTTTCTGCTGTGCTGGAATTTGATGAATGTCTGCCTGGCAACTGAAGCCGATTGGAAAACGAAAGTAAAAAAATATTCTGTAGCTGAATAGTATTCCGTCCTTTAGATTTGTTTTTGATTATTACATAACTAAGCTACTACTATTATAAGTTTTCTTTTTTGGTTCTTTTTTCTTTTAGTGTGCATGTTAATTTGTGGATAAACTAACCGGT
>JBQCJM010000259.1:0-2114 GCA_051952715.1 Flavisolibacter sp.
GAGCCACCACAGTGAAAATGATCCTGTGGGCATTTGCTGTATTGGTGCTCCAGATGCCGTTAAACATCAGGAATTCACCAATGAAGCCATTTGTCAAAGGTAAGGCCACGTTACCCAGTGCCACGATTACGAGCAGGGTGGCGAGTGCAGGAGCTTTTTGAGCAAGACCTCCTAATTCCGAAAGCTTTCTTGTACCGAATTGCCTTTCTATGAGTTCAACAACAACCCATAAACCGATGATGTTGATACCGTGATTGAACATTTGCATCAACACTCCCTGCATGCCGATGGCACTTTCGGAAAATGTTGCCATCACCATAATACCCATGTGGGCAATAGATGAATAGGCAATCAATCGTTTAAGGTCATCTTGTTGGATTGCAATCAACGACGCATAAATAACACCGATAACTGCCATGCTCATCGTCACATCTCCCCATGCATGGAAAGCTGTTGGGAAAATGGGCCACACCCATCGAATCAGCCCAAATAATCCCATCTTCACCATAATTCCGCTCAATACCATCGTTGCGGCAGTTGGAGATTGTTCATACGTATCGGGCTGCCAGGTATGAAATGGAAAGACCGGCATTTTGACGGCAAAGGCAATAAAGAGTAACCAGAAAAGCCAACTTTGGGTAGCTGCCGGTAATTTCAATGCATAAAACGATTGCATCGAAAACGAATGGTCGGGTGTTTGAAAATATAAATAGAGTAGTCCCACCAGCATTACTACCGAGGCAGTGAATGTGTAGATGAAAAACTTAAACGTGACCGGAATACGTCTTTCATGTCCCCAGCCGGAACATAAAAAGTAAACAGGTACAAGGGCCAGTTCCCAAAAGAAATAAAATAACAAAGCATCCGTCGCCGTGAAGACTCCCATCAGGCCTGCCTGCGTAAGTAACATCAAAGCAAAGAAGTTATTGGGCTTCCTGTACTCTGTTTTCCAGGTGGCAACCAGGATAATAGGATAAGAAACTGCTGTAAGTAAGGTTAGTATTTGGGATAAGCCATCGAGCTTTAAAGAGAATGAACTTCCCAGGTTGCCCATCCATTGTGCATGGAAATTCAATTGGTCTGCAGATTTCAGAAACGTAGTGGAGGCGATGGAGAGAAATAATGCGACCAATGAAACCAGCAAAGACCAAACACGAACTCCCGTGTCATTCTTAATTAAGAACGATAGCAAACCGCCAATCAACGGGACCAAAAACAATAATAAGACGATCATATGACTCCCCCTGTCCCCCTAAAGGGGAGACTTAAATTTGAATTTTCTCTTTTTGCTTGCAATAGCTTCAATTTCAATAAATCGTTTGTTAGCGAAATAGCTACAGTTATTTTTTCAAAAAGAACTCGAGTACAAAAAATATCACCATGCTGACAACCATCAGCAATACATAACTACCCACCTGGCCACTTTGCAGCCAACGCAATTGTCGACCACTATAGTTAACTGCTCTTCCAACGCCATTCACCAATGCATCGATACCGCTTTTTTCAAGGGTACTATTAGCAAAGGAACCAAGGGCATTCAGAGGCTTAACGATAATGCTGTCGTATAACTCATCTACATACCATTTATTCTCCAGGAACTTGCCCAAAGCAGTAGGTTGTTCTTCTCTATACGTTTTGTAACGCCTCCACGCAACAAGGATAGCTACCACAGCTATCACCGTTGTTAATCCCATCAGCATCCACTCCATTGAGCCCCCAACGGTTGATTCAACGTTTGGTACTACCGGGGAGAGGAACTCAGTCAACCTTTCGCCCCCTTTTGTAAAGATTGCAGGCACATTTATGAATCCACCGACTACAGCCAGGATCGCAAGAACGATCAACGGAATTGTCATAGCAGCAGGGCTCTCATGAACATGATGTTTTTGTTCATCCGTTCCTCTAAAGCCTCCAAAGAATGTAATAAACAGTAGACGGAACATATAGAATGCGGTTAATGTCGCCGTCAACAATCCAACTCCATATAAAACGTAGTAGATCCCGTTTGATTTCCCTTGTTCGAAGGCCGCTAGCAAAATTGAATCTTTTGAAAAGAATCCTGAGAAAGGAACAATACCCGCAATTGCCAAACATCCAACGAGGAACGTCCAATA
>JBQCJM010000260.1:0-31068 GCA_051952715.1 Flavisolibacter sp.
TTTGTTACACCTTATCCCGACTTCAATGTGCAGGAACTGAAAGAATATGCAAAATTAAAAGGGGTTAAGGTCATCATGCATCATGAAACTTCTAGTTCTGTTCGAAATTATGAACGCCACATGGACACGGCATATAAATTTATGAAGCAAAACGGGTACGATGCCGTAAAGAGTGGATATGTGGGACCTATTCTTCCAAGAGGCGAAAATCATTATAGCCAATGGATCGTGAACCACTATCAATATGCTGTTGAAAAGGCAGCTCAATATCATATTATGGTAAATGCACACGAAGCTGTTCGGCCTACAGGTATTGCACGTACTTATCCAAATCTCATAGGCAATGAATCGGCCAGGGGAACAGAGTACCAGGCATTTGGGGGCTCAAAGCCCAATCACGTGGCAGTACTTCCTTTTACACGATTGATAGGAGGCCCCATGGATTATACGCCTGGCATTTTTGAGATGGATATCAGCAAACTTAATCCGGACAATAAATCTCACGTTAATAGTACGCTTGCCAACCAGTTGGCATTATATGTAACGATGTATAGTCCTTTACAAATGGCCGCTGATCTTCCCGAAAACTATAACAGGTTTGCGGATGCCTTTCAATTTATAAAAGACGTTGCTGTTGATTGGGATGACAGTAAATATATTGAAGCAGAACCAGGAGAATATATTACGATAGCCAGGAAGGCAAAGGGAACAAACAAATGGTTTTTAGGGAGTGTTGGTGGAGAACGTTCACGTACTTCCAGAATTGTCTTTGACTTTTTAGATGCAGGCAAAAAGTATGTAGCTACTATTTATGCAGATGCATCCAATGCAGATTACAAAACAAATCCACAAGCATACACGATTCGCAAAGTTGTTGTAAACAACAAATCAAAACTTTCGCAGTTTGTTGCTGCAGGTGGCGGCTATGCCATCAGTATAACAGAGGCGAATAAAGATCAGATAAAGGGTGTGAAGAAATTATAATTGAGAAACCTTACACTGAAAAAGGAAGGCCATTTCCATGGCTGTTTTAATACAGGCTCATTTTGGTGCACCGTATATATCGCTCAAAAGTTATGAATAAATGCAAGTAGGCACAATCTTCTGGTTGCAAAAGAGGTTAGTGTAAACTTGTAAGATACACTCTATACGTCCTTTTATACAACTCATCCATTTTCAAGATTGGTATTTTTTATACAGATAATAGTTTGCAGTAAAAAGCAACCATGAGCAAGGCTATATGGATGGCACTGGCTTTTGCAGCGATTGTCGGATGTAAAAAGGACCACCCCCAACCAATTAATGAACACCATCCTTCCATGGTGTATAAAAATTTTGCAGATAGCAGTATTGCTTTTGGAAAAGGGGCATCTTTTGATCTGGATGATAACGGGGAAAAAGATATTCTTTTCAGTACGCAATTAGTTGGCGACCCCATTGAGCAAAAGGATAAAGAACAATGGATGGTTACTACATCGTTCAATGCTAATCTTCCTGTTAACAATACAGAGAACATACCCGTACTTGGATACCTTGATCGCATTCCCGTAAACGCTTTTTTAGGCTATACCTGGTATAATGCTTCCAGTATCCTTCTTTCTCAAAAAACTATTACAATGACACTGCCCGCATATTGGGAAGGACAGTGGAAAGATGTTTCGCACCGTTTCATTGCTATCCAGCTACAAAAGCTGGATGGTTTGTATAATGGTTGGATAGAAGTGAGTTTCAGCATGGCTGGTGAAAGGCTGATTTTGCATAAGGCAGCTATCTGCAAAGAACCTAACAAGAATGTTTTAGCTGGCAAATAGGTAAAACAGTTTGGAATGTAAATTATATCATTGCCATAATGGAAAGCTTTGGTCTGTGAAATTAAATGTGCAAAATATTTCGGGGCCATTTGTACTATTTATAATTATCTTCAAAGCAGTTTTCATAGGGTACGGATTAAAACGGGCTTTGGTTTCTACCTTAGCCCATTTTTTTGGGTACTTCTACGCTTTTTTTTTAACTTTTTCAGCCCCATCTTTGTCTCGGTTTTTCATAGGATATTGGATTTTAAAACGAGGCAGGATGTCTATCCAGCCTTTTTCTTTTTAGGCCTTTGTAAAACAAGTTTCTATCGTACATTTCTCATTCATTTCTTCATTGTGTTGCTACTTTGGGCTGCATTTACCGTAAGGGCTAAACAGAGTAGAAGAGCTATTGTTTTGCGGCCTGTATTACTTTATAAACAATTACCTTAACCAGAACTTTTTTAAAAATGTAAGTAAGAATTACAGCCGGCCATAAACATTGCCAGCTTTTATAGGCGAGATGTGTCGTCTAAGACTAGCAGTGCAGAACCGTTAAAAAAGCCAAAGCCAGAAAAACAACAAAAGGCAGAAATATAAAAAGTACAGCATAGACAATTAATTAGTTAAGAAATAAAACTTACTGCCCGCTTCTTTTTCTTTTTACAACAATAAGAATAATAAGAAGTAGCGAAAAGATAACGGCGGTATGTGAACTCATGATTTAATTTTCCTTATCAGTAGAGAATTGCTGTTTTTTGTTACACTTACCGAACTATTTGTTTTGAAATTATTTTTGAAGGCCCGTAACAAAACGCTTTAAGTTGTGACTTATATTCTAAATAGTCCCATTGCAACAAGATGATATTGCCAAACAGTTTGAACTGCTGGTAAGAAACAACGAGATGCTCTTACGCAAAGTGTGTGGCATGTATGCTGACACGCGGAGCAACAGGGAAGACCTTTTCCAGGATATTGTTATGCAACTCTGGAAGGCGTTTCCCCGCTTTCGCGGAGATTCAAAGGCGAGCACCTGGCTGTACAGGGTCGCCATCAATACTTCAATAAATGGTTTAAGAAAGAAGAAGGACTTTATTCATTCTTACGAACCGGAAGCCTTGCCAGCTAACATAGCTGATACGGATGCGGATGCAGCAGAAGAACAATTGCAAAAATTATACAGGGCTATCGGACAGTTGAACGAAATAGAAAGGGCTATTGTTATGTTATACCTGGAAGAGCGCAGCTATGAAGAAATGGAAGAAATATTGGGTATTAGCAGCGGCACCTTGCGGGTAAAGATGAACCGCATTAAAGAGAAATTACGCCACATCACAAAAATCAATTTATATGGAACTTGATGAATTAAAACAAATGTGGAAAGAAACGCCTGCTCAAAACAAAGCAGATACAAACGTTATGGAACTGGTACAACATAAAAGCTATGGCCCCCTGGCGGCTTTAAAACGCACCTATCGCAAACAAATGGTAGCAATGATGGTAATCCCTTTGATGCTGCTCGTTGTAAACCAACGGGTCATTCATAAGATGTTATCCAATGTATTATTCTGGTGCTACATTGCTTTTTGCGCTGGCGTTATATTATTCGCCTATTACAATTACCGCATTGTAAAGGATATGCAGACAATGGATGTTAGTGTGAAAGCAAATTTTGAAAAGCAAATTGCACAGCTTGAAAAAAGAGCCAGCCTTGAATTAGTAGGTCTACGCTGTGTATTGCTCTTTTTTGTATTGTTAGTAGAAGTTGTGCCGTATTTTCAACACTACCGCATGCTCGACAAATGGCATGCACTTTCTCTTTGGCTGCGTCTCAGCACCTATGCAGGTTTATTCTTGTTACAGTATGCTATCAACAAAGGCTTAAAAGAAAAAAGAGTAGGAAGGCACATTGCCTACCTAAAGAATGTCGTTAGCCAAATGCATTAGTATTTTCAGAAAATTAAGTACAGGCTCAGATTGCTTAACTACAAGCCCGCCTCCTTCATGAGGTCATGAAGGTGAGTTGTTTTAATTGTTGAAAATGAAAATAAAAAAGGCTCTACTGATTGTAGAACCTTTTTTGTGACCCCGCCAGGATTCAAACCTGGAACCTTTTGATCCGTAGTCAAATACTCTATTCAGTTGAGCTACGGGGCCAGTATTTTGGGTTGCAAATATAGGAGAAAATCTAAAAAGAAATGTTACTCCTTCTTAATCTTACTGATAAATTTTTGCTGAAGCTTTTTCAATCGTCTTTTTAGGTAACAACCAGGCCAGTGCAGCACCAACCTTGTTCAAAAAGCCCGTAATTACTTCGGTCTTCCCTTTGTACATTCCTTCAACTGCAATCCTGGCTACTTCATTAGGACGCATATTGAATTTTTTAGCCAACTCCAAACCTTTTGTTCCTATGTTGGCCCTGTCAACAAAAGCTGTATCTGTAGCCCCGGGATTAACACAGGTTACTGATACGTTTGTGTTGTTCAATTCAAGATGTAAACCTCTTGAAAACTGCAATACAAAAGACTTTGAAGCTGCATACAAACTTAAAAAAGGAACGGCCTGGTAAGCCGCAGAAGAGGCAATATTAAGGATGTAAGCCTTTGGTTGTTTTTTTAATCCGGGCAAAAAATGGTAGATCATTTCAACCACCACATTCATGTTCAGTTGCATCATGTTCAGGTGCTCTTCCAAAGAATATTTATCGAAGGCGCCGCTTAAGCCATAACCGGCATTATTGACTAAAACATCAACGGTGTAATTGTTTTGATAACACCAGTTCCATACATTTTTAGCAGCCTCTTTTTGCGAAAGATCAATACTTAAATAATGCGCCTCAACCTTGTAGTCCTTTTGAAGCTGGTTGCATAATTCCTGCAACTGAGCTTCATTGCGAGCCACTAAAAGCAGGTTCTTTTTCCGGGCGGCTAATTGTTGTGCAATAGCCTTCCCTATGCCCTTACTGGCACCTGTAATTAAAGCAAATGACATGGTGTTTGATTAATTCTGAACAGTGGAAGCAAACCTGTGATAGAAAGGCGTTTTGCTATTCTTGTCTTTTGGCATGTACTTACCTGTTACTACAGGAACGTACATTACGCGGCGCCTGCTTTTTTCACCATAAAAAGGCGATTGCTGCACACGATGCCACAGGCGGCCATCATGAACGGTAAGATCACCGGCTTCAATATCCAAACCCACTTCTCTTGGATCAGGTTTGTGATCAATAAAATATTTCTTGCCAAACAACAAACGAAGCATGCCTTGTTTGTGCGTACCGGGTAGTACACGCAAACCACCATTTTCGAAAGGAACAGTGTCAAGGTGAATGCCCACGTTCAGCATTGGCATAATGCGTTGTCCCAGAAAAAGGTCTCTTGGGCTGTCGGTATGCCAGCCCATTTGCGAGAAAGCACTATTGGGTGTTCTGATGTAATTATTAAGAACCAGCCCGTCCTTTTCATCCTCGCCTATGCGGCCTTCGTAAGGCCTTACCAAATCTAACAAAGCCTGGAAGCGGGGATCTTGCAGAAATTCATGAAGAACAGTACTGTGCTGCGATACAAAACACAATCTTTGGATAACCTTATTGTCATTCTCGTCTTTTCCAAATTTCAGTGGAATTCCATTCATTTTATCAATGCCTGCATCCAGCCACTCTTTTTCGATGCGTTGTGTTTCTTTAATGAAAAGGTCAACGGTTTCTTTGTTGATAAAATTTTTGAAAATGATCAACCCGTTTTTATCAAAAAAATTTAATTGTTCCTGTGTTAGCTTATCTGTAAGAGTGAAATGCGGTACTTGCAGTTTGTTCATGGCTTTGTACTTTTTATAACCTGGCAAAGGCAATTTTATTTAAAAACAATTGATCTTTCATCACTAAGCTCTTAACGTTCAATTGGTTCTATTATTGATTTTGGCTTCGAATTTACAATTTTCTTTGCGATGAAATAGCAAATGATCGTAAAAACCGGCGCAGCAATTACATCAATGGTATAATGCACGTGTTGAACCAGAACCAAAAAACCGACTGCAATAGTACAGAAAAGTGCAATTAGCCTGTCAAGTTTTCGACGAAAGCATAAAAAGAATAGACATTGTGCGGATGTATGGCCGGAGTAAAAAAGATCTTTGGTTACAAACGATTTACCATAGAACGAATTGCTGATAGGGTCAACAAGTGGTATGAGCCCGTGCGGCGGATTTAATGCTACAAGTGAGATGGTAGCAAAGCGGCTTACCGAAAGCAAAATAAACCCGTACATAAACGTTAAGAAAAGGGTGGGGCTTTGTACACTACGTACAAAAAAAAGTGCTGTCATGGTCCAGATGACGGTAAAAATAGGAATAGAAGCATCCCGTGGTGAAAGATAATCCAGCACCACATCATTCAAAACCGCTCCTTCGCGAAGTTCTATGTGTTGAAAGAAAAAGGGGAAACTGATCAGTACGGTAAGCAACAGCCCTATACCTATGTATAGTTTTACTTTGAAGGAATCATCCTTCATGGTATCAACCCAGGTAAGTTCATTATAGGATGGAGCGAGTGCCACTGAATTTTTATGCAAAATAAAAAATCATCCTTATAAATAGAAAGTCCCCGGTTGAAAGCGGGGACTTTTAAAATTTATTTAGCTAATAACCGGGCTGTATAGTTGCCGTAGTTGCTGACAAAAGCCAATTCACACTCCTGATTTCTATGTCAATAATGCCAGCGAACAAATGCTTCCATAGCTGCATAATGCGTAAGACCAAGTTGGGCGTATAAATTAGCAGTGATCGCATTTCTTTCTTCAGCTCTTTGCCAAAACTCTCTCGAATCGCTGCCCTGGAAAGGCACCGAATCTTTTTGCGATTGATGAATGAAAATGCCGTAACGTTTTTTTAAAACCTGGTCCGGGCTCATGGGTACCGCCATTTCTATTTCATCAATGCTCCACTCTTGCCATGCACCCTTATATAACCAAAGCCAGCAGTCTTTTATCCAGTCGTCGCCGGCAGCTTTTAGTCTTTTTAATGCTTCCAGCACTACATCCAAACATACTTTATGCGTACCATGCGGATCGGCCAGATCGCCTGCACAAAATATCTGGTGCGGCTTTATTTGCCGGAGCAATGCTATTGTCAGTTGTACATCCTCTTCGCCCATTGGTTTTTTTTCGATGGTACCTGTTTCGTAAAAAGGAAGGTTTTGAAAATGAATATTCCTTTCAGGAATGCCCACATAGCGACAAGTTGCCTTGGCTTCGCCCCGGCGTATCAAACCCTTAATGGCCCTGATCTGCGGCGTATCTATCTGGTTCGTTTTTTTGCGTGACAAATAAGTGCGAACCTCATCAAAAATCTTTTCTGATTGTTCGTTGTTAATGCCTGCAATTTCTTCAAAGCCTACGGCAAAATCTAAAAAGCGGGTAACAAATTCGTCCGTCACGGCAATATTTCCCGAAGTTTGATAGGCTACATGCACATCATGACCCTGGTCGTGCAAACGCTGAAAAGTGCCGCCCATGCTGATGATGTCATCGTCGGGGTGAGGGGAGAAGATCACTACTCTTTTTGGATAAGGCTCCGAACGTTCGGGATGTGATGGTAAATGCGCATCCGGCTTGCCGCCAGGCCATCCGGTGATAGAATCGCGAAGCATATAAAAAACATGCAGGTTAATTTCATAAGCATCGCCTTCCTCTACAATTAAATCGCCTAAACCAAACTCGTTGTAATCATTATTGGTTAAGGATAAAATGGGCTTTTGCAATTTCAAAGCCATATTCACGACGGCTCTTTTTATAGCCCTGGATGTCCATTCAATTTCGCCGGTAAGCCATGGCGATTTAAAACGGGTAAGCTCCGAAGCGGCTATTTCATCCACTACAAAAGTGCAATCGCCATGTTGCTGTAGCAAGCTTGCGGGTACGCTTTCGGTCACATGACCTTCTACAGATAATTGCACCACCGGGGCTTTGGCTGGCCCCCATGCCAGTAGTATAATTCTTTTGGCTTTTAAAATGGTGCTGATGCCCATGGTCAGCGCAAGCCTTGGCACTTCGGCTATGTTGGCAAACTCGTACGCATTGGCAAGCCGCGTTGAGTTTTCTAAATTGATCAAACGTGTTCTTGAATAAATGCTCGATCCGGGTTCATTAAAACCAATGTGGCCATTGTTACCAATGCCTAAAATTTGCAGGTCAACACCACCAGCTTCTTCAATCTGCCTTTCGTATTCGGCACAATGTTTTTTGATCTCGTCTTTGGGCAATTCACCATTGGGAATATGGATGTTGTTTTTATCAATATCAATATGATCGAATAACAAACGATGCATGTAGCTGTGATAGCTTTGCCACGCTTCTTTTTCTATGGGATAATATTCATCGAGATTAAAAGTGATCACATTTTTAAAGCTCAGTCCTTCCTCTTTGTGTAGTCTTACTAATTCTGCGTAAAGACTTTTGGGTGTAGAACCTGTTGCCATACCTAAAACACATTTTTCATTCCGCGACTGTTTGTCACGGATCAGTCTTGCAATTTCTGCGGCTGCAAATGCCGACCCTTGTTTTGCACCAGGAAAAATCTTAACGGGAATTCTTTCAAAAGCGTCAATTAAATTAATATCAGTCATTGGTGTTAAATAATTTGCTTAAGGTGATAAAGATAAACCGTCTGAATTTTGGATGAGATAGATTTTTAGAATTGATGGAGAACAAAGCCTTTACAATAAACATTGTCACTTTTATAATGCAGTTCTATGGAAAAGGCCTGGTTACAGACCAAACCTGCGTTTTTATCAAGGCTTATTAAAAAGACTTGTGTAAGTTCCTATAGATTTTTTACAACTATTTATTCCTGATATAGCAGGGTGCCGAAAAAATGTGATTGGTTCCGTAGCATGTTTATGGGTCAATTGTCACTGGTGGGTTAGCCTAATGCAACCGCTTATTATCACTTATAAAAGCTGGCTTTTTGGTTTTTAGCGTCAAGGACAATCCAATAGGAAATATATTACTGCCTTTAAATCTATTCAATACAATCTTGTTCAGAATAAGATTCAGAATAAACGAAATCATACTTGATGCTGACAGGTGAACTTGATATGTGATTTTTCTGGTAAGGGAAGATAACAGATAGGTTTTGAAAAAGATGCATGTGTAATGTAGATGAATAACGACATTATATTCTGCAGAAGAGAATACACTTATACAGTAACTTAATAAAGCCTAAGTTTGGCGTTTCCCTTAATCACGCGATAACTTCATGGCAAAGCTTTGCTTTCAAATTTTTATAGCCGGCAAATCTCACCGGAATGACCAGTTGGTTCATTTTTATAAAGAAGCTTGCCAATCTCATCTTGAGGAAGGTACCTATGAGATTAAAGTGATTGATTTAATACGAAACGCTCATTTGGCCGAAGTGCATAAAATTTTGGCTACTCCCACCATTTGCCGCATTAAACCTTCTCCTGAAAAGCGGGTTATAGGAAACCTTACGCCGGAAGGGGCAATCGGGGCATTAACATTTTTAATTGAAGATTTAAATGATACTGAATATGAAAAAAGCTAAAGGCATTGAAAAGCTATATTCATCTAAATCACTACAGTTGCCCAAAGCTAAAACCGGCATCTTTGGATTTGATGACATTAGCTTTGGTGGTCTTCCGAGAGGCCGGTCTACATTAATATCGGGCAGTTCCGGAAGTGGTAAAACCATTTTTGCCACGCAATTTCTATATGAGGGAATTATAAAATTTAATGAGCCCGGTGTGTTTGTAACATTTGAAGAAAATACGGCTGATCTCAAAACAAATGTGCAATCATTTGGCTGGGATATCGGGAAATTAGAAAAGGAAAATCAATGGCGTTTTATTGATGCCTCTATTGCTTTTGAAAACGAATCGAAAGTAGTTGGAGAATACGATCTGGACGGATTGATGATTCGCATTCATGATGCGTTAAAAGAAATTAAAGCCAAGCGTATAGTACTTGATTCCATTGGCTCGCTGTTCCTGTATTTTGAAGACCCATCAGCTATTCGCAGAGAACTTTATAAAATTCTCTCTTCGTTAAAAAAGAAGAACTTAATTATCCTGCTCACTAGTGAGCGGTTAGACGAATACGGTTCGGTCTCCCGTTTTGGTGTAGAAGAATATATAGCGGATAATGTACTGATCCTTCGGAATGTGCTGGAAAATGAAAAAAGGCGGCGCACCATTGAGATATTGAAATACCGCGGCTCACTGCACAGCGCAGGAGAACAGTCCTTTGTGATCACCCCGGGAACCGGCATCCACATTATTCCGCTAACCCGCCTTCAATTGACACAACATTCTTCAGAGGAGCGGGTGTCGTCGGGTAATAACCTGCTTGACGAAATGTGCGGCGGAGGTTTTTTCAAAGATTCGATATTGTTGGTATCCGGTGCTACTGGTACGGGCAAAACACTCATGGTTACAGAATTTATCAAAGGCGGCTGTGAAAATGGTGAAAGAGTACTTTTCCTTGCCTACGAAGAAAGCCGTGAGCAATTGGTACGTAACGCTGCGGGTTGGGGTGTTGATTTTCCTAAAATGGAAAAGTCTGGTCTTTTAAAGATCCAGGCAATCTATCCTGAGTCGGCAAGCCTGGAAGAACATTTGCTGAACATTCAAAAGTTGATCGATGAATTCAAACCCACAAGATTTGCTTTGGATAGCCTTTCTGCCATAGAAAGAGGAAGTTCAAAGAAAAATTTCAGGGAGTTTTTGATCGTTCTCACTTCCTACCTTAAAAAGAAAGAAGTGATGGTCATTTGTACATCTACCAGCTCTAATATCGTTGGTGGTAGTTCGGTTACAGATAGTCATATTTCCACAATTACAGATACTATTATTCTCCTTCGATATGCCGAGGTGTTTGGCAATGTTCATCGTGTTATAACGGTACTCAAAATGCGAGGATCCAAACACACTAAGGGCATATATGAGTTTGATATTGATCATGAGGGAATGAAGATCAGCACAAAAGAATTTGATCGCATCAGTGGCATATTAGGTGGTATGCCATTGCTGACAGGGAAAGAAATGGAAAAAGATTGAAGTGAACTGTAACTTAATCCTCCAAGCATGAAAATTGAAGAAAAGGGTAGTGCGAAAACGATGTGGTCAGCCGATCTTATACTTGAAAACCTGTTAGATGCTGTTCTGGTAGTTGATAAGACGGGTAAAATTATATATGCAAACCGGGCTGCACAGGAACTGTTTTCGCTGAACATTTCAGAACTTGAAGGTCAGGCTTTTGGGTTCCCTGTAGCTCCGGATAAGACGCAGGAAATAGAAGTGTTTAAAGCAGGCAAACTTCGTACGGTGCAAATGCTTGCTTCCCGCATTCATTGGGAAGGACAAATGGCTTCGCTCCTTTCCCTGCGAGATGTTACTGAACAAAAGCAAATAGAGCAGGATTTAATACGGCAACAAAAACTTCTGGAAAAGACAAACGAAGAAAACGCACAATATGCTTCACTTGCCTCTCACGATCTCAAAGAACCGATTCGAAAGATCCTCATCTTTGCCGACCGCCTACTTGGTAGCCACCAGTTACCTGATAGAGAAAAAAGCGATATTCTGAAAATTCAATCTTCTGCAAGGCGAATGCACTCACTCATTAACAGCATTTCACAGCTTTCGAAAATCAGTCATGCGAGGCAGGCTTTTACTTCTGTGAATTTAAATTCGGTTGTAGAAGAAGTTGTTAATGATCTGGAATTGCTAGTTGAAGAGACTCAGGCTATAATAGAGGTTTCAACATTACCTACTATTGATGCTATTACAAGTGAAATGTATCAACTGTTTTTAAATCTTATTTCTAATGCGGTTAAATACAGCAAAAAGAATGTAGCTCCGTATATCCGTATATATGAAAGCCAAACGGATGATGGTTATGTTTGCATTGAGTGTGCAGACAATGGCATTGGGTTTGACAACAAAATGAGTTTAAAATTATTTCAGCCATTTCAACGTTTGCACTCGAAAGAATATGATGGTATGGGTATAGGGCTTACCCTTTGTCAAAAGATTATAAAAGTGCATCATGGACACATAACGGCACAAGGAATTCCGGGAGAAGGAGCAACCTTTAGAATCCGTCTTCCCAGGGAGCAGTTGCAAAAAGAGTGAGTGGCGAAATGCTTCCTGTTCAAACAAGTACTAAACAGACCATTTGAAAGATGATTTTGAGTATAAAGCTGATCATTAATAATACTTATGCCGGGAAATAACAATGTTGCCTTCGTGGTGGTTCATAACTTTTTGGTAATCGCCAATCCAATAATTCGTTGAAATTTGTTTTCATCATCCAGCTTGTTTCGTTGTTGAGCAGCGTGTATTGAAGAAGTGCTATATTGGTTGCTTGGTATTTCCCGCTTCCTTTCTATTTGTTTAAGGCATGAACCTGCTACAGGAGAAAGCAGTTCCGGAAAATTATCTGTAACCAAACTTGAGTAATTAATTAACCCTTACATTCAAACAAGAACAGGCCCCGTATCGGCATAAACGCCTAAAATAAAGATATGCTATAGTCACTCTTGTTATTGCGCATTAACCAAATCGCTGTAGTGTTTTCTCTACATTTATTTAAAGTGAAACCTACAGCTTGTACATTGTGCCCTAATGTATCCACCCATTGAACTAAAAGGTTATTACGAGCTAAAGCATATTGTTTACGTTGATGACGATGAAGAAGATCGGGCTTTTTTTTACGAAATACTAAAAGACATTGACAGTAACATCAAGCTTAGTGTTTTTAACAATGGTTATGATCTTCTTGATTTTTTACAAAATCACCAAAAACATCACCAATTGCCGTGCTCTATTATATGCGATATGCAAATGCCGTTATTAAACGGAATAGAACTGTTGCGGATTTTAAAAAAAGAACCCGCATGGCAACATATACCGGTTGTTATTTTTAGCACTTCGTCAAGCAACCGCGATATAAATAATTCAATGGATTCGGGTGCTATTGCTTTTTTTACCAAGCCTAACTCTCTCGTTGAATTAAAGAAAACCATAGCAAAGATTGTAGATCTCTGCAGTTATACACTATCCGTTCGTATTTAGTTTGGTTGCCGGTATGTTTACTTCAATGGTACAGCCGTCTCCAGGAGACGAATTGATGATCATCGTTCCATCCATAATTGCTACCCTTGTTTTCATATTTTGAAAACCCAGCCCTGGTTTTCTTTCTGCAGGTAAAAATCCTTTTCCATCATCACGTATCAGCAATTGAAGCTTGTTATTTGCAAAGCCAAGCCTGATGAATATTTTTTTTGCTTCTGCATGCTTGATAATATTGCTGATCTGCTCCTGCACAATTCTGAAAATAGCAATCTTTACTTTCGATTCGATTAAAGATTCATCAGGAAGCTCAATGTTTTTTTCAACAACAATGGAATCATGATTGATTACCTGTGCAATCAGTTCTTCCAACGAAGACATAAGGTTTTCCTCTTTAAAGGTTGTTGACGAAAGCGCAGTTGAAACATTCTTAATCTCTTCAATTGCTTTTTCAATAAGATCATAAGCAGCTTCGGCGAACGATAGCGAGAACGGAGTTTTATTCAGGGCCCTCCCAAGGTAGAGTCTCGATGTAATCAGCAGCTGGTTGATGTTGTCATGCAGGTCTCTTCCAATTTCCATTCGTTCTATTTCCTGGGTAGTGGAAATGGCATCTGCAATTTGTTGTTGAACTTTTTCATCTTTTAATCTCAATCTGCTCCACAAAACAGTTTGTTTTGTAACATCCACAACACAGTGGATAATATATTGAACATTGCCATGACCGTCCATTACCGGTATATTAGAAGGTTGCCAGTACCTGATTTCGAAAGGCTGGCCATCGCCTGCAGTGGTGTCATAGCGTTGAACATCCCACTGGTCGCTTTGTTTTGTCTGAACAACTTTTTTAAATGAAGCTTTCAATTTTTTTAAACCTTTGTTTTGATTGTCTGCACTATCAGGGAAAACTTCAAACAAAGGCCTTCCTATAATTTCCCGGCCTCTTTTCACAGCATTAAGATATGCATCTGTAGCTTCCAATATTGTGTAGCCAGGCTTACTTACATCCACTATAAGAAAACAACCTGGTAGCAGGCTAAATATTTCATTTTTTATCTCCTTCATTCCCATTGTAGCAAAAAAATTATACGAATGTTTTATGATGGATAAAATCCTTAATGCACTATGCAAATATTATGACCCTAATTCTTGTTGTTAAAAAAATGGAGGAAGTATCTTAAACAAACCGTAAAATATTGGCAAGGAATGCTTTTTAACTTCATCCATCAAATATGCCATGCAGTTCGGTTTGGTGTTTGTAGATATAAGCTTGAAGTTTTGTGGAAAGTTTACGACAATTTGTTTTCTTCATTAAAAACGGATTTAATTGCTATGATGAATAAGAAGATTTTACTGGTGGACGATCACCTTGCCATTAGAAAAGGAATGATCGCATTACTAAGCGATTTTTATACGGGCCTGATGTTTTTTGAAGCATCCAATGATGAAGCAGCGCTGAAGATTTTAAAAAACCATAACATTGATCTTGTGGTGCTCGATCTTCAATTGCAGGATACCGATGCTATTGCCCTTATTGAGCTTATTGTCATTAGGTATCCACACATTTATATTCTTATTTTCTCAATGCTGCCTGAAGCTATGTATGGAAGACGTGTACTTAAGGCAGGAGCATTGGGCTTCTTAAATAAAAATGCACCGGTTGACGAAGTTAAAAAAGCTTTTGATCTTGCGCTGTCACATAAAAAGTATATAAGCCAGCAACTTTTTGATATTCTCACTCAAAACATTTCTGCCCGAACTCCCGCTAATCCTTTTGAAAAACTTTCGCATAGAGAGTTTGAGATTATTCATTTTTTTCTGAATGGAAAATCTATTTCTGAAATCAGCAAAAAGTTGAACATTAAGCCTTCTACAGTGGGCACTTACAAGTCAAGGATATTCGAAAAGCTCAGCGTTTCAACACTTTTCGAATTAAACAATCTTGCTGCATTATATGGAGTTAACAAATTTTCGGTTCTGTATTAACGCTAATGATCAGAGAAAGCTTTTCTTATAATAAAAAAACATATTCCTAAAGCTGGAGAATATATAAAGCCTGGTTGCATTTTATTATTGATGCAGCTCAATTTATAATCATACTCTCTCTGCCTCAATGATCGGGAACATCGGTGATTGTGTTGGAATAATTCCTGAAAACTTCAATCCGGCATCTTCAATTAACTGCTGCCATTCCTTTGCAGTACGGCCTCTGCCACCCGTCATTACAAGCATGTTGATGTCCATCAGTTTTGCAGGATGCGGGACGTTTCTTTCCGGTATTAAATATTCTATCATCAGCAGCTTACCGTTTGGAGGCATGGCTTCTTTTACTTTGCTGAGAATTTTTTTCGAATCCTCATCATTCCAATCGTGCAGCACACTTTTCATTACATAAGCCGAAGCGCCGGAAGGAATTGTTTCAAAAAAACTGCCTTCTTCAAAAAAGCAACGGTTTTGCAGGTGACCGGCTTCAATCTTTGCCAGTGCCTGTTGTTTTGCATGCGGCATATCCAATACAATTCCCCTGCTTTGCACTGCCTGTTGTAAGATGCCGCAAAGCAGCGTTCCATCGCCGCCACCTACATCCACTATCGTTTTAAAGGGTTTGAAATCGTAAGCTGCAAGAACAGCCGGGACAACCATTTGCGTAACGCCGTTCATGGCGCTGTTGAAGTTTTTTATGCCTTCTTCATCTTTCTCATAAAACTCCCATACCGTCATTTTGTGCAGGTTGTCAAAAGCAATGTCGCCGGTTTTTACGGCTTGCAGCAAATTGCCCCATGCACTGTAATGGTAGCGCAGGTTCATGATCGCATGATATTTTAAAGAGCCGGTAACGCCTGATTGTAAAGTGCTGCCCAGCGCCGTCAGTTCAAATTCGTTGTTTTCATTTTCATAGAAAACACCCACACTGCTCAATGTGCGTAGCAGCCTGTAAAGCGAAGGCGCATGGGCCTGGGTTTCTTCAGCAAGCTGTGATGCTGTTTTGGGTTGGCTGGCAAGCAGGTCGGCAATGTTCAATTGTGCGGCAACGTAAATGCAGCAGGAGGTCCAGAAGCCCGTGATCATTTGGAACATTTGTGCTGCAGGCGGGGGTGTGGGTTGTGTTTGCAATTTATTTTCGTTTTTGTACAGGGTGCAAGTTTGCGAGATAATGACAGCAGGGCAAGGAAAAAAATAATGAACCGTATGAAATGCGTAACGAGGTGCTGAAAGAAATCAATGAGGCGAAAGTGGCCAGGGCTAGGTGTATGAAAATTTATGTCGGTTTAAAGAATGCGCTGAATAAGTACCGTCATAAAAAAAACAAAGCGGCTTGTAGGGATACAAGCCGCGGCAGGAAAGTAAATGTAATGCCTATTGCTTTATGATCTTTTGGTAAAAGGTATTGTTACCGGTGGTATATTTTAGAATATACATGCCTGCGGCATAGCCGGCCATGCTTACAGTTTGTGTACTCCCTGTAATGTGTAAACGCTGCAGTCTTTCGCCTAATAATGTAGTTACCTCTATAAAGCCGGTGGCGTTAAGGCCGCTAATGCTTACATCATTTGTTACCGGGTTAGGAAAAACATTCAGTTTGCTGGTTAAGGCAGTCTGTGTTTTGATGACCCTACTGTACGTGAAGCTTCCATCCTGGTCTATCATTTTAAGGCGGTAAAAATAGGTTTGCTGCCATAAGGAATTGTCGGTATAGGCATAAAGGTTGGTGCCGCTGCTGTTCCTGGAAGTGATGCTGCCTATGGTAGCGAAACTAAGGCCATCGACGCTGCGTTCTATGTCAAAGCCCTGTGTATTTGTTTCGGCTGTAGTTTGCCATTGTAAAAGGTTTGCAGTGTTATTGCTGGTGCAGGAAAAAGAAATTAAGCGTAAGGGTAGGGAGGAGCTATACGTAGCTTCAATGTAAAGGCGCTTCACCGTGCCGCCGCATGGATCGCCAAAAACGCCGTTCGATGCAGCGATGGTAGCCGAATTATTGCCGATCAGTGCTGCTTCAACAATTGTTTGACTGTTGGCTGCATGGCAGGCGCCGAGGGTAAAGCCGCCACAACTGCCGTTGGGCGTGCCATAGCTGGCAAAGGTTACAGTGGTAAACACCATCCCCGCCGGGGCGGTCAATGTTACTAATTCACCTTCGTTAGCCGTACCGCACATTGATTGCGCCATGGTGTTGAAAGAAAAAGCAAGAGCTAGAAGGAATAAGCATTGTTTCATTTTTGATATTTAGTACGTGAAAGAAAGTGCAATATTAAGGGAGTTGCTCTCAACATGTGGATTTTACAAGATATTACGCCGCCGTCTGAGGTAAGGCGGCATGGTTAGAGGCAGGAGAAAGTACGGCCAGCGGCTTGTAACGATACAAGCCGCGGCAGCAAAAAACTGACAGGCTTTGTGCCTGGTAAAAGCCGCAATTCGCCTCTTTTTTGCCGCTATTGCCCCTTGCAAATGAGTAGCACTTTCTTCAAATTTGAGCTTTCAACATTTCAACCTTCACACATGAAATCTGTTTTGGACCAAACAACAAGACATGAATTAGTAAACCGCATTCACCAATTGAATGAAAACAGCACAGCGCAATGGGGACAAATGAATGTTTACCAGATGCTGAAACATTGTGTGCTGTGTGATGAGTTGTATCATGGCAGATCAACACATAAACGTTCCTTAATGGGAAGGCTGTTTGGTAAAGCCGGTTTAAAAAATTTACTCGATGAAAATAAACCGTTTCCAAAAAGTGCTCCCACATCCAGTGCTTTCAAAGCGAAAGAAGCAAGCGGTGATGTTGCAGCTGAAAAAATGAACTGGATCGCTTTGATTGAAGCCTACGAAAATTACCCGGGCGACTATATACATTGGTTTTTTGGAAAGATGTCTAAAGAACAATTAGGCCAGTTTGTGTATAAGCACAACGATCACCACCTGCGGCAGTTTGGTGTATGATGTGGATTACTGTGACAAGCAATGGCTACAAAGGACTGAAGACAATACCTGTCCTTCTCACTATTATTTCCATGAAGCACAGAATAATTATTGCTTGCCTGAAAACCACTTCATCGCCGCCATTATTTTTTTATCGTTCAACAGTTTCAGGAAATCATCACCGCCGGTTACTTTAATATTGGGTGCCACGTCTTCTACATACACTTTCCCATTTTTATCTCTTGTGTACGACTCTCCAATCACTATCCCGTTGTTCTTTCCGGGTAATAAAAAACCGTTATTGCCTGTAACATAGCCGGCCGTGTTTTCTCCTATCAAAGCAGTATGCTTTCTTGTTGATAAAATGATGGCCAGTTGTTCCCCGGCGCTGCCGGTAGCAGGGCCAATGATGACGGCCACCGGCATTTGCTGCAGTTCGCCACAGGTTTTCTGTAATCTTACCACGATCGTATCAAGCAGGGTAACCGAATGATCTTTCAATATAAATGCTCCATCTTTTTCGCCGCTGCTGTTTACAGATTCGGTGAGCATTCCCCCAGGCAGCAGGTTGCTCAGTCCTATCACCATCGGGTACATGTTTCCTCCTCCGTTCAACCGCAGGTCAATGACAATCCCTTTTGTGGCTGGTGAAACAACTTTGCAAAGTGAATCCTGCAGCCGTTGTGCAAAATCATTCATACCTTTTGTTGTTTGTCCTCCAAAAAACGGAACCGATACGTAAGCATATTGCTTTTGCAGCACGGAAGTGCGGATGGCTGGTTTTACGATCACCGCTTTCGTGGCTTCATTAATGCGGCTGTTGTCGCGGGCAAGAAAAGGGTTGATGTAGTTTTCATCATTCAGCACCAGCCAGCCGTGTTTATCGTTTAAAAGATTAAAGGCAAATTTGATGGCAGGTACCGCTTCTTTATAGGTTGTTGCATCTTTTGCCATGTAATGTACCGTGTCGCGAATCTTACTCCACTTCAGGTTTTTGGCAAACAGCGACCTGTTTTGCATAATGTTCAATGCGCTGTCAACAAACACACGAACACTGTCTGCTTTTTGTGCACGACACAAAAAGGGAAGTACAACCACCAGGAAACAAAAGCCTGTCTTCATCTTTTTTCGCTAAAGATATTTCCTGGTTTATTGTCTTTGTTTTTTAAACGAATGAATTATCCAAAACTCCGAATCAATCTACAGAAAGACTTAGTAAAATAGAATATACTTCATGGTGTTTTTTTTGTTCTCTGCTTTCTGGGTACTTGCTTTAGTGGAAATGAATGCCCACCCGCCTCGTGAAAACAGTAAAGAAGATTATGGACAGCTTGAGGTCATTTGTATTTTAAGGCCAACTCTTCACAGTTTATTGTTGCCAGCCTGTCGGCTACTGCCCCGGGGTGGATAAATAGGCCGTGTCCGATTTTACAACCATTGCTGCTACACCATGAATAAGAGCACTGTCTGCGATTTTAAAATAAACTTCCATCACACTATGCATGCCTTCCGACTGAAAACTGTAAATGAGTTTGAGAATATCCTTATCAATTGTTCCATTGACGGCGCCGCTGCTCCCGTCTTTTTCAAAATTGTCGAACTAAGCTTGCCCGTTACTGCTTTACCACTTTGTGAATGCTAAGTGCAAGTGTATCTATTTTTAAGGCACGCAGGTAACACCCGACAAGACCGTGGGTGCTTCCTTGTTTTGATCCGGTTGAGGCGCTTTACTTTTGGTATCCGTTAGTTCGTTTCCGGTATCATCGCTGTTACAAGATGCCAACAAAAACAACGCAGAAAATAAAAGAATCCACGACTTCATAATAATGAGAAGTCGGCAATCATTCCAATTGAAAACTGTTGTTTGCCGGCCAACAGGCTGAAACTACGAATACACTGCAAAGAACAACAAAGAAGTAAAGAAAGCCGGATAATCAATCATATTTAAACATCTAAAATCATCCGGCTTATTTCTTAAAAAACAATGCGGCCATCAAAAGAAACGGTGAAGATGGAATTATTTTGATCTGCAATTGCAGAACTTTTGAAGTTTCCACTGGCGTTTGCAAACCTGCCTGTGCCGCCGGTAATGATTTCATTTAACTCCGTTTTATTTAAACCGGGAACAACAGGAAAACTTACACCTGAAAAGGTAGTAAAGATTTGATCACCATTGGCGGCTGTTATCGTTCTGACACCGGTAACAGCAAATGGCGGTGCTGTGGTTAAATCTACGTGTGCAATAGCCGCAAAGGTGCTGTTGCCCATGTAAGTGGCATTACCTGTGCCGGTAACTTTTTGAACAAACATAGGCGGTGGCTGAAGCATTTCAAAGGCATCCACATATTCACCTTTAAAGGGCAAATCTTTTTCTTCCATTTTATTGGCTGCAGTCGCAGTCGCATTTGACAAAGTTCCTGTTGAAGCTAATTTGTTTGCAGTTGATAATTCTTTTTTGCACGATACAAAAGATAAGCATGTAGCAGCCACAAGTAAAACTGCGATTTGTTTTTTCATTTTGCTTTTTTTAAATGATGAAGATTTTTTGCCTGTCGTACCTGGAAAACAGGCATACTGTGAAGTTCAAAAATCCACCATGAGGACAGTGGTATAAAAACGACATTTTAAAGCCAACTGTTATTTGGTAAGTTCGAGTATACGACCAGGAGCACTGCGCTCTTCTACAAAGAAATGATTGGGGGTTGTTCCGGTGAAGGCTTTGTATTCTTTTGCAAGGTGTTGGTAATCTGTATAGCCGCAGCTCATAGCAATATCAAACCAGGACATCTTTGGATTTTTTAAATGCATCCAATAGGAATTATTAAACCGGCATATGCGTAAAAAAAGCTTGGGGCTGATGCCTATCCGTTCATTAAACTTCCGCTCCAGTTGTCGTGGCGACAGGAAAACGCTTTGTACCAGTTGATCAATACAAACGGCAGGTTCTTTTATGCTTTGAATTAGCACCTGGTCCAGCACGGAGAATTCTTTTTTTGATTGTTGTACCAGTTGCATAAAATAATCTTCAATGATCCTGATCATCTCATCGTACGACGCCGAACTATTTAGCCGGTCATTTACACTTCGCAGGCCTGGAGAAAAAACCGTTTCTGCATCAAGGTCTTTATCTGTAAACTCGGTGAACGGAATGTTCGTTAACCGGTATAGGGCACCGGGTTTAAAGTCTACTATTATCATGAGCACTTCCGGATAGCTCACATAGCGATTTGCCCTACCGGTAAATTGTCCTGATAAAACCGATCTTGGCTTTTGATACGTTGCACCGTTTGCATAGCATACCGTTTCGCATCCACGTACATAAAAACTAAGGCATTGTTCCGGCCTTGGCGGAAAGGGCTTGGGTGGAGGCTGCACGCCGGTTGAGAAAACAAAATGCCTCAATCTATAATGTTGTATATATTCTTTTAAAGACGGTGAAGGCAAAATTTCCCTGGCGATCATTGCGTATGCTATTGATAAATGATGGCTAACATTTTTGTGATGCCGGCCTGCAACTAGTTCTTACTTAAATATAAAAAAAATTAAGAAATTTTGTGCTGATGCTTTAGGCGTTTGGTGAGATATAATTACACAAAAGCAGGTAACATGAGTGCAAAAAAACGTAGCCGCCGATGCGCATAACAGTTTAAAGTATATTTAAATTTATTGCGGCTGAATCAATAATAGTTTTAGGCTGGTGTAGTGGCCACTAAAGGCTGTCCTGGTCTGTATTACCCTCCGTTTCCTGGTTATTTTCTTTTGGTTCTTTAAATTCTTCACCGCAATTAAAGCAATGCCATTTTTTCACAGGCATTGCATAATTGAACAGGAGAAACCCGGCCAATACACTTAGCCAGTTGGCTGGCTCTTTGTTACTGCTAACCAGTTCGATATTTCCACTATTGCAATAAGGGCAGGTAAAGTTGCTCCGTTTCTCCCGGTTAAATTGAAAAAGAAGGTTTTGTGCCTGTCCCAACTGGTCTTTTGCAACCATTAATTTAATGCCTCCTGTTGCATTCGTCCATAGTGGATTCATCGTCACTATATTTTCGTCCTTTAACCAGCAGTTGATGCCTTCTTCCTGCAGGCGGCCAAGTAGTATGTGCGCATCTATATAATCGGTAAGCGTTTGAAGCATTGTAAAATCCATTTGAACAAGATAAAAATTATTTTGAACAAGGATCTTTTTGCTTCGTCTTGCCCCCGCACAACCCCTCCTTATGCTGTTTGCTTTTCTTCAACCGAAGTGCTATTTTACCGTTTTTATACACCTGACCGCATGCGAATTTATTTCCCCGGCCTGAATGGTATCCGTGCTATTGCTGCTTTGATCGTAATATTCTTTCACATCAATGCTACCATGTCGTTTTTCGGATCGGCGCCTGTTCATTATTTCGAGGAAAGAGAAGAAATGTCGCGGCATGCCGTTGTCTTGTTCTTTGTGCTGAGCGGCTACCTTATCACGTACCTTCTTATAAAAGAAAAAGAAAAATTTGGAACCGTTGCTGTCAAAAAATTTTATGTACGCAGGATATTAAGAATATGGCCGCTGTTTTATGCGGCGCTGGCGCTGGCTGTGCTGGTTGTGCCCTTCAATACATTTGGCGAAAGCGTTGCTTACAATTTTAAAAGCATTGGCCTTTACAGTTTGTTCATTCCCAATTTTGCCTTGATGGCCGGTTACAAGATGCCCTCTATTTCGCCGCTGTGGTCAATAGGCATAGAGGAACAGTTTTACGCTGCGTGGCCGGTGTTTTTAAAAAAGATCAAAAATGTTTTTGCATTCCTTGCCATTTTCCTTTTCGGGTACATTGCCTTAAAACTCCTACTTGTGGTTACCGGCAATATATGGAGCCAATTCAGCATCAACTTAAATTTCTTTTCTTACGATACACTGGCTATTGGCGGCATTGCTGCATGGCTGTATGCACACAATCATGCTGCACTTAAAATTTTATATCATCCTGTTTTACAAATCGCCGCATGGCTGTTTTTTATTCTTTCCTGCGTGTTAGGTCCTGCCGATGTGCATTACATCATCAACAAGGAAATTTATTCCATAGCCTTTGCCATTATCATTGTAAATGTCAGCACCAACCCTGCCGCTTTGATCAAACTGCAGGGAAAGGTTTTTGATTTTCTTGGCAAGATCTCCTATGGCATGTATGTGCTGCATCCCTTCGTTATTTTGCTAACGGCCATTCCTTTGAAGCATCTGGTTCCCGCCATTCACAGCAAGCCCCTGCAATTGCTGTTCATCAACGCTGTGGTGGTGCCGCTTACTATTGTAATAGCATGGCTGTCGTACCGCTATTTTGAATCCAGGTTTTTGAAAAGAAAAGAACGGTACAGTAAGGTGCTTAGTACCAATACCGGCGAAGATGTGCAGGTAAAGAAAACCGATAGGGAAGCAGCAGTACTAAGTATGTAGCCCTGCTTCTGAAATTGCTGCCAGGTGTTTTAAAGTGATGACGTATGGTTTTTCCGCAAGACACCTTGCTTATAGGGCCAGGCCCTGGCTATGATAATTTGCTTATCGGGTTGTATTTTTATAAACCATAAAACTGCGTATGATGATAAAAGAAATGGACGCCCAAATTGAAGCCATGAAGCTGGGGCTTGAATATCATTTTGTAGCGACAGCCATAAAAATAACAATGCTGTACATAGAAAGTGAGGAAAAAAATAAAGAGTTCTGGGACAGGGCGGTGTTGATCGAATACTTTCGGCTGAATGTGGCCAGCTTCGAAAGATACAGAACGAACCCTAATATAGGTGACCGTTTAAGAAAAGATGTTGAGGATGCGTTTGCGCCTTTAGACCTCAGTGAAGTTGATGAAGATAGCAGGACCGTCCTGACCGATTTTACCCGTGGCGAAGAAGTAAAATTGTACCATGCGTATGCTTTAAAGGCGGCTGCAAAAGTGTATGTTGATTTTAAAAAGAAATTCAACAATGTGATGATCGTGGATTTTATCATCGGCCACTTTGGAATGATAACAAAGCTGATAGAAAAAAATACCTCCATTACACCTAATTAGGCCCCACTCTTTTTTTGATCATCTCCTTGACCGGCGCCCTGCCGCCAGCCATTGGAGAAACGATACTGCCATGCATGCGCCAGGGGTATTGCCCTTGCAAAAACACCCCAACAAGCGGGAACCATTCCATACAGCATTCCCTTATTTTTGAAAAAAATTACCGATGCAAAAATATCTGTACCTGGCAGCCCTTGTGGCTTTGGTTTCGTGCACCAACAATACTGCTACAACCGAAAAAAAAGAAATGGCAAAAGATGCAGCGGCGGCGCCGGTGGCAACCCCCTCGGCCGGTGAGGGATTAACAGCAGGTGTGTACCATGCCTACCAGCTATCGGGCAGCGGCTTTGGCTATCAATATAAATTTGAGCTGACGGACCATGGCCAATACAAGATGTTTGATAAAACCGGCAGCTATGTGTTTGATGCGCCAACGAAAGTCATCCGCTTTACTTCGGGAGCCTTGAAAGACTACGTGGGCATTTTTACAAGAAACGCTTATTTGAACGAAAACCGCAAACTCATGATCGTCATCGATTTTCATGGCGACGGTGCTGTACCCGATACTACGGCTTTGGGTAAAAAGCCGGGAGGGTATTATCAATATGCCTACTTACAAGATAAGAAGTAAACCGGTGGGTGTACTCCCGGTTGAAAGCTTGTGCCAGCCCCGCAGGCCGGGAGCCAGCCGGTGCAGCCGTGAAAACCGCCGATGGCCGGTGCATCTATAAGCAACAAGCTTAATAACCCCGCTTTTTTTTGGTTCATGTTTGCTTGCAGGACGCTTATGCTTGCTTGCTTTTTGCAGGTGTTTGCTTTGCAAACGGCCCTTGCAAGGTCATTTGCGCCAAAATCTGCCCGCTATTGGTAACAGTGCCAGGCCAAATTGGTAACGTTACTAATAAAAGGGTATGGCTGTTGAAAGGCGGGTTGGGAATTGCTATGGGGGAGCTTACACAACGTTAAGGTGTTTATGAAGTTGTGGTAGGAACGCTTAACGTCAAGCCAAAATTTTAAACACAATGTTGTCTGCAGTATTTATAATGTGAACATTCTTTTCAGGTCGTATTCTTTTTTCGCCTCTCCCTTAACCTCAAACAGTACTTTGTCCTCGTTTAACGAGTACCAAACAGAAAAATTTAAATCTTTCATTTGAACTCCAAATCGGTTGTTGTCCAACCATTTATTATGTTTGACAATCTCGTATGCACTATCGTACCAATACCAATTCTGTTTATCGAATATTTTTCGTTTTATTGACTGATTGTCCGTGTTAATGACGGCAAACACAGTTGTAGTGCTTTCAGTCTTTTCAATCACAAGTTTCCCTTGTTTCTTTTTATCCCTCGACCTTTTTGTAGGGTAATCAATAACTAAAGAAAAATTACAGTCAATAATCTCCCTGTATGCCCTTTCAAAAACTTCTTTGTCCCATTTATATTCTTCACTTAATTGAAGCATACTACTTTGCACGATGTCAAGAATGTATTGATATTTCTCTCGCTTGTTCATTGCCTCATATTTCTCACGTTCAAAAAGAGGTGCAATTGAAAAAATAGATCCATTTTTCCAAGTTCTGTCCCAAATATTGTAATAAGCTGGCTGTAATGTTACTCTTGTGGCTTGAGGAGGTTTATATCCATGCATCTTTTGAACGTAAAGGTCACAAACGAAGTTCTTCAGTGAAGTCTCTTCCCAATACTCAGGAGTATTGTTTTTATAAGGTGTCGGAGTATATAAAGTTATGTCACTGAAAGTTGCTCCCATAAATTGCCACTAACACGTAAATTTATGCTATTACACGCTGCCTTTGGTATCTCTAGTTCTATTTGGCATTATTCATCCTTTCCCATCCCAAGTCTCCGCAGTGCCCGGCGTTAATAGCGTCGCAACCTCAGGCCAGCATCGTAAAAGGTGGGAATACTACGGATAGCCCGGAACGCAATTGCAATTTATTGCAAGTCATATTTGTTTTGAAGAAACTGCACCAGCTCGCCGGCTTTTTGTTTAATATTTTTAAGAACAGGAACGATAGACCTTCTTGAGCCATTGAGGTACACAATGTACAGGCTCAATTGTTTGAGCAGCTTTGCATCATAGGTTAACAGGGGCGGGTTGTCATTACCCATGGTAATGATGCCATCGGCATTTTCCTGGCGGCGAAAAACAACCGGGTCCAGTATGTTGGAAGCAAAGACCTGGTAATGATCGAATTCTTTTAAAGCACCATTTTCCAACAGCCGCAAATGAGGAAACAGGGCATAGTAATCAATGATCCTGTTGGATATGTCCAGGTCATGAATAAGCCTGAAACCTCCACTGTTTAGCTGGTCGAATGTTCTTTGGTTATTTACATTGGTGCCTATCCGCGGGCCAAGACGGGCTGCATAATAAATGAAATCGCCCTGCTTTTTAATTTGTACAGGATCATTCAAAATGGCAAACATTGAATCCAATAAACCTGCTGCTGTTTCCGACCCACGGATCGTTTGATCGGCATTATGTATATCGGCTTTTAAATCGGCTACCAGCGAAACGATATAGTCTTTTTCTTTTTGCTGATCGCTGATATGCTCCCGGAGGCCTTCTGCAAAAAATCCAAGCGTTACGGCAAGAAAGAGCATAAAGAATTCGAGCAGGTATTCGTTCCATTTCTTTGAATGCATGACATGATGCGGATGCTTGTGTACTTCCATTAGTTCGGTTTTGGGTTCGATGTTTGGAGTTTGGGGTTGAGAAGTTATAGGTGCTCCTTCTTGTACTTCAGGTGTTGTATTTGTTGAAGTATCTTTTACTTCCGAAGCAGGTAACGCTTGCGGTTGCAGTTCCTCGTTTGTGTTTTGGTTTTGTTCCAGGTTGATAGCTTGTAGCAGTAAGTTAGTGAAAAGATTGATTGTGCAGGCTATTTGCTGAAAGGTTGGAAGACTAAGGGTGGCCCGGGCTTATCTTCCCAGGTAGGCTTTCATTTTTTGATAGTGATTTTCACAGGCTGCATGTAATTGCTTATAGGCTGCAAACATCGTCACAGGTAGATTCTCTTTGTTTAAAATTCCCGGTTGCCGTTTCCCATTATGATGTCGAAACAAGATAGGCGGTTATAAAATATTACATAGACTTCATAATGGTCGTGGCTCCGGCAAAAATGGAAGGTGGCTTCGTGATCGAACCCGTGAACTGGTAAACTAAAACGCTCAATATCCATTTCTAAATAATAATTTTTCTTCCCGGCCAAAGCCTTCAGGGACCCGGCATAAAAAGTATCAAAACGCTCCCGGCAACCCCGTTCCTGGTTTTTTAACCGTTTCTTCAAATGAGTCCAAATTTTTTGGGTTGAAAACTATAGGCTTGCCATTTTTATTACTAAATTGGATGATGCAACTTACAGTTCAACTTTACGAAACGGAAATTCTTAGCGGAAAATTTCCCCACATGAGAAAAGGCGGCAGTTACGAATTGCCTTTGTATGGATCTGTCGAAATTCCTAAATTGGAACGGTTGACTGAAGGAAAACCTGGCATTTTACACCGCGTAGATGAGTCTTTCTACGAAGCAATATGTAACGTTCATCTCACACTGCAGTTGGGGACAGAGTATTTGATGTATGGTGATTGCGGATTTATTTTTGATATGAGGCCGGATGGCGTTGAAATGTATCTGCAAAAAGGCGAGTTGGTAAAAGGTGATTTTTATTTTGCAGTAAACGGGAACTCGCTTTGTGATATGGGCAACTATTATAATCCAAAATTTTATTATCGTTGGAGGGTGGACAAAATTGAACGACTGACCATGGTGAAAGAAAGCCCGGACGAAATGGAAACAGTAACTATGAGGGAGATTGATACCACCAGGGAGGACTGCCACGAGGATAATATAGACCGCCTGACACTTACTTTATTGAATCCTGTTCCTACATTAGGAATTGGCAACAAGACCTTAGCTACTCAAAAAGATTCTTTGGTGAAAGGATCATTTTGGCAATTGAATTAAAGCTGCTGCAGCACTGGTTTTCTTTCCTTGTAAATATTTTATGGTATAAGTGTGCAACGAAGTATGGTTTGACAGAACCTAAGTTGCAGGCCAGCATCGTGAAAGATGGAAGCAACACACAGTACAAAGAAAAAGTTAGGAAAAACCAGGAAGGATTTTTATTTTAGAAATACTGCTGATGTAGCAGTCACTTATTATTTTTCCCCTTCACGCTAAAAACTGTTATGCAAAAAAGTTTTATAGACATAGAGTACAAAGCAAAAGAATTAAACTTTGACTATCATTTTTTAGTGATAGCTATAGAAACGTTTTTGATGTACAAGAAAGGTGAAGACAAGCGGAAAGAAGTGTGGGATAAGGTTGTATGGCTTCAGTACTTTAATATGAATGTGGCAAACTTTAAAAGATATGAAAACAACCTTGATGCGCTGAGTGGTGCCCTGAGAGATACAGTTGAAAATTCATTCCAGCCTTTGGATCTGAATGCGGTGGATGAAAACAATAGAGCAACGCTTGTTAGTTTTGCCCGTGGTGAAGAACTAAAGCTTTATCATCTGTTTGCCTTGCAGTCGGCTACTAATATCTATTTTGACTTCAAAAAGAAATATAACAATATGCTGATTATGGATTTTGTTTACCTGCACTTTGGGGAAGTACACGGATTGTTCGATAAGGACAATTATACCAACTAATTATACAGGATAACTGCTTGCTGGGAGTGCGACCCATTCGCTTTGCTCAGGGTAAACTCCACAGACGCTCAATAGATAGACGAACATCTGGCACATAAAAAAAGCCCTGGAAAAATCTGAGAGCCCCTTCCGACTTCCCCTGGTAGGGGAAGCCACCATCACACAGCCCTCATAGTTCATTATTCATTATAAAGAAAAAGCTCTCCAATAATTAGGAGAGCTTTGACTATACTTGAGTTTTTCTTCTTAATAACGGTAATGCTCCGGCTTAAATGGTCCTTCCTTAGGAATTCCCAAATACTCAGCCTGTGCAGGTGTCAGTTCATCCAGCTCTACACCAATTTTAGCAAGGTGCAGGCGGGCAACTTTTTCATCCAAATGCTTGGGCAGTACATATACTTTGTTCTCGTATTTATCACCGTTTGTCCACAATTCTATCTGAGCCAATGTTTGGTTAGAGAAAGAGTTAGACATTACAAAGCTTGGGTGGCCTGTAGCACAACCAAGGTTCACCAGGCGGCCTTCAGCCAATAAGATGATGTCCTTGCCATCTACATTGTAAATATCTACCTGTGGTTTAATGGTATCTTTTGTATGGCCATAGTTTTCGTTCAACCAGGCAACATCAATTTCAATATCAAAGTGGCCAATGTTACAAACAATGGTTTTGTCCTTCATTAATTTAAAATGCTCACCGGTGATCAGGTCGCGGCAACCGGAAGCGGTAACAACAATGTCAGCTTCTTTAACAGCGTTGATCATTTTCTTTACTTCAAAACCGTCCATAGCCGCCTGCAATGCGCAGATAGGATCGATCTCGGTAACAATTACACGGCAACCGGCACCTTTTAAGGAAGCTGCAGAACCTTTACCTACATCACCATAGCTACCCACAACAGCAACTTTACCGGCCATCATTACATCGGTAGCACGGCGGATAGCATCTACTAACGATTCCTTACAACCGTATTTGTTATCGAATTTCGATTTGGTAACAGAGTCGTTTACGTTAATGGCAGGAACAGGCAGGGTACCTTTCGCCATTCTTTCGTACAGGCGGTGAACACCGGTAGTAGTTTCTTCGGAAATACCTTTTACATGTTGTACCAGCTCAGGATATTTATCCAATACCATGTTGGTCAAATCGCCACCATCGTCGAGGATCATGTTCAGGGGACGGTCAGCAGCACCAAAGAATAAAGTTTGCTCAATACACCAATCAGCTTCTTCAATGGTTTGTCCTTTCCAGGCAAATACGCCAATACCGGCGGCGGCAATAGCAGCGGCAGCCTGGTCTTGTGTAGAGAAGATATTGCAGGAGCTCCATTTTACTTCGGCGCCCAAAGCAACAAGGGTTTCAATTAATACAGCGGTTTGAATGGTCATGTGCAGGCAACCTGCAATGCGGGCACCTTTCAGGGGTTGCGAAGCGGCATACTCTTCACGAATAGCCATAAGACCTGGCATTTCTGCTTCGGCCAAACGAATTTCTTTGCGGCCCCATGCGGCAAGGCTCATATCTTTTACCTTGTTCTTCAGGGAAAAGTCAATGTTTGATTTTGTGATCGTTGACATGTAACTGGAGTTTTTAGTTTGAAATTTATAAATAGCTGCGAGCTGTGAGTGGTGCGCTGCGGGACGAAAAGGAATTGCTTTACGTCTCGCAGCGCATAGCTAAAAGCTCATAGCTTGCATGTGGGCAAAGGTAAGTTGTGCAGGATAATTTTCTTTTTGATGCTGGAAGTTTGGGAAAAAGTTGGTTTTTACTGCTATTTTACAGGAAAAAATAAGGTTTGGCTATGGCAAAAGCGGTTCAAAAAGAAGAATCAACTACACTGGATGCTATGGATATTGCCATTTTGCGCCTGCTGCAGCAAAATGCAAGAATTACCATCAAGGAAATATCGGACAAGGTGCACCTGAGCACTACGCCTGTGCATGAGCGCATACGCAGGCTGGAGGAGCGGGGCGTCATCAAACAATATGTAACGCTGCTGGACGGCGCCAAAGTAAAAAAGGGACTGATGGTGATCTGCTATATTTCGCTGCGGCAACACAGCAAGGCGGCAGGCGATAAGTTCATCAAAGCCATCCTATCTATGAACGAAGTATTGGAGTGCCTGACCATTTCGGGCGAGTTTGATTTTATGCTGAAGGTGGTGGCGGAGAACATGGACGACTATTATGATTTTCATGTGAACCGGTTGAGCCAGATCGAGAATATCGGTAATGTGCAGAGTGTGTTTGTGATGGGAGTGATCAAGCAAACGAACCAGTTGGTGTGGTGAGGTTTGGGAATTTCTAATTCTTCTTATGTTACTTTTTCTCTTGAAAGAAAAAGTAACCAAAAAGTTCAAGAAAAATCCAAATGCTCCGCTGGATTTTTCAGGCCTGCACACAGGGAACAGTCATTATAGTTACAGTTATTCCTTATGGTGGTTGGTTGTCGTGCTGTGGGTGGATGCCGGAGGTTCTATTCACATTGAAGAGTGGATCGTATCTGCATGAAACCTCAGGAGTTGAACAGGTGACTTAAGTGCAGGCTGTCTTTTAAT
>JBQCJM010000261.1:0-15945 GCA_051952715.1 Flavisolibacter sp.
CATATCCTTTGAATAAAGAAGGCAATAAAATATCAAAAGCAGATAGATAATGGCTGTAACCGATCTCAATAATTTTATCCAATGTAATGTTATCAGCAGCGCTTAATAATCTGGCAGCAGTGATAGCTCTTGCATTTTGCCCGTCAGGCGCCATGTATTCTGGATAAGCTTCTTTTTTAGGACTGCTATTGCCCGATGAAGTAAATGGTGTGGAGTTACAATTTTGTATCCAACCGCTTACCGGATTGTATAAATGCACAATCTCATCTAATTTGTGTACCCCTTTCCATTCTGTGGCCGAAGTACTTCCATCCACCGGCAGGCTCCAGTCAAATTTGCTATCACGTACCGGAACGAAATTGCCATGCCAGTATGCAATATTCTTTTGGTCATCGGCATAAACGGTGTTGTTGGAATTATTGGAACGCAATTCCATCACCTTTTTAAATTCAGCAAAAGTTTTTGCCTTTGTACGTAACCACGATTGTTCCAAAGCTTCTAACGAACGATTGCGTTCTTTCAGGCTTAACCATGCACCATCGCGGCTGCCCATTACAGGACCATGTGCTGTATAGTAAGCAACCATTGGAACTTCTTTAATAACATCGTCTTTTTTGTACCTAAGAACCAATTGTTTGGTTTGCACTTTTTTCAATTGTCCGTCGTACTCATAATAAAGCGCATCGGCTTTTTTTACAATTTTTTCCTGGTACACATCAGCTACATCGGCATAGCTGGAAGTATGCATCCAGCCGCAGTGCTCATTAAATCCCTGGTAAATAAAAAAATTGCCCCAGGTAGCAGCCCCGTAAACATTCAATCCTTCATCACTTATCATTTGCGCTTCGGTGCGGTAATAAAATGTAACATGCGGATTGATGTAGAGAATAGAATTTTTAGACGCCGTTTTGGAAGGTGCAATAGCAAAGCCATTGGAGCCTGAAAGTTTTTGCCGTGTAAGATCGAACGGCTTTTCTATAAATGAAGTCGCTGACTGGTTTGAAGCATATAAATTTCTTGTATCTCTTTTGGTAATGCCACCCATTTGCGTGGCTGAGATGCTACCATCGGTGTACATCAGTGGAAACCAGGGTTCAAATTTTTTAAGAACCGCAGGTTTCGTTTCCGGATGTTTGTATAAATAATAATTCACGCCATCAGCAAAAGCATACAACAACTTTTTCAACCACTCAGGGCTCTTCTCAAAGTCATTTTTTGCTGCAGTGCTATCGTAGATCAATTGCATTTGCAGATCACCGTACAATTGCTTTTCTCCATCAACTTCTGCGAGCCTGCCAAAAACTTCAAGGTAATTTCTTTCCACTCTTGAAAAATTTTGTTCGCATTGTGTGTACATCAACCCAAATACAGCATCGGCATCGGTTTTACCATAAATATGTGGTACGCCCCAATTGTCGGTAACAATAGTTACCCGTTGTGCCTGTGTTTTATAGCGATCAATCTCCTGCTGGCTGAATTGCTGGCTAAAAGAAAATAGCGGAATAAAAAGAAGGCAAAGCAATATTTTCATGATTGCAAATTAAGACAATGAAAGCTTGGAAGTTAATGAACGAAAAACGTTTTATTAAACAAATGGCTTTACTGCACCAGCGACAAATGGATGATACTGGCAAATAATAGCAATTCGGTTACTCTTTGCACCAGTCCGCGAACAGGATTTTTGGGAAAGGGAATAATGAGAACACCGAACAAAACCAAAACAACTATTGTTTTATACGTTCCAAAAAAGAACTGCATATTTCTTTTTGCAGCCTGCCACAAAAAAAACATTCCTCCTGCATATTGAATCACACCTGCAATATTATGCACCGTCTGTTTACTGCTGCCCATTAATGGGGAACCGGCATCGCAGGGAAAAAATGCGGTAACAACATAACCTGTTCCCAGGCAAAAAGACAAGCCCTTTAATATTTCATTTTGAGTTGCAAAACCAACAATAAATAATAAAATGCCAACAGGCAAAAACAAAGCATAACTAACAAGCTTTTCATCATTTGAGCCAGTTTCAGCCAATTCACTAATTGTATCGCTTACATGGTTGTAATGCTGTTTCCTCGAGCCAAAATATATAATACCAATAGCTAAGTAAACAAAACTAAAAATTGAAATAACTGCTATCATTTGCTTTATTGATCGTTAGCCACTGCTATACAAACCTGTCTTGTAATTTAATTATTTCTTTCTCAAAACGCATCTATCAACAATTTTAAAAAATAAAGCCACGCAATTGCGCAGCTTGTCTTCGTTATATTGTTTTGTTTTAAGCACTCCGTCTTCCGCTGCCTGAGGACCGGCCACTACCACGGGCAGATCTGGTTTCGGCTCTTGTGTTATCGGCAACATTAGGTTTGGTTGCAGTCCTGTTGCGGCCAGGCGAAACATTATTTCTTGAAGCTTCACTACCTCGTGGAGCAGCGCCTCCCCTGTTTGTATTTCTTTTGGTAGTTGCCGATGCACGTTTGGCGGAAGCCAGTTGCATTTCAGGTTCTCCGTTTTTAATTCGTTGCGGTGCAGCTGCATGATTTCTATTTTTCAAACCAGCCTTTTTGCCAGCTTTATTTTCTGCTTCCCTGTTAACACGTGTAACGGCCAATTGGGTCAAAAGATCGTCGGCCTTATATTCTTCATTTAATGTTTGTTCAAGCAATTGCGTTACCTGTGGTAAATTCAGTTCACGGGAAAAAGTGCGTACAGTCCCATAGCCGCAAATTTCATAGTGTTCTATTTTTTGAGCACTGGCAATAATAACTGCATCCAGCACATCGGGGTGCATGTCTTCTCTCATTAACTTATTGCCTTCTTCAATTAAACCCTGCATACCACGGCACACCTGGCGGCTTCTGAATAACCGTGATAACAAGCCTTTCTTTTCATTTTGGTTTTCCTGGTTGTCGTTCAATATGTTTTGCACCTGTTCCAGGCGGGAGCGATGTTGATGCGTTAGACTCAGATGGTCCTGCAATGATTTTTTGAGGTCGGTGTTCTTCGCCTTTTCAATCATCATTGGCAAGGCTGCAATAATCTGCTCTTCGGCCGAATACAGATCCTGTATTTCGTGGCGCAGCAGGTCTTTGAGGTCGTTCATCTTTTCCATAAAATGCTTTGATATAAAAGCAACTATAAATTTTATGCCGCAGTTATTGTATTTCTAACAATTGTTATAAAAGAAGTGAGCAAGATCAGTTGCACTATGCAAATGAAGCCCGAACTTTACCGCAAACGAATATTGATGCTTACCGTAAAAAATGTATTAGAAAGCAAGGACAAACCTTTTAACACTGTTTCTTCGGACACTTTAGTTATTGATGCATTGAACCTGCTAAACTCTGTAAACCTTAGTTATCTGGTAGTGATGGATGGTGATACATACAAAGGTGTTTTCAGCGAACGTGATTACAGCCGCAACGTAATCTTGAAGGGCAGGGCAAGTAATTCTACAAAAGTGAAAGAAGTCATGACATCAGATCTGCCTGTTGTGAACTTTAATGATACTGTTGAACAATGCATGTATTTAATGAACAGCCATAAGACAAGATATTTACTGGCCTACGATGAGAATGAGAACTTTGCAGGGATTATTACCATTCACGACCTTTTACGCCAGGTGATCAACAACCGTGAACTGGTTTTTGATTCTTCTGTTGCCAGGCAACTGATAGACAATGACGAAAGCGGAAGAATTTATTAAGTCTATACTTTAACATGGGCTATGAGCCATACCTGCAATCTTCAGAATAGCTTCTTTATTGTATGGTGTTGCAGTAGCGTTACAACCAATTTCTAACCACTTCAACAACCAATGCAAAAATGGGTATTCATCAACGATGATTTTATTGCAGAAGAAAAAGCCTGCATTCATTTTCGTGATCTGGCGATACAAAGAGGTTATGGTGTTTTTGATTATTTAAGATTAAAAGACAATACGCCTGTTTTTTTAAACGATCATTTAGAACGTTTCTTTCATTCGGCGCAGCAAATGCATTTGCCCGTTGGCAAAACAGAAGCAGAATTAAAAAATATACTTGCTGATTTAATCGCAAAAAACAGCCTTCCCGATTCAGGTATTCGCCTAACGCTTACAGGCGGTTATTCTGCCGACGGCTACCAAATTGCTGAACCAAATCTTATTATCTCGCAACAAAAGTTTCAGGCTTTAACCACACCGCAGTTTGAGCATGGCATCCGGCTCATTACTTATAAACATCAACGCCAATTGCCTTCTGTAAAAACCATCGATTACGTTATGCCCATCTGGCTTCAGCCTTATATAAAAAAGAACGGCGCTGACGATGTTTTATATTTCAATGATAACATGGTTACAGAATGTCCCAGGTCTAACTTTTTTTTAGTTACCAATGAGGATAAGATCATTACGTCAAAGGACAATATTTTACATGGTATTACCCGCAAAAAACTATTGGAAATTGCTGCAAAAGAATTCGAAATAGCAGAAGGAAATATCACCCCGGGAGCATTAACAACAGGAAAAGAGGCCTTTATTACCAGCACCACCAAAAGCATTTTACCGGTAACTTCTGTCAACGGAAATAAAATGGGCAACGGAACCGCAGGTGCTGTAACAAAAAAGCTATTGCAGTTGTGGCAGTCAGCTCTACAATAAATGATGTTTACTTGCCGACTCAACAGCTGTCTTTCACCACAAATAAATATTATTATTTTTTCTTACTGAATGTATTAAGTTCGTAAATTGTCATACAATCCTATTTGAGCAAACCTGCACATCCTCCTATTTAAACTGCACTTTTTCGTCTTCATTTAAATCAAAACATAATATGCAACGACTAAAAATTTTTACTTGTTGTGCAGTTAGCATTTTCCTGCTATCCACTGCCAACGGACAGGGTTTTTTAAAAAAAATCAAGCAAAAGGCAGAACAGGTTGCCGACAAAGCAATTGACAAAAAAATAGATAATGCCACAGGCGTACAGGACAACAGTTCGGGCAACGACGCAGGCAACACTTCATCGCCCACTAATGGGAAAAACAAGCCGGTAAACAAAGGCGGCCAGGGACTTATAGCCACACCTCCCAATGTAAACGAAAATTTAGGTAATGCCGATGCTTCTTTTAAAGCCGGCAAATACAGCGATGCCCGCTATGCCGTGCAGCAAGCCATGTTGGGTGTAGAAATGGAAATTGGAAAAAAGATATTGGAAGGCTTGCCCGCTTCTATTAACGGATTAGAAAAAGATACTTCAGCCGACAAAGTAACAAGTACCGGCTGGGGATGGGCCGGACTTACCATTCAAAGAGAATATAATAAAGACGACAAGCAGTTAAGCTTTACGCTGGCCAACAACGCAGCGTGGATGCAGGCCATTAATATGTATTTAACCAACACCGGTTACATGCAAACATCGGGTGGCGAACAAAAATGGAAACAGGTAAAAGTGCAGGATCAAAAAGCAATTATAGAATACGATGAAAGCTCCGGTTATAAACTAAGTGTGCCTTTGGGCCAAACTTCTTTGCTGGTTTACAGCGGTGTAAACTTTGCCAACGAGCAGGACTTCATGAGTGCTGTTAATCAAATCAACATTGAAAGCATAAAAAAACAATTGGGAGAAAAATAATTCCTTACCACAACTACTATTAAAATGAAAAAAATATTTTTTACGATAGTGATCCTCGCAGCCTGCAGCCAGCTCAAGGCACAGGAATTTGCAAAGCAATTAACCGAAGCTAAAACCGCCTACGCGGGGGGTAAATTAGATGATGCCCGTTTTGCCATGCAGCAAATGCTGCAGGAAATTGATATTATCACGGGGAAAGAGGTTTTAAAAATGCTGCCACAAAAGATGGGAGACAAAGCTGTGAATACAAAAGCAGATAATGTTAGTGGTTCTTCGGGCTTTTTCGGTGTTATTATTCATCGTGAATACGGCACTGTAGATTCGACCAATGTGGATGTGGAAATTGTCAGTAATTCTCCTCTCATCGGCTCAATAAATGCTTTACTTTCTATCCCGTTTGTAGGGAATTCAGGCGATCAAAAGGTGATAAAAATTAATGGCTATAAAGCATTGGTACAAAAAACCACAGGCTCTTATGACCGTACGGATTATGAATTGCAGTTACCACTGAATAGTTCGCTTATTACTTTGAAAGCACCGGGTGCTTCGCAGGACGATGTTATTAAAATGGCCAATACTTTACCCATTGCCGACATTGCCAAAATGCTCCAATAGTCTTTTGCGCTTCATTAATTATATATTTGAAACGTGGGGCATAAATATAAATTAGATCACCGTTGCCCTACGTTTTGCTTCCCAAAACCGACTTTAAACAGGCAAGAAGATGAACACGGGAAAAAACAACCGTGAAAACACGGGTGCAACTCCGGTGTTGCAGGCATTTTATTTGCATAGCTTCATTCTAACTTGCTTGCATGATCTACAACACTATACAACAAGACATAGACCTTTGGGAAGCCTGGGTTGAATTTGATGCAGTTGCTGCCAACTGCTTTGGCAACTTATATATTACCGGCGAAGTTTTAGTAGATAAACAAGCAAATCATCCTTTTATTATAAAGTGCGTTCGAAAAGACGAACCACAAACGCTGGTTTTAAAAATTAAAAACAGCGCTTTTGCCAATGCGTCTAAAACAGCAGAAGTTGTGTATTCAGAGCCTTTGCGCAATATTGACCAATACAATTGTGTAAAAATTTATAAAGACGACGAATTGGTAGCACTTATTGAAGATATTGAAGTTGTTATTTAACCGGGTTCTTTCATTGAAGAGCACATCTCGTAAACGGGGATGTGCTTTTTATTTTGTGGCCTATCAAATCCATAGAAGCAATTACGGCACAAAATTTTTATCTGTAATAGAAAATATAATTATGGATAACAATCGCAATAATGACCGGGCAGAAAGAGAACCCAACAATAACAGGCTCGAAGGCCGTTCATCTATTCCAGGCGACCTGCCTGATTCTGAAAGGGACAAAGAAGAAATGAAAACGGAAGAAACGTTCATTAATCTGCCTGATGTAAAAGACATCCCCGGACAAGAGTTTATAAATACGCCACGCACCGGTATGCTTGACGATACTACCATTTCATCGGCCGATGAAGAAGGTACCGGCGTTTTTGATTTGGACGATAGCGAAGACTTAACCCCAGGCACAGAAGCCGATGTAAGCCGTGGCCAAAGAAAGGCATTGGAACATATTGATTATATGCCTACACAAGACGAAGACAATTTAATGGAAGCAAGAATGGATAACCTTGATTTTCAAAACGAACCTTTAGATGAAAAAGGTTTTGGAGAAGTGAGAACAGCAAGTGATCTTGATGTTCCCGGCTCGGAGAATGATGATCGCAATGAAAGGATTGGCGAAGAAGATGAAGAAAATAATGATTACAGCCTTGGCAGTGCATCGAACGATAACGTAACAGAGGGAACACCGTAAATGATTAACCGGTGAGTGGTGAATGGCGAGTGGAGAACAGCCAGGAACTTTTTTTTCCTAACCATTAACTACTTGTCATTAACCCTTACTATCTCTTACATTTGAGATAAGATTGAGACAATATGCCTTCACCGGAAACTTTGCTGCTTAGAATTTTAATGGTCATTATTGTTGGTGGCTTAATTGGTGCGGAAAGAGAATTTAGAAGTAAGTCGGCAGGCTTTAGAACCATGATATTGATTTGCCTGGGTTCCTTTTTATTCACTACATTTTCAATTTATATTTCAGGATCTACATCTGATAGAATTGCTTCAAACATTGTAACCGGTATTGGCTTTTTAGGCGCCGGTGTTATTTTCAAAAGCGATAACCGCATTAATGGTATTACTACCGCTGCTACTATTTGGGCTGTAGCTGCTTTAGGCATGGGCATTGCGGATGGAGCGTATTATTTAGTTACAATTTGCACTATTCTTATTCTTGCCTCACTGTTATTGTTAACCAAATTGGAAAATGTGATTGATCGCATCAACCAATCACATACATACAAAATCGTGAGTGTTTATAAAGATGATCTTTTGAAAGAGTATGAAGAATTATTTAAAAAATGTAATCTCAGGTATAAAAGGATCAAAAGAACAAAAAGTGGAGATTACATTATTGGCACCTGGATCGTTCAGGGATCAGAAAAAAACCATAACAGGTTTACCAAAGAAGTGCTCCATCATCCATCGATAAAAGAGTTTGAGTTTTAGATGCCCAGCCGCATTTCCACTCTTTTTACTATTTCATCAATATTCATATTCTTCATACATTTAAAATGACCTTGCGGACACTTGTTTCGCCCCATCTTTGTACAGGGCCTGCACCAGAGCTTATGCACTTGTGCGTCGTCGTAAGGCTTTGCATGATGCAGTAAATAGTTATCGCCATAATAAGGCACCATACCGAACGAAGGCGTGGTACTTCCCCAAACAGCAATCACCTGTTTTTTTAAAGCAGCTGCAATATGCATCAGTCCTGTATCATGAGAAATGACCAGTTTTGATTTGCGAACAAGATCAGCACTTTCGTTAAGTGTAAACTTTCCGCAGGCATTGTAAATTTTATCAGGATCTACCTTTTTTATTTCCTCTCCTTCTTCAAATTCTTCTTTAGCGCCCAAGAGAATGATAGGATAATTTATTTTTTTACAAAGCTCCTGCAATTTATAAACGGGTAACTTCTTAGTGTAAAAAGAGGCACCAATGACAATGGCCACATATCCTAAATGATGCGAGGCAGGAATATCTTTCGGCTGGACTTCTTCTTCCTTTGGAATAAAATAATCCATTCCCTGCCCATCGTTGCGAACGTTAAATAAAGACACTGTTTCCATGTAACGATCCACAATATGCAGCTTGGGCATTACATTCCATTTCAACTTTACAAAAATCAGTTTTTCAATATTGAGCTTGTTGAAAGAATGCGCCGGAACACCCAACGCTTTTTTTACTCTCAATGTTCGCAAATTATGGTGCAGGTCAATAATATGATCAAACTTTTCTGTTTTTAATTCATTGATCATTTTATCCCAATCATTTTGCAGCACATGTATCTTGTCAACGTAGGGATTGTGTTCGATCACCGTTTTAAACTGTGGCTTAACCAGGTAATGAATTTCAGCATCCGGCAATTGTTTTTTCAAACAACGCACAACCGGTGTTGTCAGCACAATATCGCCAATGGAGGAAAAACGGATGATTAAGAATTTCATGCTCCTATTCCTGAAGGGGAACTTAGATTTAATCAGTTACTAAATATTCGAAACTTATTTTGCGAAACTAAAAATTTATTGTTCTTAAAGTCGTGTACAATTTCTTCAGTAAGATCATTCTTTGTAAAGAATTTCCAACCCAAGTATCCCTTAAGAAGCAGTGAAATCACTCTTCCACATAGTTCAAGTCTTTACCAAAGGTTTCTTTAGAATAAGCTACTGCAGCCAATCCTATTACCATTGCAATGATGCCGGTTATTAAGCCGCCGGTAACATAATTGCCTGTGATAGTACGCAGCCATTTGAACAATAAAATAATTAATGGCAATGCGCCACGAACCATATTAGGAACTGTAGTGGCAGCTGTAGCTCTTAAATTAGTTCCAAATTGTTCTGCAGCCATTGTTACAAAAATGGCCCAAAAGCCGGTGCCAAAGCCAAGCCCGGCACATATCCAATACATTTTTTCATCGCTGCCTTCTTCATTTTGCAAAAAGAACAAAGCCATAAAAATAAAAGTGATGCCGAAAAAAATATACAAGGCTTTCTTTCGGCTCTTTAACCACTGGCTTACAAAACCAATTAATACATCGCCAATTGAAATAGCCACGTATGCATACATAATGGCCTTGCCCGGCTGAATATTTTCCTTAATGCCAAACGATTTCCCAAACTGATCTGAAAAACTCACCAGCACGCCAATGACAAACCAGGTAGGCAAACCAATCAGAATACTTGAAATATATTTTTTGAATCTCGTTTTATCGTGGAAAAACATCAAAAAGTTTCCTCTTGCCACATTCATCTTTTTTACCGCGTAAAACATGCCCGATTCAAAAACAGAAACACGCAGCAGTAGAAGAATAAAACCCAGACCACCACCGATATAATAACAAACACGCCAGTTGAATTCCTTTGAAATAAAATAAGCAACTACTGCTCCTGTTAAACCAATACCTGCTACCAGCGATGTACCAATACCACGTTTTTCTTTTGGCAGCAATTCAGAAACCAACGTGATGCCTGCCCCCAGCTCGCCTGCTAAACCTACACCTGCTAAAAAACGAACGACCATGTATTGCGTTGTGTTCACCACCATGCCATTAGCAATGTTGGCTACTGAGTACAAAACAATAGAACCAAACAAAACACTCATGCGTCCCCTTTTGTCGCCCATGATTCCCCAAATGATGCCACCGATTAGCAAGCCTACCATCTGAATGGAAATGATATCTTCACCAATGGTAGTTATTTGTTGCATATTCAAGCCAAGATCAATCAAGCTTTGTTTGCGTACAATTCCAAATAACAGCAAATCATATATATCAACAAAATAACCCAGCGCTGCTACAATTACGGCCAGGTTGAAAACAGAAGAAGTATTCTTTTGTTTCATTTATATGTTAGTATTGGTTTCCTTTGAAGCCGGTTGCTTTTTTACAAAAAACAATTTATAAATCACCGGCAGTGTAGTAATCAAGATAATGGCAATGGTTATGCCTTCAATATGATCTTTCAAATTGAAATGAAACTTTTCTAAAACCAGTGTTTGCAAATAATGGCCGCCCAGCATCATCAGGCAAACCCATACAATGCTTCCCAAAATATTGTATAACACAAAAATTTTACGATCCATTTTTACAATACCTGCTACAATTGGCGCAAATGTGCGGAGTATGGGAAGAAACTTGGCCAGGAAAATAGTGGCTTTGCCGTATTGGTGATAAAACTCCGTAGCACGTACCAAATGCTTTTTTCGAAAAAGCCAGGTTTCTTTTCTTTCGTATAATAGCGGACCTGTTTTCCGGCCAAACCAATAGCCAACAATATTACCCAATACAGAAGCAATAATGACCATTATAAGAATAACTGAAAAATGCACATCAAAAAACTGGTGCGCCAAATCGCTTACATAAATGCCGGCTGCAAAAAGCAGTGAATCGCCTGGGAGAAAGAATCCGATGAACAAACCTGTTTCGGCAAAAATCACAAACAGCATAAAATATAAACCGCCGTTGTGAATGATCCATTCAATGAACTGCTGAATAAAGCCGCCCTGAAGTAAAGTAATATGTAAAAGAGTATTCATTCAATTTTGATTGATTAGAAAAAGTTTTGTTCATCTTGAAAATTGAACATTGCTTATTGAGCATTGCACATTTTCTTTTATCTGTCAGAACATGCCGGCGGCATGCCTTTACGGTTCGCTATGCGCTAATTCTCCTTCCCATTTACTTACTACACTTGTAGCTAAAGCATTTCCTACAACATTGGTGGCTGTACGGAACATGTCGCAAAAATGATCAATCGGCAATATTAATGCAACACCTTCCGGCGGAATATTAAACATGGAACAAGTTGCCAGCACTACTACCAACGATGCTCTCGGTACACCAGCAATGCCCTTGCTTGTCAGCATCAATACCAACAACATGGTTAGCTGTGCACCTAAAGGCATGTGCATGCCATAAGCCTGTGCAATAGCTAAACTGGCAAAGGTCATATACATCATGCTGCCATCCAGATTAAACGAATAACCCAGCGGCAATACAAAAGCTACAATTTTATCGCGGCAGCCAAAGCGTTCCAGTTCTTCAGTAAGTTTTGGGAACACGGCTTCACTGCTTGTGGTGCTGAATGCAATTAATAATGGACTACCAATACGGCGCAGCAGTTCCTTCATTCTTCCTCTTAAAATAATAAAGCCTACTGTTAGCAGCAAAGCCCACAACACAGCAATGCCAATAATAAAAAACAGAAAATATTTGATGTAGAAATTAAAAATGCCCAAACCCTGCGCAGCCACCACGGCGGCAATAGCCCCAAACACGCCAATGGGTGCGAAATTCATAACGTAGTTCACCATTTTTAAAATAACATGTGATGCCACCTCCAGTGCTTTTATCAAAGGCTTTGTGTAATCGCCAATGGCAGCGGCGGCTACACCAAAAAAAATAGAGAACACTACTAATTGTAAAATTTCATTGTTTGCCATAGCCTCAATAAAACTTTTGGGAATGACATGCTCGACAAAATTTTGCAGAGAAAAAGTTTTTCCCTTGGAAACCAGGTCGCTTAAACCTTCAACATCTTTATGCGAAAGATCAATGTATTGCCCAGGCCTAAAATAATTAACCAGCACCAATCCAATTAAAAGAGAGGCAAGCGAAGCAGTGACAAACCAAAGTATGGCTTTCCCGCCTACTCTGCCTACCGTTTTTAAATCGCCTAATTTGGCAATGCCTACCACCAGCGTTGTAAATACCAAAGGCGCAATGATCATTTGCACCAGGCGAATAAAAATGCTGCTTAATAATTTGATGTTAGTGGCAAAACTTTTTTGAAAACCAGCTCCTGTTGTGGTGTAAACAAAATATCCAACCAATACACCCAGGATCATTGAAGCAATAATATATACAGTAAGCCTGTTGCCTTTATTCATATATGGTAAGCTTGTGAAACAAAGTGCCGAAAATCGGAAAAAAAAGGCATATCGAACACTTTACATCATTTTATCGCAACTCCGTATGTGGAAAAGAAAACGAGTGTTTATTAAATTATTATTTATTTTACGAGCTTTTACAAGCCATCATTATAAAATTCACTTATGAGTTTATTTGTTAGAAAACCCATGAACGTTTTGCTGAATGAAGCACAGGAAACAGGCAGTCATACACTTAAAAGAACGCTTGGCGCCGGTGGTTTAATAGCATTGGGTATAGGCGCCATCATTGGTGCCGGTTTGTTTTCTATTACAGGCATGGCCGCAGCTAATCATGCAGGACCTGCCATTACTATTTCGTTTGTTGTAGCAGCACTGGGCTGTTTGTTTGCAGGTTTATGCTACGCTGAATTTGCTTCTATGATCCCTGTTGCAGGAAGTGCTTACACGTATTCTTATGCCACGATGGGTGAATTTATAGCGTGGATCATTGGATGGGATCTGGTGCTGGAATACGCAGTAGGTGCGGCCACAGTGGGTATTAGCTGGAGCCGTTACCTGATAAAGTTTTTGGAAGGTTTTGATGTGCATCTCCCGGTATCGTTAACAGTAGGCCCATGGGATGGCGGCATCATTAATCTTCCTGCGGTTTTCATTATTGTATTAATGAGTTTATTACTGATAAAAGGAACTTCGGAAAGTGCTTTTGTAAATGCTGTTATTGTAGCCCTGAAAGTTGCGGTTGTTTTGATATTTATTTTCCTGGGATGGAAGTATATCAACAATGATAATTACAATCCTTATATCCCAGACAATACAGGCACTTTTGGTAGCTACGGCTTTAGTGGAATTATAAGAGCCGCAGCCATTGTTTTCTTTGCCTACATTGGCTTTGATGCAGTAAGTACGGCAGCACAGGAAGCAAAAAATCCAAAAAGGGATATGCCCTGGGGTATTTTAGGTTCACTGGCTATTTGTACCATTTTATACATACTGTTTGCGCATGTAATGACAGGCGTAACCAACTACAAATCATTTGCAGGTAAAGATGGTATTGCTCCTGTAGCTGTAGCCATTGGCCATATGGGAACAGCCGATGCAGCAGGTGTTATTCATCCTGATTATCCCTGGTTGAACCGTGCGATTATTTTAGCGATCCTTGGAGGTTATGCTTCTGTAATCCTTGTAATGCTGATGGGACAAAGCCGTGTATTCTACAGCATGAGCAAGGATGGATTGATACCAAAGATTTTCTCAAGTGTTAATCCAAAAACGCAAACACCGTCAAAAAACAATTTGTTGTTCATGCTTTTTGTAAGCCTGTTTGCTGCTTTTGTACCTGCAAGGGTGGTGGGTGAAATGACGAGCATCGGAACCTTGTTTGCCTTTATCTTGGTTTGCATAGGCATTTGGGTGATGCGCAAAAAAATGCCAGAACTGCCAAGAGCTTTTAAAACGCCAATGGTGCCGTTAGTGCCAATATTGGGTATAGCCACCTGTTTGTTCATGATGGTGTTTCTTCCAATGGATACATGGATACGCTTGCTGGTGTGGATGCTGATCGGTTTAGATATTTACCTGGTTTACGGAGCCAAAAACAGCAATTTGGGTAATGGCACCGTGCAAAGAAAAGGAATGAGGGTCGCCCGCTATACCGGCATAGCTCTTTCTGTTTTACTGATCATCGTAGGTTTTTTACACCAGTACACCGTTGGCTTCGATGCCGATAGAGTGTTACTGTATATTTCTATTGTGTTTGCTGTTATTCATTTAATTGTGTTTGCAACAAAGTTGGGAAGACCCGAACCTGCAACCGATGATGAAGCAGTAAACCCGATGGAAAACCGTTAAAAATATTTTGAACTTCATAAAAAACCGTTTCCCCTCTGTGGAAGCGGTTTTTTCTTTTGATGTAGTACATTTGCGGCTCTTGATGACTGGCTGTGCTGTGCTGAATAGCATTACAGAACGTACAAGTGAGTGACACAACGAAAGGTGATAGCAGCAATGCAGCTCTATACAAAAGAAAAGCTACAGCTTTGAGTTGAGAGCTGTTGAAAGAAACGATGGAACAGTTAGGACAACTACAAACCATAAACTATAAAATACAAACTATACTATGGGTCGCATATTTGAAGTAAGAAAGAGTACCATGTTTGCCCGCTGGGATCGCATGGCCAAACAATTTACCCGTATTGGAAAAGAGATTGCTATTGCTGTAAAAGCCGGCGGTCCGGATCCTGCCACTAATCCGGCTTTGCGCCGCTGCATGCAAAATGCCAAAGCTGTAAACATGCCCAAAGACCGGGTGGAAGCAGCTATTAAAAGAGCACAGGGCAAGGAAATGGAGAATTACGAAGAGATTTTGTACGAAGGTTATGCGCCGCATGGTGTAGCGGTTTTGGTGGAAACAGCAACCGACAACCACGTACGCACCGTAGCCAATGTAAAATCTATTTTTAATAAAGGAGATGGAACATTGGGTAATAGTGGCAGTGTAAGTTTTCAATTTAAAAAAGTTGGCTCCTTTAAATTAAATCCACAGGGATTGAATACAGAAGAACTGGAGCTTGAGCTGATTGATGCCGGCCTGGAAGAAATGGGTGAAGGCACAAGCGAAAGTGGTGAAGAAGTGTTAGTGCTGCGCTGTGCCTTTAATGATTTTGGCAGCATGCAAAAAGCATTGGAAGAAAAAGGTATTACGCCAGTAAGTGCCGAAGTGGAATGGATACCCACTACTACGGTTGAATTAAGCGAAGAACAGGCACAGGATGTGCTGAAGCTAGTTGATAAGTTAGAGCAGGATGAAGATGTTCAGAAAGTGTTTCACAATTTACAATAAGAAATCCCCGCTTAATGCGGGGATTTTAATTTTTGGTGAAGCAGTTAGTCAGGCAGTTTGACCTTTACTTGTTTGGGAGCTACTACCTGGAAAACTATACAACGTAAGTACCGTGCCTGCAGCCGCTGCCTTATGTAAATACCTGACTTAAAACTCGTTTCTCTCTATACTTATCTACTGTCCACTTTATTCTTTCAGAAACTTAACTTTCCTGTCAATATTTTCAGCTGTTTTCATTCCCTGCACAGTTCCTTCTTCTACAGCACGGCGGGTATGAATGCCGCCATAAACTCTTGACATGGCAATAGCATGAGCGAACTCGTAAAAAGAGTTATAGCTATAACTGCCAAGATCTACCGGAGCTCCGTCTATCGTTACTACGTGGCCCGCATAGGTGCTATTGGTAAAATGTACATTGTCTCCAAAAATGCTGGTAAGCGCATAG
>JBQCJM010000262.1:0-3586 GCA_051952715.1 Flavisolibacter sp.
TAGAATTTTTTACTTCACGTGAACACCCACTTTAGCATTGTACTTTTTAGCAATGCTCATGATCTTAAATACTTCGCCCCAATAAGCAATGGTATCTGCATTAACAATTACAGAAGGCGTATCTACTACTTTTTTGGCATGGTCTATCTGCTGTTTCAGCAGGCTGTCCATGTAATTAAAATCAACAGGTGTTTGACCTAAAAAATATTGGTGTTCTTTATTGACAGATACAATGATATTTTGCTTGGCCTTCATATCCTTGGTGCCTTTAGGATTGTTTACTCTTACCAGGTTGGGATTGGCCAATGTGGAAGCGATCAGAAAGAAAAGCAACAGGATGAACAAAATATCATTCAATGCTCCTGTATGTACTTCTGTATGGGCTCTTAATTTTCTGCGAATATTCATGTTTCTTGTTCCTGGTTTTTGTTTTCGTTGTTGGTTCCGTAGCGGTTATGCGGTACAAGAGTGCGACGCAACGGAAGTTTCATAGTAGTTTTACAGCCGGGTACCTAACTATAACCTACAAACCATAAACTATAAACCTATCTTGTTGGTTCCTGCAAAACATCAAGGAACTCGGCGCTTGATGATTCCATTTTGTTGGCGGTTTTGTCAACCTGCGTACTTAAAAAGTTATGTGCTATATAAGCCAGCAATCCAATGATCAAACCTGTAGCCGATGTGATCATTTTTGTATAAATACCATTGGCCATAGTTTGAATAGTAAAATCGCCGGTGGCTGCTACACTATAGAACAATTCAAACATACCGATGATGGTACCAAGAAAACCAAACATGGGAGCAATACCTGCAATCAATGACAATACAGACAGGTTGCGTTCCATATTGAAAAGTTCCAGCTTGCCTACATTCTCCATGCTTTTTTCAATATTGTCAATGGGCTTGCCAATGCGCTGGATGCCTTTATCAATAATACGTGCTACAGGATTGTTGGTATTTTTTGCAAAGCTGCGTGCCGCACTCACATTGCCGCTGACAATATGGTCGCGGATGATGTTCATAAAATTGCTATCAATTTTAGAAGCCTTGCGAATGGCGATAAACCGTTCGAAGAAAACGAAAATGGTTACCAAAAAAAGAATAGAAAGGGGGATCATTACCCATCCGCCCATGGTTAAAAGTTCGCCGATGCTGATGCTTCCATTTTTGTTGGTGTCAGTAATGGCAGCCACGGTTTTGCTTGCGGTATCTACAATTTGTAGCAGGTTTATCATACGAGTTTCGTCTTTTTAAACGGTAAATGTAATTGATAGAAGTGAATAACGCCACGCCGCAGCGCTATATTTTGTACTGCAAATAAGCAGTAAAAAAAACGGGGTTGTTTAAGGGAGCTTTAACTTTTTGAGAGATTTAACAAGGTAAATTGATTGTTCATGGTTTACAGTTCACGGACGTTTCTTAGATAAGCTTTTGTCTATGAACTATCAACCATGAACTGCTTTTTCCTAATCGACTTTATCTGTTCCTGCCGGCTTTATCATCAATGCCTGTATCTGTTTCATGGTTTTTTCCATGCCTTCCGAACTACCGTCAAGGAAAATCACATTCCCTTTTCCGTATTCAGCAAAGTTTTTAATTGCCTCTGTCCACATGCTGAACAAAATCACATTCGTGTCCAAATTTGCCTGCTTCATTTGCTCGGCTGCTTCGCTCATACCTATGGCTACTTCCTGGCGGAACAAAGCCACACCCTGGCCACGCAGGCGGGCCGCTTCACGTTCGGCTTCGGCAGCAATTTTAATGGCATTACCCTCTGCTTCCGCACCTTTTGTTTTGGTGATCAACAACGCCTGGCCTTCATTTTCGGCTGCAGCTTTTAAGTTATTAGAAGCTACTACCTTGCTCATTGAATCCATAATGGCCTTGTCAAAAGTGATGTCGTTGATTTGCAGATCCTGCAGATGATAACCCCATTGTTCAAGTGTGTGATCGATCTGGTCTTTTACATAGTCAACAATTTCTTTTCGCTGTCCCAAAATCTCTGACTGCCGTTTAGTAGCCACAAAAGCACGAATAGAGCCTTCAATGGTTCTTGTTAATGCCTGCATCAAATCCCGGTCGCTGATAAATACAAAGGCTACTCTTTTTATGGTTTCTTCCTCTGTGTTTTGCACAGAATACAATAACATGCTTTTAAAATATACATTGGCCTGGTCAATGGTTACGGCCTGGAACTCCAATTCAACAGAGCGGTTTTGCACAGATATTTTTTTCATTACCTGCTCAAAAAATGGGATCTTAAAGTTCAATCCCGGCCTTGCTGCACGACGGTATTTACCGAACATGGTAATAACCGCTACATAGCCCTGGTTTACAGTAAAAAGTCCGCTAAAAAAAGTGATTAAAAGAATAATGAGCCACCAATAGTTTGTAAGAAATTCCATGATATGATTTGTTTCGGTTGCCTGTAAAAATGATTCAATGCCGAAGCCTAAAGATAAAAGATATTTGGAATCTTGCAGTTGATTGCAATCGGGTTCGGTTACTCTCGCCCATATAAATAAATTTCCACCCGCCGGTTTCTTTGCCTTCCTTCAGGCGTGCTATTATCGGCTACCGTTTTTTCACTGGCCCACCCTCTTACTTGAATGGGTTTATCAAAATGTGGTTGAAGATAACCGGCTACAGATAAAGCCCTGTTCTGTGAAAGCGTTTGATTAAATGCAAGTGCACCCGTGCTATCTGTGTGCCCTTCTACAATAATTGAATCAATCAAAAGATTGTGAGTTTGATGAATAAAACTATCCAGCAGAGATGCAGCACCTTCATTCAACGCGTAACTATTAGTAGCAAATAAAACATCCGGCATGACCAAAGTATCAATGCGCTGAACCTGGGTTTTTGAAATAGCAATCTTTTCATGCGGCTTATTTCTGTAAAACTTTATCAGCCGGTCTAAATATTCGTGTCGTTCGTCTTGTGCATAAATTTCATCACGTGCAGTTTGCCAATCAGCACACAATTGTTCGTTTACATCCAAAGGCATTAATGAAATATCATCAAGCAACACAAAGAAATTATTTTCTCTTTCAACATTGGTTGGACCGGTTACGTCGCCTTTTTTAAAATTGCCAAATGTAATAAAGGCTTCATCACCGGTGGCCTTATAGATCAGCGTAAGTTGTTGCCAGTTGGTGTCTTTTGCAGGCTTTTGTACAGCATTGGTAAAATAAATGGAAGGTGAAATGCTTTTATACGGCCGCTTTTCAAACAAAAAATCGTAACTGTTGAAATACACACCCATACTGTCAAGTATTGAATGCCCTGACTTAACATAAAACTGCAATTGGTATTTATGATCTTTTCGCAAGCCACAAAGCAAACGGCTTCGCACAAAGGTGCGGTAATAGGATTTCTTTGCATGGCCTGCAATCAATGCTACAAAATGTTCACCTGAATGTGCCAGTTGCCGATCTTTAAAATAATAAATGAAAGAGGGAACGGTATAAATCCATCCCTCCGGCGCACAATTCACTTTGTATTCACTACAAATATTCTCTTCTTCAAAGCCACCGTTTACCAACAGGCTCTGTGCAGACGAAAAAACGGGCAGTAGAAGAAG
>JBQCJM010000263.1:0-13923 GCA_051952715.1 Flavisolibacter sp.
CTTCGTGTGATAATAAATCTTCCAGGAAAGGAATTTGTTCGTTTACTCCTTTCTCTTTTAAAAAAGATAAAATCAAAAGCCTTTCTTTATTGGAAGCGCCTGGAAATCTTTGCTGCAACAACCAGGGAGCTTCTTCTGCAGCTATTTCCATCAAAGTAATAATGGCCGCTTCTCTTACATTACAAGCCTTATGATACAAGCAATTTGCCACATTGTCCTGCAATTCGAAACACATAAATTTTTTAATCAGGCGCAAAGTAAATTCTACCACAGAGTCATTGTTAGAGTACAACCAGGTTTTTAGATTTTCGCTATCGTACTCATTATCCATTATAAGTTCGCGCAGCAGGCAAAGCTGTTGCCACTGCGATATGGGATGAGTAATAATGTTTAAAAACCTAAGTCCTTTAAACCCTGTAAGTTTTACAATAGCAATTTGCGCTTCTGTACGTATCCATTTGTTTTTACTATCGGTGGCCTTATATATCCTGGTTAGATATTTTACCTGTTTCATCTCGGCCAATTGTTGAATGGCAACTGCTTTTCTATGCCACTTATACGAAGCAAAATTGTGCAAGCTATCTTCCACCAAACTAAAATGTTCATACATCCACCGAATATTATCAGCGCCTTGTCCCGAAATAGTTTTGTGAATTTTTACAAGCTCACTGATCAATATTTTTCTACCAACAGGTTTACTTAACCAGCGTTGAAAAGTTTCTTGTACATGAGGCTGTGCGATTACTTGCTGAAGCTCCTGGCTTGTTTCACACAGAATTACTTCTGCTATGATATTACTATACTGGTAAATGAGCTCTCGTTTTTTTGATGCATTGCTAAGGTAGTATAGCAAATAAAAAATAATAAACGCCAACACAAGCATCACAGTAGTCAACAAAAGAAAAGAAACATCCAGAAAAAACCAGGAAGGCATTAATGCTTTTCCAAAGAAAAACTGGATTGGCGGAATATGGATAAAGAAAGAGTTCATGACCTATAAGCTAAACCGTTTCACTCTCATCGAAAGTTCGTTTGGGCTGAAAGGTTTGGTGATATAATCATCCGCACCAAGATTAAAAGCTTCCAGCACAATATTTTCCTGGCCCATTGAAGACAGAATAATAATAGGCGTTTTCCTGCTTTGCCTCACTTTTCCTACTATTTCCAAACCGGAAGAATAAGGCATCATAATGTCTGTAATAATAAGATCAGGAACTTCACTTTCAATTTGCTCCAGCGCTTCGCGGCCATTATCTGTAGTAATTACCGTATGTCCATCTTTTTTTAAACGAAGAGAGATCGTTTTCAACATGATGGGCTCATCTTCTGCAACAAGTATTTTCATAAAATAAGTTTCTATGCTGCTTCTGCAATTTCCGCAAGCAGCATGGGTTGGATTAAATTAAACTGATCAAATAAAGATTGGATGAGAACAGGTATTTTATCCAGTTGTTCTTTTTGTTTTGCAAGACTTTCAATCAGGCTTGTATCGTTAAGCATTTTATCAACCTGCAAAATGCCTAAGCTGCTTTTAAGCTTATGCGCTTTTTTATGAACGTCTTCCCAGTTCTCATACAAAGCGTTCATTTTTATTTCTTCCATTAATGCAGGAGTTGTTTCCAAAAACATGGCCAGCACTTCTTTCATGTAATTCACGTCGTCCATCTCATAGAGATAATCGAGGTTGTATATTTTGTTGGAATTTTCTTCTGATACAATTGCTGCCTCGCTTCCAGCATTGCCGGTTTGCAAAAGAACATTCAGTTGCTTTACAATTTCTGAAGGTGCAAAAGGCTTGGTCAGGTATTGATTCATGCCAAGCTCAAGACATTTCTTTTTTTCATTGCGCAATGCGCTGGCCGTCATAGCTATAATAGGAACGGTTATCTTCAATTTATTGCGGATAAAAGTTGTTGCCTGGAAGCCATCCATTTCCGGCATTTGAAGATCCATGATAATTAAATCGTAAACCGGCTTTTCCTGGAGCATGTGAATTGCTTCTTTGCCATTATTGGCTAGCGAAATTTGTAACCCGTACTTTTCCAATATTGTTTTAATCACTTTCTGATTGACCTCGTTATCCTCAACTACAAGTATCTTTTTCCCTGCCAAAGAACATTTTTCTTCACCGCTTAGCAATACATCCTCTTCTTTAATGGAAATTCTTCTATCGCTTTGAGCATAATTTATTTCAAAGCTAAAAACAGAGCCTATGCCTTCTTTACTCGTTACGTGTATGTTTCCGCCCTGCAACTCAACCAGCCGTTTGCTAATAGCAAGTCCTAATCCAGTGCCACCAAACCTTCTCACCATGTCGGAACCTGCCTGTACAAAACTTTCAAAAATTGAATCCAGTTTATTTTCAGGTATACCAATACCGGTGTCTTTAACCAAAAATTGAATAGCGACCGTGTAATTTGTCTTTTCTTTAATTCTTACTTCTAATTCTATACTTCCTTTCTCAGTAAACTTTACTGCATTGCTCAATAAATTGTTTAATACCTGAATTAATTTGTGCTGATCGCCCCATACAAATTTTGGTAGCTGTTCATTCAACTTCTTTATTAAGCTAATGCTTTTGTCATTAGCCCTCACTTGCAAAGGGGCCACCACTTGTTCAATAGTATCAGTAATGCTAAAATCAATTTCTTCTACTGCCATCCGGCCAGCCTTTATTTTAGAAAGATCCAAAATGTCATTGATCAACATGAGTAACGAATCAGATGAATATTTTATGATCTGCACCCATTCCTGTTGAGATGTATTTAAGTGAGAATCTGAAAGTAAATGCGTCATACCAATGATGCCATTCATAGGCGTGCGAATTTCATGACTCATATTGGCTAAAAATTCTTCCTGCAATTTTTCAGCAGTTTCCGCTTTTAATTTTGCGTTTACCAGTTCGTTACGTGTGCGAACCATTTCAGAAATATCTTTATCAACACCGCATATTGCAAACAATTGGCCCTGTTTGTCAAACAATGGAAATTTAGTAACCAGCATAGGGCACTCCCCGTTTGTGGTAACAACATATTCTTCACTTTCTACAGCTTGCAAGGTCTGTTTTACTTCTTCATCCAGGTAATGATGTCTGTCAACGATATCATGGCTGTTTACTTCATAAGCAGTTTTGCCAAGCACCATTTCATCGCTCATAGCAAAGGTTTGCCGGAAGTGTTTATTGACCATTAAATATTTGCCTTCGAGATTCTTAAGGTAAACGATCATTGGAATATGATCGAGAATCGCCTGCAAACGAAACTGGTACTCTTCCTGCTTTGCCTTGATCTCATTCTCGGCTTTTGCCAGTAGTCCCTCCGTTTTCTTTTTTTCTGTGATGTCCCTGATGAAACATTGAAAACCCAAAAACTCTTCTCCCTCTTTTAGTAAAACAGCATTCTGATCTACCCATCTTTCTTCTCCTGTCTTTGTATATATTGGAAAAGTCAGAGAAGTTTCCGCAATGCCTTTTTGAAATTGGTCTAAATAAAAATGAGCCACCTTTTCCTTCCATTCACCGGTTACAATTTCTGTAAAATAGCAACCCTGCAACTCTGTAGCAGCATACCCGGTAAGGTTCTCGCATTTGTTTGAAATAAAGTTGAATCTGCCCTTAACATCGACAGTACAAACTACTACTGCTGCATTATCTATCAGGCTCTTATATTTTGTTTCATTAGCTTTCGCTTGCTCTTCAGCTTTCCTGCGGAGTTTATCTTTTTGATTAATAAAGAACAAGCAGACTGCAAACAGCACCAATACGATAAGTGTTCCGCTTAGAGAAGATTTAAATTTTCGCTCTGTAAGTGCATTGTTCTCGCCTGATCTTAAAATGAGTAAATGTTCTTCTTCCTTACTCATGGCCTTCAGCTGCAATTTTATTGAATCGGCAAGCCTTTTTCCCCTGCCCTCGCTAATAAGTTTTTCAGCCTCTGTCTTGTTATGATCGTAAGCAGTAAGAACTTCCGTCTGGAACTCGATCTTCTGATTCACCAGGTTTGCGAGCACAGTGCAGTAATGTTGTTGTGTAGGGTTATCGCTTGTAAGCGAATCTAATTTTAATAAATTGGACTGAACTTCCCGCTTTTTTGGCTCAAGGCTTGAAATAAACTTTTGATCACCAGAAAGAGCAAAGCCTCTAACCTTTGACTCCATCTCAAAAACCCCTGATTCTATTTTATTTATTTTTTCGGCTACCGAAAAGGTATGTTGAATCCAGTGCGTTGCAGTTTTCGTCTCCTGGCTGTTCTGATAAGCTGAGTAAACGAAATAGAAAAGGCCGGATAAAATAATAAAGAAAGCACCTAAAAGCAGGTTCTGGGTTTTCATCAGGATGGATTATACTGCGTAAATATGCGAAAAGGATTCAAGAATTGCAATAAGTATAAAAACTTAATTTTTCAACAGCCTGACACTTAACCTAAATCCCGCAAAAAGGCTCTAGTTATTTTTTGCTTTTATATTCAGAAAATCTATAGACTATACTGTCCTTGAACTGTTTTTGAAATGCAGTGCGGGCAGGCATTTCATAGGATAAAAAATAATTGTCAGTATTTGTCAGTCTTTTTACCCTTCATTATGGCATTCAATTGAACAATTAGGCTTTCATCTTTACTAATCTTTTTGAGTAGTTCTTTATTGGGGGTTGTGCCTCTTTTTAGGATTGACGGCTCATTGCTGGCTTCGTAAATAAAGTATAAGGATTGACATGGTGAACCAAAACCAATTGCCGCAAAAGTTCAAAGGATTCGTATTTTACTTTTCCGTTTTCTATTCTTTCTATTGCTGTTTGGGTAAAATGTATAGATTCTGCCAGTTCTGTTTGTGCGAGGCCTAAAGTATTTTTCCTGATATGCTTCAATTTTTCGCCGTACGTCATTGATTAATGCTTGTACTAATTACTTTGAATAAGTTATTTTACCGTTCAATTCATTGGCTACCTTCATAAGAAGTGGCCATAGTTTACTCTTCTTCATGTATAGAATTTCTTTGTAGCTGTTGGGTGTTCTTGTATAACCCCAATAATCCATTCTTATAAAACCATAAATGCCGGTAATGGCCACGGTGTCCTTTTTGATAACTGCCCTTGCTAAAACAAAACCTGGTATTTTTTTAGACTCTCTTGGGAATGTTGTTAATGTATCGTAATTCCCATCTTCCTTTATTTGGAAATTATTTTTACCTAAAGCTATTCTTACTTTTTGGTAGAGACCTGCTGTGTCATCTACGGTAATAATAATATTCTTATCCAGATAATCTTGACCAGATGAGCTGAAGCCGTAGATTAAAAAGAGGATTATTAAAATATACTTCATTCGGGCTTTATTTAACTTTTATTCTGTTATTGAAGAAGTCCGTTTTTCAGGGTTGTATTTTACAAGAGCTGAAGTTTCAACAAGATTCCCATAGCCATTACGGCCCATCATTTTATAATCGCAGATAAAACTATTATCCTGATACATAAAGAACTGCCTTGTCATTGGTTCAAATGATAGATTATTCTTCAAGGTATATTTTGCTTCAAGTGATAGCATGTTGGCCACTAAAGAAAAGAACTCATATTCACTGGAATGTCTTTTTAAAAATTCATCCCACAGGCCCTTTAATATTATTCCATTAAAGAAAACATCAACATTATCACCTTTGCCGGTTTCTATTTTTACTGTTCCAGATAATATATAGCTTTCTTTATCTGTGCTCTCTTTTTTAATGAAGTTTGATTTGCCCGCTGTGATATATTTCCAGGTGCCATTTTTATTAAGTAGAACGGTTTTACCTGATTCTGTTGTGGCTTTTTCTTGAGAAAAACAAAGTGTTGGAATGACAAACAATAAAATTAAAATGTATTTCATACAGTTATTTTAAATTCTTTTGTTGGAGGAGCTTTTGTTTCCTTCCACTGATTAGGCGAATAACTATAGGATAGGTTTCTTTTACTTTTTTTAATTCATATTTTTCATTTAGAATAGCGGTAGCGATGGCCATAAAAATTGGAAAGATTTTGTCAATAAATATAAGAACTCTTGAAACTTATGGAACCTCTGAAAGCCCTATTTTGGCTTTAAACGAATAATTTCCGTTATTCAAAACGGGCGAAGGGTGGACTGTACTGGATTCGAACCAGTGACCCCTACTCTGTCAAAGTAATGCTCTAAACCAACTGAGCTAACAGTCCAAAAACATTATGATTGCAGTTCCGGTGTGCATTGTAAATAAATTTCAAAATATCCGAATCGCCAAATCAAAACTTATTTGCCACGTCTTCTTCTCAACTCTTTTTCAATCAGGCTCAGCTCCCTGCTTGTTTGTCCGCCTACCGAAGTGTTTTCTTCTGCACGACGCATTAAATAAGGAATTACATCTTTAATTGGCCCGAAAGGCAAATACTTACTAACACTGAAGCCCGCTTCGGCCAGATTATAAGTAATATTATCACTCATGCCGTACAACTGGCTAAAGTGAACATGAGGATGATTATGCGGCAAGTTCTTTTCATCGAGAAGCTGCGTTGTCAAAAGGTTACTGTATTCGTTATGCGAGGCCACGATCACACCTATTTGTTCTAAATGATCAATGCAAAAACGAACCGCTTCATTATAGTCTTTATCCGTCGCCTCTTTATTGGGTTGAATGGGTGAAGGGTATTTTTTTTCCTCTGCTCTTTTTCTTTCTTTCTCCATGTAAGCGCCACGTACCAGTTTTACAGCCAACAGAAAATTCCTTTCTTTAGCTGCTTCGTAACATTGATGCAAAAAAGACAAGCGATCGTGCCGGTACAATTGAAGCGTATTATAGATCACCAATTTTTCTTTGTTGTACTCATTCATCATCAGCATGGTCAATGCATCCACAGGATCTTGTATCCATGTTTCCTCAGCATCTACCAAAAAGCCAACATTGGCTTGATTGGCTGCATCGCAAATTTTTTTGAAGCGTTCGTAAACGCTTTGCCACTCCGCCGCCGCCTCCCGGGTTAACTGGCCCAAGGCATCATTGTATTTTTTGATCAATGAATCAGATTGTGCAGTTTGCATCAAAGCATCAATCTTTTCCAGCAAACCAAAACGTGCAATGCCGGTAACTTTCACACTCATAAAAGGCACGTTGGGCTGGGTGGCTGCAAAATTTATTACACGAATAAATTCATCACGGGCATGATCGTAATTGGCCTCACCTTCTTTTCCTTCCACGCCATAATCTAAAATTACCTGCACGTGGTACTTACTCATTTTTTCAATAGCAGGCACCGATGCTTCCATGGTTTCGCCACCAACAAAATGATTGAAAATGGTTTTACGGATGGCGCCTTTTACTGGCAATCCAACCTTCAAACTCCATGGCGCCAGCTTGGTGCCAATCTTTACCAACCATGGTTTACCCATCATAGAAAAAAGCCAATGCGCATGTTTCAATTCGGTATCAGAATCATGAGCAAATGCAATCGCTGTATTGTCGAAAGAAATATTGGTTTTCATGCAGGGGCAAATGTAGGCAAGGAATTGTTTTAAAAAATTGATTATTGTTATGTACCCACCTATAGATTTTCTATGATGCTTCTGTTGCGTCGCACCCGATAGCTATCGGGTTTTCAACTGCAACAATTCTATTCAACTTTTTATTCCATGCAAAGGCGCAGCCACGGCAAGATACCTATTCTCCGTTGCTCCTTTGCACCTCTGCGTGGAATTTTTCTCTCGCTCAATAGAATTACAAAGTGTACAAGACCCGATAGCTATGGGGTGCGACGCAACGAAAATTAATAGTAATAATGAAGCCTGGCACAAAAAAAATGTTTCACGCAGGACAAAGGAGGAAAAAGGAAGAGACCCGGACCTCAAAGAATCCTGTTAATCCTTACAAATCCAACCGATCTGCGATTACCTTTGCACAAATTTTTTTATGCAAACAAGAACACCATCCGACAGCGTAACCATGATGACAGAGATTGTACTGCCGAACGACACGAATGTATTTGGCAATTTAATGGGCGGACGATTAATGTATTGGATGGACATTGCTGCTGCTATTGCTGCACAGCGGCATTGTAATGCACCGGTTGTAACCGCATCGGTTGATAATATCTCTTTTGAAAATCCAATTAAGCTTGGTAACACCGTTCACATTGAAGCTAAAGTGAGCCGTGCTTTCAATACTTCGATGGAAGTGCATCTGAAGGTTTGGGGCGAAGATTTTACACAACAGTATAAATACAAAAGCAACGAAGCTTATTATACTTTCGTGGCATTAGATCCTAACAGAAGGCCGCGTATGGTACCGCAGATCATTCCTGAGACCGAGGAAGAGAAACTTTTATTTGAAGGCGCCTTGCGAAGAAGGCAAGTGCGACTGATTTTAGGCGGCAAAATGAAACCAGATGATGCTGCCGAATTGAAAGCATTGTTTTTTAAACAGGATTAATATCAGTAATACCTTTTATACACGAATTAGAGCAAAATACACGAATGACTTTGTGCATTCCTGCTTTTTATTGAAAGTCAAATTGCACCACTATGCCAGCCTACATTATTGTTGAAATAGAAATACACGATGCAAAATTGTATGAAGATTATAAAAAACTAACACCAGGTTCACTTCTGCCTTATGAAGGAAAGTTTATTGTACGTGGAGCACAAACCGAGTCCTTGGAAGGCGACTGGAATCCGCAACGTATTGTTGTTTTAGAATTTCCTTCAGTTGAAAAGGCAAAAACGTGGTGGGCATCGGAAGAATATGCAGCTGCAAAAGCTATTCGTCAAAGCACATCAAAAACAAAGATGATCGTGGTGGAAGGATATGAAGAAAAGCTGTGAGTTGCGAGCTTCGAGCTGCGAGATTAATAATCTTTCTTTCAGTCTCAAAGCTTAGAGCTCGTGGCTCGAAACTTTGTTTATGCTACCGCTTCTTCCTGCGTTTTCCAGTGATGGGCGCCCATCATCATAAATTTTTTGCTTTGCTCAATAGCGTCCATAACCTGCATTAAAATTTCTTCTGCCGGTGCGTCGTAATTGATTTGTAACGGCTCCTTAAATGTAACAGACAGCGACACACCTTTCTTTTTAAACTTCAATCCCTTTTTATTAAAGGCTCGCCAAAAACCTTGTATTACCACAGGTATTACAGTAGGACGACAATGTTTTATGATGTAAGCCGTTCCTTTTCTGCCGGGTGCAAAAGGCTTTGTAGTTCCCTGCGGAAAAGTGATCACCCAGGCGTTGTGTAGAGCTCTTTCTATTTTTCTTGTATCGCTTGGATCTAATCCCCGGCGGGTTTCATTACCATCTTTTTTCCACGTACGTTTTACTGTAAGCGCCCCGGCTAATGTAAACAAGCGGCTGATCCAACTGCTTTTCATCGTTTCTTCCGCTGCTACATAATACACCCTTGTAAAAGGATTGAGCAAATAATAAGGAACGCCAAGTTTGTTTTTCTTACGCCATTTTACAGCGCAAAAAATATGAAGGAAAGTAATGACGTCGGCAAAATAAGTTTGGTGATTGCTGACGAATAACACATTTTGTTTGGGTAGATTTTCTATATGTTCTGTACCGCTGATCTTGAGCTTGTTGACTATAGCAAGACCAGGATAAGAAAATATTCCAACAATGGCGTAAACAATCTTTCGCACGAATTGAAATTCTGCTATTTTTTTCCAAATACTCATCAGGCAAGCAAATTGAGATTTAAAGTTACGTGTTTAGAAATTGTTAAGGAACAAACTGTGCTTGTGTAATTACTCAATTACAAACATCAGTTATAAAAATTTATATCATGAAAAAAATTTTGGCCACGCTACTAATGCTATCGTTTGTATTTAACAGCTTTTCCCAAACTGATAAAGTTCCCTTTCCAAAAACGGTAACAGTTACCGGCAGTGCAGAAATGGAAATCATCCCTGATGAAATTTATGTACAGGTTGATTTGAAAGAATACGACAAAAAGGGACAGGGTAAAATCAGTATTGATAAGATCAAGCAGGACTTTTTGAATAACGTAAAATCATTAGGGATTCCTGATTCATTAATAAGCATTGCTGGTTATGATGGTTACAATGGCAATCCATGGTTAAGAAAGAAAAACAAAAAAGAAGAATTATACGCTTCTATTGCTTACCAATTAAAACTGAAAAATAGCCAACAGGTTGACGATTTAGTAGATCGTTTGGATGACAACGCTACACAGAACTTTTTTATTCAAAAAACTTCTTCGAGCAAGATGGAAGAATTGCGTAAAAAACTCAAAATTGAAGCAGTAAAAGCAGCGAAAGAAAAAGCCGGATATTTAGCAGAAGCAATTGATGAAAAAATTGGTGTGGCCGTTACTATTAATGGGCCAACGGAATATTACACACCTTATATACAAAATTTCAGAATGGCAAATAAAGCAATAGTAGCAGAAAACGTTGTTGCCGATGCAGGCACAGCTCCGGTTGATTTTAAAAAGATTAGGTTGAAGTATGATGTAACAGTGGTATTTGCTTTACAATAAAGAACGAAGATTTTATGATTAAAAAGTTCCAGGGAATAAAAAGTCCCGCATTATGCGGGACTTTGCTTTATAGTGAAGGTTTTTAAATCCTCAGTAATCTTTGTAGATTGAGAATCTTAGTTCTTTTATCCTTCTGTTTCAGGAGTTGGGGCTGCGCCGCCTTTTTCTTCCTGTTGTAATCTTTCTTTGATCTGAGCCAGGGCGCCTAAATCACCTAAGGTTGGCTTTTCTACTTTGCTTTGCAGGTTCTTCACGGCCTTTTTGGTTTTATCAGCTTCAGCTCTTGCTTCTTTTCTTGCTGCATCTTTTTCTTCCACTTTAGCTTGTTCCCAAATACGGGCATGAGAAACTACAATACGTTTTTCGTTGCGATCAAATTCAATTACCATGAATTCTGCAGTTTCGTCTGCACCTACGCTCTTACCATCTTCTTTTGCAAGGTGACGGTTAGGAGCAAAGCCTTCCAGACCATAAGGCAATTGAACAATAGCACCTTTATCATCTTTGCGCAACACAGTTCCTTCGTGGATGGAACCCACAGCGAATGTGTCTTGCAAGCTGTTCCAGGGATCCTCTTCCAGTTGCTTATGACCTAACTGCAGCTTGCGGTTTTCTTTATCAATACCCAGGATGATCACATCGATGTTCTCACCAACTTTGGTAAATTCAGTTGGGTGATTGAAACGCTTCAACCAGCTAAGGTCAGAGATGTGGATCATACCACCAATGCCCGAAGTCAGTTCAACGAACACACCGTAAGGAGTGATGTTTTTGACCACGCCGGTATGACGGCTTCCTTCCGGGAATTTAGTTTCGATGTCGCTCCAAGGATCCTGAGACATTTGCTTGATAGACAAGCTCATTTTACGGCTGTCTTTATCAAGTGTTACCACTTTAGCTTCATGCTCATCACCCAGTTTGAAGAATTCTTTAGCATTGATAGGTGTGTTGGCCCATGTGATTTCAGATACGTGAACCAAACCTTCTACACCAGGCAGAATTTCCAGGAAAGCACCGTAGTCTTCAATATTTACTACTTTACCTTTCACGATAGAACCTTCTACTATTGTTTCAGGCAACACATCCCAAGGATGAGGCGTCAGTTGTTTCAAACCAAGAGAGATACGTTTTTTCTCGTCGTCGAAATCCAATACTACTACATTGATCTTCTGGTCTAACTTCAACACTTCGCTTGGGTGGTTGATACGACCCCATGAAATATCTGTGATGTACAACAAACCATCTAAGCCACCAAGGTCCATGAACGCACCGAAATCGGTGATGTTCTTAACCGTACCTTCCAGTACCTGGCCTTTTTCAAGCTTACCAATGATCTGTGCACGTTGTGCTTCAATATCGCTTTCGATAAGAGCTTTGTGAGATACAACAGCATTCTTAATGGCTTCATTGATCTTAACCACTTTGAATTCCATTGTTTTACCAACAAACTGATCGTAATCAGTTACAGGCTTCACATCAATTTGAGAACCTGGCAGGAAGGTTTCCATACCAAATACATCAACGATTAAACCACCTTTAGTTTTGCTGGTAACAGTACCGGTAACAATTTCACCAGTTTTGTGAACCTCAACGATTCTTTCCCATGCACGGGTAATGCGGGCCTGTTTGCGGCTTAAGTTCAGATTACCATCACGGTCTTCTTTTTCTACCACCATTACTTCCACTTCATCACCAACTTTCAATCCCTGCATATCGCGGAATTCGTTGAGAGAAACCAGGCCATCAGATTTGAAACCAATGTTCAATACCACATCTGTTTTGGTGATACCAACCACAGTTCCTTTAATCATTTCGCCGTCGTTCAATTGCACGAAAGTGTTTTCATACACTTTGTCGTACTTGTCTTTTTCTTCTTGTGTATAAGACGCAACATTACGTTTGTCAATACTCCAGTCAAAATCATCGTGGGCTGTTGCTACTCTTTCTTCAACAGGCTCCTGAACAGGTACATTTGTTGTCGCTGTAGATGCTTCCGCGGGTGCAGCTGCATTCTCCTGTCCTTCAGCGTTTGGGTTAACAATATTGTTTTCTTCCATGATAAAATCCCGAGGGTTTTGATCGGGGCGGCAAATATACGTTTTAAGTTCGACGTTTTAGGGTTTGAAGTTTGACGTTTTTAGGCTGAGATAGCCTTGATTTGTTAAGGCTGTGTAAAGGTTTAAAGGACCTTTATGAGGCTGGCCGCGGAACTACTATAAGGTTTCAGTTGCGTCGCACTCGTGTACGTTGTGAATTCTACTGTGCAAAGATTGTACACTCAAAATGCTTCAGTGGCAAACTTCTTTCATGATATACAATATGGTAGCCTATAAAAATATACATAGTGGGGTTAGTGCCTATGAGTTGGGGCCTAATTACATTGTTACAAAATTTGGAAAGCAATATTATTTGTACAGTAATAAAATTACAGGAGCAAAAAAAATTAATCGAATGAAAGAATTAGCAATTATTGGTGAAGGACTAAGTTCTTTTATTAGCAGAAATATCAGAAAGAGTTATGAAGCTATGTTTGAAACTGAAAAAGAATTGAGAGACTATTTAAAGCACAGGTAAATGCTCATAAACGATTTTAAAAATCGATCAAATAATCTTATCTATTATTCGACCAATGCTATGTTTTTTGCCGCAATCCATCCACTAGTCCAGGCATTTTGAAAATTAAATCCACCGGTAATACCGTCCACATCTAAAATTTCACCTGCAAAAAAGAGGTTTGGTATTTTTCTACTCATCATAGTGTTGGCATCCACTTCGCTTAAATTGACACCACCTGCCGTAACAAATTCCTCTTTAAAAGTGGTTTTGCCTTTTACTTCCACAACATAATCAACAAGGTTTTTAATCAATGTATTTTCAAGCCTTGCAGGCAAATCGGCAAAACGCATTTCATCTTTTACTCCAGATTGTTCCAGCAAAAACTGCCATAAACGATTGGGCAATTGTGCGAAATTGTGATTGATAACTTTTTTTTGAGAATGAGCCGTTCTAAAATTCTGAAATGCCTCTTTCAACACTTGTTCATTATAATCGATCAACCAATTGATGTGAGTTTTGAATTCATAATTTCTAACCGAAAGATCCCTTGCGCCCCAGGCACTTAATCGCAATATGGCAGGGCCGCTCAAACCCCAATGTGTAATCAACACAGGGCCTACCTCAACCAGTTTTGTTCCTTCAATTTTTACTCTTGCCTTCTCTACGCTTACACCCATTAGCTGCGTAATGGAATGTTTTGGTAAATTGAATGTAAAGAGTGAGGGAACAGGATGATTGATTGCATGGCCTGCACCCAGTAGCCATTGAAACATGGAAAGTTTTGAATAACCACCACAGGCAATGCAAACATAATCAGCAGTTAAAAGCTGATTATTCGCAAGAAGTATCTTGAACTTTAAACTCCCGGATTTCAACTCTTTC
>JBQCJM010000264.1:0-2401 GCA_051952715.1 Flavisolibacter sp.
AGGAAGCCAGGTATCCGGAACTGAAGCCCGTATTTTTAGACGCACCTGACAAATCGGTGGAAGCAATTCCTTCAGCCTCTCAGCTACGGCAACAATGGAAAGAGGTGAATGATGCTTTGTCCAATCATATCAACAACATATCTGCTGAGGATTGGTTTACACGCCATGCAAATATCTCCGAAGAAGATTTTATCAAAGAGCCGCACCGCAACAGGCTGAATGTATTATTGGACCGCACCATTCACCTTAGCAATCATCGCGGGCAGTTACTATTGTTGCGAAACAAAAAGGAGTGAACCGGCACGGCTTAATGCGCTCGAACCCAAAAATATCTCATCTTTCTTGATTAATTGTAGGTGAAAACCTATTACTAAATTAGCTGTTCGTTAGATATTCTGCAAGATCGCCTTTGCCTCCACTGGCCATTGCTTTCGAGAGCCATTGATCATCTTTCGATAAGAATCCGTCCCATCTTTTTTTCTTTGCAGCCTCCAGGTCCGCTTGGACGGCTCTAAAACGATAGTGTTCGAATATATCCAGAACATGTAATGCAAAGGCTTGAACAAGACCTGGATTATTCTGAACAACAATTAAATTTTCGTCATTACCATACGACGCCTTAAATCCTGCATTATGACTGCCGAAAACAACGGCTCCCCCTTCGGAAAAGGGATCAACTACTACAATTTTGTCGTGAATAATAGCATGCCCTGCACTTAACAGTTCTTTTTGAAAATCGCCAATAAGGTCATCGTCCTTTAAATTAGCAGCTCGTATGATGTGCAGCTTTTCGTTATCGTATGTATAAGGAGTCGGTGGATTTTTTTTCCCTTTAACCGGATTAAGATAATTAGGCATTGCTGTTGGGTCACTAATTGCTCCATAAACCATCAGAGAATGGTCTTTTTCACCCAGGCTTATTGCCTCGGTGATAACATTCGTCATTATTTCGCTTCCAGTCCAATCATTTGCTCTTCCTGGTAAAAAAACCGCAAAGAATATTGCATGCTCCGCCTTTCTCATTATTGAATACACGTAGGATAAATCTGGTGGAACTATTTTCTTATTTACCGAAACATGAGGTGTATTGGGAGAAAACCATACGGAAATTTTTGTGCCGTCCTTTGTAGTAATTGTATCATTACCCTTTGCATTCGTTGACCGCAAAACTACACCTTGGACATTTTGGGTTGCGACTGACGTGGGTTCAGGTACGATGAAATTTGCATTATCTGCTTTAAGCGCTTCAAAATATTTATTAAACATTTCTGCTACCTCCGGAGATTCAATTACTAACGCATTGTTGCTTTGCGCGCATAATCCATTACTTGTCCAGTTGGTGCTACCAGTCATTACAGCTTTTGCTTTTTCATCCTCCAGGTACAGCGCAAACTTATTGTGACCAATTGAATTATTATTGAACATCCGGTCGGTAATATCAACGCCGGCTTTATGAAGTTTTTCCCTGTTGGCAGAGTTTTCTTTGTCCCATTTTCCGGCACTGTCTTTCGATGTATTTGACAATATCAAATGAACTTTTTCCTTGACAGCCATGATTGCCTCCATCAATTGATCATCTTCCAGTTCGTATAAAGCCATTTTTAGCGAAGCGTTCTCTTTATTCTTTGCTCTTTCCAATAACATCATTAGTGTTTCAGGTACATCTCCTGCCAGATATTTTCGTATAGGATTTGTCGCATCCTTTATGTCCTTTTTTATGCTTTTGAATTTTGGATTTTTCATTGCATTGGTAAGATATTGTGAGGCGAGAATACCGTTAGTAAACGTGGCTCTTATATCTCCATGGTCGATAGAAATAGTGATAATGTCCGATTTCTTACCTTCATCGAAGTAAGATAACCGGACTACTTCTCCCTTGTAAGTTTTTGGAAGAATCACTTTCGCTTCATCAAGTTCGGGAGTGAATGCAACCATAGGCCGTACTAAGTATTGAACTCGTGTATTGTTGACTCTACGTTCTGTTTTATCTCTTCTTTTGCGAAGAGTCAAATCTTTCCAACTCAATTTTTGTATCGGCCAAACACTGGTATTTTGTGGCTTCCAATCTTTATTAGACTGCCCTTTAAATGCAACCCAGGCTGGAAGAATTGTGTTGTTCTCAGGATTGTCCGGATAAATTCTTGTAATTTCAAAACCAAGACAAGCATCAATCATTTTTGATAAAGTCCAGGAGAGATAAGAAATTTCTCCATTAGTGAATGCTTTCACTTGTTTAATTGCACTCATAAATAATTTTTTTCAATGATTTCAAAAAATTACCAGGTGTTGGACAATGGGCTTATCAGTAGGTAGGATTAATTCTGATTCATTCAACAAGTAAATGTAGATTAATTTTATAAATCTTAATATGAAATTTTAATCTTTGTTCCAGCGGGGTCTC
>JBQCJM010000265.1:0-24175 GCA_051952715.1 Flavisolibacter sp.
AGATCCACCAGGCATGATGATCAGGGTGGATACCGCCGTAAGGCAATAGCGTACGAAAAGTTTTACCGCCGTCTTCGCTTACATCTACCACATCGTGTATACTATACAAACGGTTTTCATTCTTGGTATCAACAGCAATGTCCTGAAAATAAAAGGGACGATTAGTAACCCATTGCGGATCGCTATTCACCAGTTCCCATTTTGAACCGCCGTCATCGCTTTTGTATAGACCATTTTTAGTTGCTTCCACCATCGCATACACACGAGAAGGCATGCTTTCAGAAAAAGCAATACCAATACGGCCATAGTTGCCTGCCGGTAATCCATCTTCTTTACCCAGTTTTTTCCAATTCTTTCCACCATCATAAGTAATATATAAACCGCTGCCAGGGCCGCCACTTTTAAAACTCCATGGCGTACGGCGGTGCTGCCACATGTTGGCAATTAATTTATTAGGGTTAGAAGGATCCATCGCCAAATCAGCACAACCGCTTGTATCATTTGTATAAAGAATGCGGTTCCAGGTTTCGCCACCATCGGTGGTTTTGTACACGCCGCGTTCCGGATGTTCGGCGTAAGGATTACCAATGGCCGCAGCATAAACTACATTAGGATTGGTGGGATCAACAATAATGCGATGCAGATTTTTAGTCTTTTCAAGCCCCATACGTTTCCAGGTTTTGCCGGCGTCCATAGTTTTATAAATGCCCTCTCCAAGGTTGAGAGAATTGCGTGGATTACCCTCGCCTGTTCCCACCCATACAACGTTGGGATTGCTTTGCTGAATGGCAACGGAGCCAATGTTTAGCGTAGGTTGATCATCAAACACCGATGTCCATGTGGCACCGGCATTGGTAGTCTTCCAAACACCACCAGACGCTGAGCCAATATACCAGACGTCTTGGTTGTCGTGGACTACATCAATGGCTGTAATGCGGCCACTCATTCCGGCAGGGCCAATGTTGCGTGGCTTTAAATTTTTTAATTGCCCGAGAGAAATGTTTTGTGCAAACAGAGAAGAAGAAAGAACAGTTAATAATACGGTAAGGAATGATTTCATCAGTAAAGTTTTAGCAGGGTTAAACTTACTGATATTAATGAAATGCAATTGGTCTTTTATTTTTTACACGATTGAATCAGGAAGATTGATAAGCCTGCCATCAGGTTTTATACATAAAGTATTCTGTTTTTTAGTTGCGAGTTTTTGATCAAAGAAAATTAGTACCAGGAAAAGTTCTACATCATCCTTATAAAACATTCATGCAATTGACATCTGCGAAAAAAGCTATGGTTTGATATTTGTTGCTACTGGGAAACCCTTAACAAAACCAAATATGAAACAAGTAGCTTTAATTTTTCTTACTACTGCTGAACTGGACGATTTTGAAAATTTGGTAGAGACAAAAGATTACACAACAATCAATAATGGCCTGAGTATAATAGGAACTTTTACAGACAGAGAAATTGAATTAGCAATTAATGCTTACCATGCTAAAGTAATTGAGATCAATAGTAATGAAAAGGTTGTTTAACGCTTCTATTCGTATAAAAAAATCTCAAAAACTATAAAATAGTAGAGCTCTCTGCGTCAAACCACTACAAGTTATTAGCAAATAATTTTAAAAGGCTGTATCTCTTGGTAAACAACGGAAGAAGAGAGTCAGGAAAACATTTTGCTGATTTAAACAGAAAGGGTTTTGTCATATGGGCAGATTTGCAAGTGATTAAGAAGAAAGATTTAAAAAGAACTTTTAACCAAACAAAGTTCTATGGAAATATATTGAGTTATTTTAGAAGAATTTCAAGCCTTATATAAACAGGGCTTATATAAAATTACGCTGCCATCGACTTTTTCAAAAATCTAAAATTGTTTAAGCTTGATGTTTATTATTAAAATGTGTTTTTTTATATTAAACCGTTTAAATGAAAGTTCTTGCTTTACTATATTTTTTTTACTTCTTTTTCTTTTCTACATCCTTTTCACAAAATACTTTCCAAGGCCACTTCATTACAAATAATGTTATGGTTAAAGAAATTGTTTTATTCCAAGATTCATATTCACTATCTTTTTCCAATTATAAAAGCTCCTTTCTGACGGATCAGACAACGTACACTTTCAATGATTACACACCTCAAGTAAATTACGAAGACTCCTTAGCAAATTGGCTTGTGACGAGGAATATGTGCTATGTTGATAAATTCAATTTAGAAATAGTAAATATCGATAGCAGTATTACGGCTTCTATTCCTTTAAAGCTATTATATAAAGGCAACCAGCTTTCTTTATATTATTTTTATGACGTGAAGGATCATTTTTTTGTTTATGATGGTAACAATATGCAAGAATTACTGGTTTTCTATAGATATTTAACTGATTGGGAAAAGAGACAATATACTCAAAACGTTCCTTATTATATTGTAACTCCCGCATATAGAAATCAGATTTTAGCACTAATGCATGGTCAGCTAACTAATAAACAAAAGAAACAAATAGAAACTACCACTTACGACGTGTCCTCTCTTATCCGCCTATTTGCAGGCTTAGATAAGCCAAGCAAAAAAAAAGTTAGAAAAAAAGATTGAACTTGGCTCACTTGTCAATACTTCGCTTTTTCGTAATAAATATAAATCAACCCCTACACGTAGGGCCTGTTATATTCAGGGAGCCATCTATCGGAATCGAACCGACGACCTGCTGATTACGAATCAGCCGCTCTGGCCAGCTGAGCTAAGATGGCGGAGAGAATATTGAACAAGAAACCGATGATACCATGTGAAGATTGATCTACACTTTGTTGTTCGATACTCCCTGTTCAATATTCTTTTCATTCTCTAATTTACTAAAATGTTTTTTTCACACCACCCGGCACTTCCGCATTTTCGGGATACAAAACTGCTTTTACATAATTGTTCATGGGCAAAAATTTCTGTGCTGCCTTTTGCAGATCCGCAACAGTTAATGCATCTACTTTCTGCTCATAATCTAAAATATTTTCCGGATCATTTTGATCAATGAACGCCTGCGAAAGACTGCTCAACCAGAAATTATTTTCCTGCAATTGCGTTTGGTAATGCTTTTTCCATGTTTCTTTTACCTTATCCAGGTCTTTTTGGTCTACACCATTTTGCTGCGCATCTTTTATAATGTTGAATAAAGCATTGGTTAATTTGTCAACACTTTCAGGGCCTGTAGGAATATTTGCAGAAACCGTGTAATGTACATAAGGACGTTTTGTAATTGAGCCACCTAATCCGCCACTGTACATGCCGCCCAGTTCTTCACGCAGCTTTTCAATGATCTTAATATTCAACACATCAATCAAGGCTTTTAAGGCTATGCTTTCTTCGCGACTATATTGAGTTTCTCCGCTCCAAAAAATATTGATCAGGCTTTTAGCATCCTTACCCTTCTTGATATTTGCCTCTACTACACCTTTCACCGGCCGAATGCCAAGGTCTTTATATTCATGGTCGGTCGGCGAAGCGGGCAACGAACCCAAATATTTTTCCAGCAAAGGCTTTACAGTATTTGCATCTAAATTGCCAACAAACGTAAAGTGCATGCCATCAGCATTGCCGAAAATTTGCTTGTACACAGATAAAGCAGTGTCCAGATTTAAATTTGCATATTCTTCTTCTGTTGGCACGGCTGTCATCCATGGATTGCTGTTGTAAATAATTTTCATCAAGGTATCCTGGTAAAAAACCTGTGGATTGCCTTTCAAAAATTGCAGCATGCCTTTTTCCTTTGTAATAAAAGATTTGAAAAGACTTCCGTCTTTTCGCGGCTGCGTGAAATATAGATTCACCAGCTGCAAAAACGTTTCGAAATCTTTCACACTGCTGCTGCCTTCAATGCCTTCATCATCTTCGTTAAGATAAGGATGCGCTTCTACGGATTTGCCTGAAAGAAATTTTTCAAGATCGGTTGGCGACAGATCTTTAACACCCATTTCCGAAACAATTTCAGCAGCATGTTTGGCGTTGTCTTTTTCGGCTAGCGGAAAACGATGATAACCGCCCCAGCGCCATGCATCCATCAGTATTTGATCATTTTTAAATGTTGTTGGTTTTAAGGTAATCGTTATACCGTTGCTCAATGTTATATTGTTAGTACCTAGCTTTTCATTTTTTGTTTCCTTAATAATTTTTCCGGGTGTTGGTTCCTTGTCCATCAATGTTTGTGCTACTGCTTTTTCTTCGTAAGGCTTTACAGTTTGTTTTGTGGCAGACAACATATCTTTCAACACGTCGGTGCTTGACGGCAATTTGTCCTTCAATTTTGCAGGTGCCAATAGCAAGGCAAAAGCATTATTGATTTCAGGCATTCTTTTAGCCACAGCGTTTATTTCCGTTACTGTAATAGAAGGCAACACCTGCTTAATAAATTTGTAACGGTTTTCCGGCCCGGTTATAGGTGTGCCTTGCAAAAAATTATTCAAATAACCTTGTACTAACTGTGCCGATTGCGATTTGTCTTTTTCATTGAAAGCCTTTTCAGCACTATTTAAAATAGTCGCTTTTACCCGTTCAATTTCTGCAGGCAGAAAACCAAATTTCCTTGCTCTTTCTGTTTCAGCCATCAAAGCATCCATCGCTTCTTTTTCTGTATTGTTACCTAACACCGCAACGGAAATAAATGCATCATAACCGCGAATGAATGATTGCTGCCCCGTGAAGCCATATACAAAGGGAGGATCTTCTTTCTGGGTCAACTCCTGCAGGCGTTGGCTGATCAATGAACTTACCATGTCATCCAGTAAATCCTGCCGGTAATCGGCCCAAGTTTTTATTTTTTTAGATGGTCTTATAAAATTGAAAATTTGCAAAATGGTGTTGGTGTTTTCTTCATCGGTAATTACCATGGCCTCAGGCTTTGTACGTGCCTGTATGGGTATGATGGAGGGGCGTGGCTTTTCGGCAGCAGGATTTTTAAAGCCGCTGAAATGCGCTTTAATTTTTTGCTCGGCTACTCCAGGATCGATATCGCCTACAACAATCACCGCCATTAAATCAGGACGATACCATTGTTTGTAAAAACGTTGCAGTGTTTCAGGTTTGAAGGTTTTTAAAATAGAATCGGAACCAATAGGCAAACGTTCGGCATATTTAGAACCGTTGAACAATTTTGGAAAATACTGGCGCAACATTCTTTGCTGTGCGCCTTTACTAAGGCGGGATTCTTCCAGCACCACCCCACGTTCCTTATTGATCTCTGTTGTATCAAATAAATTATTGCCTGCCCAATCTTCAAGCACAGTGAAACCTTTTTCCAGCGTTTCAGCATTGTCGGAAGAAATGGGAAGCATATAGACAGTTTCATCAAAACCTGTGTAAGCATTAAGGTCGGCGCCAAATTGCACACCAACTTTTTGAAGATAATCTACCAATTCATTTTTTGGAAAATTTTTAGAGCCATTAAAGCTCATATGTTCCATAAAATGCGCAAGGCCCCTTTGATCTGCATCTTCTAAAACCGAGCCTGCGTTTACTGCCAGGCGCAGTTCTACTTTATTATCGGGCTTAGTGTTTTTGCGGATGTAGTAGGTAAGCCCGTTGGAGAGTTTGCCAATTTTTACATTCGGATCAACAGGAACCGGATCGGTTAATTTGAATTGACAAAAGCTTTGTACGCCAATAAAGAGTGTAATCAAAAACGTACAGCAATACTGGAGCTTCAATTTCATAAGTATATTGTTTGAAATGAAATGTAAATGCAAAGTTCCATTTGAAGGTAAAACGAAAAACAACAATCATAAATGTTTATGTATTGGAAAATCGTTTCATAAACCACATTGCCTGCTTTATCACTTACTGCCGCCAATACATAAAAAATAAAGCGCTCATTTTATTGAGAGCTTTATTTTTTGAAAATGAATGAATACGTCAATCATTTTTTTGTTTGTTATATTCTTTTTCTGCTGCTTGCGCTTTTTTAAAATCCAGCACTACTCCGTTGATGCAATACCGCAAACCTGTTGGTGGTGGACCATCATCAAACACATGTCCTAAATGCGATTTGCAGCGTCCGCACATTACTTCGGTACGTTTCATTCCGTAAGTATTGTCCGGAGCATAAATAACACTGCCTTTGCTAACCGGTTGATAAAAGCTGGGCCAGCCACAACCGCTTTCAAACTTGGTGTCGCTAAGAAACAAGGGATTACCACAAACGGCACAGTAATAAGTACCTACATCTTTTATATTTTCCAGCGGACTACTCCAGGGCCGCTCGGTTCCTTTTTGCCGTGCCACCTGGTAAACATCGGCTGGAAGAATTTTTTTCCATTCGGCATCGCTCATATTTACCTGCGAACTATCGGTGTTGGAATAAGCCGGATTGGTTTTATTGTTTGAATCCATACTCATTTTTTTATTGGATTGTGAATAGGTACAAAATTGCAAGCTTAGTGCCAGCGGCAGTAAAATCAAAAATCGTATCATAGAAAATAACTTATTCCAAATTTACGAAGAATATGGGGCGATGGTTTGGTAAAGGAATGTGAAAGAGAAGCTACAAGGCTATAAGCAGCAAGCCTATCCTCTTCACTCGTGGCTAAAGTCCTGTAGCTTGTTTTTCCCTATATTTGCCTCTTAAGCTTAGCAGGCAATCTATGTTCAATTTGATCTTATTTGGCCCTCCGGGCAGCGGAAAGGGTACACAATCCGAAAAAATAGTAGAAAAATTTGGCTTGATTCATTTGTCAACCGGCAATTTGTTGCGCCAGGAAATAGCTGACAAAACACCTTTGGGAATGGAAGCCAAAAACTTTATGGACAAAGGTCAGTTAGTGCCTGATGAAGTAGTGATTGGCATGATTGATTCTTCGCTGGAAAAACATGCCGACGCCAAAGGTTTTTTATTTGATGGCTTTCCCCGCACCATAGCCCAGGCAGAGGCGTTGGACAAACTGCTGTCTCTCAAAAAAACCGGAATATGCAAAGTACTGGCTTTGGAAGTAACCGAAGATGAGCTGGTAAAGCGCCTGGTAAAGCGTGGCGAAACTTCGGGCCGCAGCGATGATACCAATGAAGAAGTGATTCGCAAACGGTTTAGCGTTTATAAAAATGAAACGGAGCCTGTAGCAGAACATTATGCAGCACAGGGCAAGCTGGAAAGATTGCACGGAGAAGGAACGGTGGATGAGATTTTCGAAAAGATAAGCACCTGCATAGAAACAGATATGACTACGCAACAGTCTGTTTCTGCCCAATAGTTGGTAAACTTGCATTCATAACGAAAGCTATTATGAATGCAGAAAAAGAACAATTCCTTCGGTATCGCCTGGTTGCACTCCTAAAACAAATTCCTTCCGACACACCGCCGCAGTGGGGCAAAATGTCGCTGCAGCAAATGATTGAACATTTTGCTGACAGTGTTCGCATTGCATCGGGCAGAACAGTCCATGCCGATATTGTTACTCCTGAAGAGCACTTAGATAAGATGCGGGCCTTTATGATGAGTGATAAGCCCTTTAAAGAAAATACCATAAATTCCCTGATGCCCGAAGTGCCGGCACCGGTTAGAAATCGTTCCGCAGAGGAAGCCATTGCGGAGCTGCAAATAGAAATCAATGATTTCTTTTCCACTTTTGAAAAAGAGCGGTTTCAAACCACCCGCAATCCTTTCTTCGGCGATTTGAATTATCAGGAAAATGTGCAGTTGCTGTACAAACATGCCCTGCATCATTTAAAACAATTTGGCGTAACCATTGAAAACAAAACACAGGCATGAACAAACTTGAAAACTATATAACAGGCCAATGGATAACCGGCGATGGAGATGGACAACTATTACATGACGCAGTAACCGGAGAAACTATTGCCACAGCTACTACAAAAGGATTGGACTTTGCTTCTATTTTACAATATGGCCGCGAGGTAGGTAATGCTTCGCTGCGTAAAATGACGTTTCACGAAAGAGGCAGAATGCTCAAAGCTTTAGCCCTGCATTTGATGGAGCGGAAAGAGAAATTTTACCAGGTAAGTTATCATACGGGAGCTACTAAAGCCGATAGCTGGATCGATATTGAAGGAGGCATTGGAAACCTCTTTGCCAATGCATCGCTGCGCAGAAAGTTTCCCAACCTGCCCTATTGTACCGATGGCGACCCCATAGCATTGAGCAAAGGAGGTAGTTTTATGGGTCATCACCTGCTTGTACCCAAAGAGGGTGTCGCCGTTCACATCAATGCGTATAATTTTCCCGTATGGGGCATGCTGGAAAAATGTGCAGTGAACTGGCTGGCCGGTGTGCCTGCCGTGGTAAAGCCCGCCAGCATTACATCGTACTTAACCGAAGCCGTTACAAAAGAAATTATTGCTTCAGGTATATTGCCTGAAGGTGCGCTGCAATTGATTTGTGGTAGTGCCGGCAATCTGCTAGACTATGTAACAGCGCAGGATGTGGTAACATTTACGGGATCGAAATCAACAGGGTTAATGTTGAAATCGAACAAAAGAATTTTAGAGGAAAGTGTGCCCTTCAATATGGAGGCCGATTCCCTGAATGCCATTGTGCTGGGCAGCGATGTAACATCCGGTTCGCCGGAGTGGGATATTTTCATCAAAGAAGTCCGTAAAGAAATGACGGTAAAGGCGGGGCAAAAATGCACCGCGATCCGCCGCATTTTTGTACCTGAACATTTGCTGGAAGATGCCTGTATCGCTATTGGCAAATCATTAGCCCAAACCACTATTGGCAATCCCCTTAATGAAAAGGTGCGCATGGGTGCTTTGGCCGGCCTGTCTCAAAGAGAGGAAGTAAAGCAAAACATTCAGAAGCTGCTGGCGGGTTCGCAAATAGTATATGGTTCTTTGGACAGCATTGAAGTAATTGACGCCGATGCACAGAAAGGCGCCTTTCTTTCACCCCTATTACTGATGAATGAAAATCCTTTCAAAGTTGATGTGGTGCATGAAGTGGAATGCTTTGGGCCGGTGAGTACCATCATGCCTTACAACGATTTACACGAAGCGGTGCAACTATCCAAAAAAGGAAAAGGTTCTTTGTGTTGTTCTATTGTAACCAACGACAACCGTATTGCCACTGATTTTGTAGTAGGTGCCGCTACCCACCACGGAAGGATTTTGGTGCTCAATAGAGAAGACGCCAAAGAAAGTACGGGCCATGGCTCGCCATTACCAATGTTAATTCATGGTGGGCCGGGCAGGGCTGGCGGCGGCGAAGAGATGGGTGGGGTTCGTGGTGTAAAACATTACATGCAACGGGTAGCCATTCAGGGTTCACCAACAACCATTACAGCCATAACGCAGTCCTATCAGCCTAATGCCAAAGGCATCCACAGCGATGTGCATCCTTTCCGCAAGTACTTTGAAGAACTGCAGGTAGGCGACCAAATTATTACGGCCAAAAGAAAGATCATCAGTGAGGATATTAATGCTTTTGCAGAACTGAGCGGCGACCATTTCTATGCGCATAAAAAAAACACGGACTTTACCGGCACTATGTTTGAACAGCAGGTGGCGCATGGCTATTTTGTATTGAGTGCGGCGGCGGGCTTATTTGTAGATGGCAGTGATTTAGGGCCGGTGCTGCTGAATTATGGCATTGATGAACTGCGCTTTACCAAACCGGTTTATCCCGGTGCAGAGTTAACGATACGTTTTACCTGCAAAGAGAAATTGCCACAAGACCCCAGGGATGAAAATGATATTCCCAAAGGCATTGTAAAATGGCTGGTGGAGATGCTGGACGAAACAGGAGAACATGTAGGTGTGGCAACGATACTTACCATGGTGGCTAAGAGGTTAAAAGAGTAAAAGAGGCAAAGAGTATGGAATGAACGAGCTTACAGGTCTTGTAATCGAAAGCGCTATTAAAATTCATACAGCCATTGGGCCAGGATGTTTTGAAAGGGTGTATGAAGAGATGTTGTATTATGAGTTGCAAAAAGCACTGAATACAGAGCGGCTATTACTGATGCCTATCCAATATGAAGAGCTCATAATACGAGACGCCTATAAAGTTGACCTGTTGGTGGAACGTAAATTGTTATTGAAATAAAATCAGTAGAACATATACTGCCGGTTCATTTCAAGCAAGTAAATACTTACTTAAAACTGCTGAACTTAAAAACGGTATGCTCCTAAACTTTAAAGTGAATCAAATGAAAGAGGGAATTCACAGAGTGTTTAATAATTTTGGCAACTAAGTCTTTATCTCTTTCTTCTCTTTTAAACTCTTAGCTATGGCAAAAGATATCATCAACGGATATGTAAATTCAGAAACCCACAACGGCATTACCACTATTGAATTCTTTCATCCACAAAGCAATTCGCTGCCACATCGCCTGCTGGAAGATTTGGCAAACGAAATTCATGCTGTAGGAACTGATAAAGAAACCAAAGTGATTGTGCTGCGTTCGGCCGGTGAAAAAGCATTTTGCGCCGGCGCCTCGTTCGATGAATTGATGAATATTGACAACGAGAAAAAGGGCTTCGTATTCTTCAGTGGCTTTGCCAATGTGATCAATGCGATGCGTAAGTGTCCCAAATTTATTATTGGCCGCATTCATGGCAAATGTGTAGGCGGCGGCGTGGGCCTGGCCTCTGCGGTGGATTATGCTATTGCCGTAGAAGGTGCAGAAATCAAATTGAGCGAATTAGCCATCGGCATCGGCCCTTTTGTAGTGGGACCAGCCGTGCAACGCAAAATTGGCTTATCAGCTTTTACACAATTATCTATTGATGCTATATTATGGCGCAATGGAGATTGGGCCCGGAGAAAAGGGCTGTATGCCGAACTGCATCCTTCTGTAGAAAGTATGGATGAATCTATTTCGAGATTGGCCAATCAGTTAGCGCATAGCAGTCCGGAAGCCATGGCTGAATTGAAAAAAGCTTTTTGGGAAGGCACCGAAGACTGGGACAATTTATTGCTCCGTCGTGCTGAAATCAGCGGACGATTGGTACTAAGCAAATTTACCCGGGAAGCGATTGCGAAGTTTAAAGCAAAAGTCTGAACAGGAGTGAATAGAAAGGATTAATGAGAAAGATGAAAACTTTATTATAGCCGAAAGAGTCTTCAACCATTGAAGACTCTTTCTATTTTAGCGATGTTATTATTAAATGAAAATCGAAACATTTACTGAACAAAACCTGCAACAACTTTATGACGTTATTGCAAAGAAGGATAAGGATTTACAGAAAATAATTCGTGAACACAGCTACCCGCCTTTGTGGATTCGTCCTAATACTTTTGAGACGCTGGTGCTAACTATATTGGAGCAGCAAGTATCATTGGCTTCGGCCTATGCGGCATATAAAAAGGTCAAGGAAAAACTTTTCAATATTACTCCTGAAAAATTATTAAGTCTGTCGGATGAAGAACTGCGCAGTTGCTATTTCAGCAGGCAAAAAATTATGTACACCAGGGAGTTAGCCAACGCTATTCTTTCCCGGCAAATAGATTTGAAAGCGTTTGAAAAATATGATGATGTGATTGTTCGCACAGAATTAAAAAAGCTTAGAGGCATTGGCGATTGGACGGTGGATATTTATTTAATCCATGCCTTGCAAAGAACCGATGTTTTTCCCGTGGGTGATTTGGCATTGGTAAATGCTGTTAAAATGATAAAGCAGTTGTCATCAATTACCAAAGAAGAACTGCTGCAACTCTCGGAACAATGGAAGCCATGTCGTTCTATTGCTACCATGCTCTTTTGGCATTACTACATCAAGAAGAAAAATATTAAGCTACTGCATTAAGTCTGAACCATGATTTATACGATTTATGAGATTAGTGGAAAATAGAAAGAGTCCTCAAGTACTTGAAGACTCTTTGTTTATAGTGAAAGTTCCAATGTCCATCAATCCTTTCAATCCCACGCAAATCCCGTTCAGGCTACATATACAATCCACCGTCCACACTCAACACCTGTCCCGTTACGTAACTGCTCATGTTCGACGCCAGGAACAGCGTAACATTGGCAATATCTTCCGTGGTGCCAAAGCGGCCTAAAGGAATACCGGCTTTGTATTTATCAGCTTGTTCGCCTTCCTTTAAATAACCTGTCATATCGGTTTCAACAAAACCCGGTGCGATGGCGTTGCAACGGATGTTGCGGCTCCCTAATTCTTTGGCCACTGATTTAGTAAAACCTATAATGCCGGCTTTTGATGCAGCATAACTTCCTTGTCCGGCGTTGCCCATTAAGCCAATCACAGAACTCATGTTAATGATGCTTCCACTCTTGGCTTTCATCATGGGACGAATGACCTGCTTGGTCATATTGAACACACTTTTCAAATTGATATTCATTACATCATCCCATTGCTCCGGCGTCATGCGCAGCAACAAATTATCTTTTGAGATGCCGGCATTGTTTACACAAATATCTACACCGCCAAATTCTTTTACTACATCGTTTACAAAAGCTTCGCATTCGGCAAAGTCGCCTGCATTGCTCCGGTAAGCTTTGGCTTTTACACCAAGACCGGTTAATTTTTCTTCAAGTGCTTTAGCTCTTTCCGCACTGCTTTCGCTAACGTATGTAAAAGCTATGTTGGCGCCATGTTCCGCTAATTTTATTGCAACCCCTTCTCCAATGCCACGGGCTGCGCCGGTTACAATTGCTACTTTTCCTTCCAGTAATTTCATTGTAATGTGTTTGTTGTTTTGCAAAAAAAAACAATTATGCCCGTATTTGTTAATGGGAAATTACTTGATAATCTAATTTCTATGTATTAAACAGCAATGCTACTATTTAGCTTCGGTTGTGTCACTCTCTTGTACGCTTTGTAATTCTATTCAGCATAGTGCAACAGCAAATATTATAACAAGTTGCACTTAGGCTATGAAAGATTTTATCTCTTCAATCACCGTCCGTTCGTTACTCAACCGCGGCACTTTATGCTGGCCGCCTAATTTCCCTTTACTGCTTAACCAGTTGGTGAAGGTGTTATGCGGAACGGCTTCTATCAAAGGCATGCGCAACGCAATATCTTTATGTCGTTTGGCTTCGTAATCGCTGTTGATGGTTTTTAAAGCTGTATCCAATTCATAGGCAAATCCCTGCAAGTTGTGTGGCTGTTTTTCAAACTCAATCAGCCATTCATGAGCCCCATTCTTTGCTTCAGAAAAATATACAGGAGCAGCGGAATAATCTTTTACTACAGCGCCGGTTTTTTCGCAGGCAATGGCAATAGCTTTATCCGTGTTGTCAATAATAAGTTCTTCACCAAAGGCATTGATGTAATGTTTTAACCTGCCTGAAACCCTGATGCGGTGCGGCTGTAAAGAAGTGAATTGAATGGTGTCACCAATTAAATATCGCCACAAGCCGCCATTGGTAGTGATGAGGGGTGCATAGTTTACACCCAATTGCACTTCGTTTAATTGAAGCGTATGAGGTAGCGCTTTTCCGTACTCACTTACCGGCATAAACTCATAAAAAATACCATGGTCGCACATTAGTAGCATGCCTTCTTTGGTAACATCGTCCTGCGCCGCAAAAAAGCCTTCGGAAGCATTGTACATTTCCAAATAATTGATAGGAGCGCCAATTAATTTTTCAAACTGCTGCTTATACGGCGTAAAACTCACACCACCGTGCATGTATAATTCTAAACTCGGCCACACTTCTTTTATATTTTGCTTACCGGTAATTTCTAAGATCCGCTTGAGCAACACGATCAGCCATGTAGGCACACCGGCCATAGAGGTTACGTTTTCTGCAATGGTAGATTGCGCCAGCTTTTCAATCTTGCTCTCCCATTCATCCATTAGTATAATGGACATGTCGGGAGTTCTTATCCAGTTACTCCAGAATGGAGAATTTTGCACGATCACAGCGCTTAAATCGCCATAATGCACATCTTCGTTTACGCTGCTGATTTGATGGCTGCCGCCAATGACCAGTCCTTTACCGGTTAACAAATCGCTTTCAGGATGTGAAGCATAATACAAGCTTAGCACATCTTTCGAAGCCTTGTAATGATTTTCTTTTAAACTTTCTTCACTAACGGGAATGAATTTGCTCTTCTCGCTGGTAGTGCCACTGCTTTTAGCGAACCAGTTGATGGGGGTATTCCACAACACGTTTTCTTCGCCCTGCATCATACGTTCGATGAAGGGTTTTAAATCATCGTAATTGTGAATGGGCACTTGCGTTTTATAGTCGTGCAGCGATTGGATGTGGGAGAAACTGTATTTGCGGCCAAACTCAGTGCATTGGCCGGCGGCAATTAAATCTTGCCACACATTGAATTGCGTAGTCACTACATCGTTCAGCCAGTGCTCAATAGACCACAGGCGCCAGCGGGCAAAACGTGATATGGCAGGACTCAGCAACTTCATGTGCAAGGCAAAATACGAAAGAAGACGGATTTAAAAGGAAAAGGATAAAGCGGTAAACATTTCAAGGTTGCGAAACCACTGAATGTAAGTTATTATAAATTATCCGGCAATGCTTCGGGGTTGATTTCCTGCAACAAATAATCTTTTCGTTTCAATTCAAAGTTTCTACCCAGGTACAACTTCTTTACCTGTTCGTCGGCAGCCAGTTCTTCAGCAGTGCCATGCTTGAAAATTTTGCCTTCAATTAATAAATAAGCCCTGTCGCAAATGGAAAGTGTTTCCGTTACGTTGTGGTCGGTAATTAAAATGCCGATATTCTTGAACTTTAATTTAGCTACAATAGCCTGAATATCTTCCACCGCAATAGGGTCAATACCGGCAAAGGGTTCATCCAGTAAAATAAATTTAGGGTCAACTGCTAAAGCCCTTGCTATTTCAGTTCTCCTTCTTTCGCCACCGCTCAACACGTCGCCGTTGCTTTTGCGTACGTGTTGCAAACGAAATTCGTCCAATAAGGATTCTAATTTTTCCTTTTGTTCTTTTTTAGAAAGTGCTGTCATTTCCAGCACAGCCTTGATATTATCCTCTACACTTAGTTTTCGAAAAATAGAAGGCTCCTGCGGTAAATAACCAATGCCCATTTGTGCTCTTTTATACATGGCCCGGGGCGTAATGTTATGCTCATCCAAAAACACTTCGCCTTCATCAGGCTTTATCAATCCCACCACCATATAAAACGTAGTGGTTTTGCCTGCGCCGTTTGGTCCCAGTAAGCCCACAATTTCTCCCTGCCCTACTTCAATAGAAGCATGGTTTACCACCGTACGGGCTCCATAACGTTTCACTAATTCATTGGTATGTATGCGTATGCTCAAAGCAAAAACTTTCGGTAAAAATAAATGAAACGGGTTGTCGGCAATCGTTAAAGATGCAGTTGAATGGTTGAAAAGTTGAATAGCTGACAAGTAAAACTTCGGCTTTAAACCTTTCGACTTGTCAACCCATCAACTAATCAACTTCCCGCAACTTTAACTAAGTTTGCGCCACTTTATGAAAGTTACAGACCACATAACCGGAGGTAAAGAAACCCTGGTTTCTTTTGAAATATTACCACCTTTAAAAGGCAAAGGCATTAACGCTTTGTGGGAGCATTTAGACCCTTTGATGGAGTTTAAACCTTCATTCATTAATGTTACGTATCACCGCAGCGAAAGCATGTTCAAAAAAAAGCCGGACGGCACGTTCGATAAAGTAGAGGTACGCAAAAGGCCGGGCACAGTCGGTATTTGTGCTGCCATTCAAAACCGCTATAAGGTGGATGCCGTGGCACATTTGATCTGTGGCGGCTTTAGCAAGCAGGAAACCGAAGATGCCTTGATAGACCTGAATTTTTTGGGAGTGGATAATGTGCTGGTACTTCGTGGCGATGCGCCGAAGAATGAAAGCTCCTTCGAACCTGAACCCGGCGGACACCGCTATGCTATTGAACTGATGCGCCAGGTGATTAACATGAACAACGGCATTTACCTGGAAGAAGACCTGAAGAACCCGGTAAAAACCAATTTCTGTATTGGCGTGGCCGGGTATCCAGAAAAGCATTTCGAAGCGCCGAATATGAAAACCGATTTGCAGTTTTTAAAAGCCAAGGTGGAAGCCGGCGCTGAATACGTGACCACACAAATGTTTTTCGACAATCAAAAATATTTTGAGTTTGTAAAATGCTGTCGCGAAGCCGACATTCATGTGCCTATTGTGCCGGGATTAAAACCCATTACTTCAAAAAAGCAACTCACGATTATTCCAAGAACATTTCATGTTGATATTCCGGAAGACTTGTCGAACGAAATCATGAAATGTAAGACCGACGCTGATGTGGAAGTTGTAGGCACGCAATGGCTTTTGCAGCAATCGATAGAATTAAAAAAGGCTGGCGTGCCGGTATTGCATTATTACACGCTGGGCAAGCCTCAGGTAATTGCAAATGTGGCCAAGGAGTTGGTGTAAGAAAGAAGAAGTCCGAAAATATATGATCGTATTCAAACCACATGTTTTCGGACTTTTATTTCTATAAAAAGCTACTGCTTACAAAATGATGAAGGTAGCTACTCAACCTGCTTTCCATTCTCACCACTCCTTCTTTCTCTTCAATTCATTTAGCTCCTTTTCATTTACAACAACCGGGTATTTTTTCCTTAACGTTGCCAGCCAGTTTTTTTCCAGCTCATTCTGGTAATCAGTAATCACCAGCCCTTTGGCTTCGGAAAAATTGCGTGGGGCTGTTTGTGGATAATACGTAAGAATGTAAGCGAAAGAAGCGGTGTTATCAGCCTTATTTACCAAAGGCGCTGTAATGGTTCCGGCTTTCCAGGGTAAATTAGTTGGATTGGGAATTTGTGCAAGTTCAAAACGCGACGAATCGGCTGCAATTTTCTCGCTCATATCATTTACCAATTGCCGCCAGTCAGCAGGCGATTTTTTTAACTCATCCGAAAAAGTCTTAGCCGTAGCTGCATCGCTGGCATAAAAAATAACAGCATCTGCACTTTGCTTCCAGTTGTATTTTTCTTTGTTCCTTTCGTAATAAGCTTCCAGTGCAGCGCTATCGGTTTGTGCCGGTCCCCACACCTGTCTTTGCATGATTTCGAAAAACAAATTTCCATCTTTAAATTCATTAATCTGCTGGCGAAAATCTTCATTATAGTTTTCCAAATGGCTTTGATAATAATCAAGTGCACTGGCCTCCACAAATTCGTCCCACACCTGGGGATAAGGCTTTATGCCGCTGCCATCCGATCTGTAACGGAATGTTTGTGCATAATTGATCCAGTCGGTTGTAGTAAATTCTTTATCCTTAAAAGAGAAAAGCGGTGATGTGGCTGTTAAATGCAAGGCTGTTTTTGGCGATTGAAAATTTAAAATACTATCGGAGTAAGCCCACAGTTCTGCATTGCTGAAAGCTGCTTGTTTATAACCTGCTTCAGTCATTATTTTTTTAGCCAGCTTCGATTTAGTTGTATTGATCCTGTCGCTTTGCTCTACTTTTTCACGAAGTGCTTCCATGGCTTTTACCGTTTTTGTTGCAGGCACCGGTTCTTTGCTGATGCGTTTTACAATGTGATAACCATGCGTTGTTAAAAAAGGTTTGCTGATGGCACCGTTCTTCGGTAAACTAAAAACAGCATTTTCAAAAACAGCATCGTATTGGCCAACGCCAAACTCCTGCATTTGTCCATTGGCGGCGGCAGAAACAACATCGTTGCTAAACTGCGTGGCCAGCTTGCCAAAATCATCGCCTTTCAATAAACGGTTGTATAAAGAATCGGCTAATTTTTTAGTGGTTTGTTTTGTCGCCGTAGTGGCGTCCGGCGGAAAAGCAAGTAAAATTTCGGAAGCCTTCATGCGGCCCAGTGCTTTTCTCTCGCCAAGGTTTTTAAAAATATGATAGCCTGCTTTTGATTTATAAACAATGGATGTTTTACCAACCGGCGTTGCGTATGCCAGGTTTTCTAATTCATAAGGCAGTGCAAATACTGTGATATAGCCCAAATCGCCGCCATTGGTTTTTGCCGATGGATCGTCGGAATATTTTTTAGCGAGTTCGGAAAATGATGTTCCTTTTTTCAAACCGGCTTCTACGTCGGCCAATTTTTTATTGGCTTCTGCTGTGTCAACGCTTGTCCTTGCTGCAATAAAAATATGCGCCAGGTGAATGTCTTTTTGCGAACGCACAAAGGCCTCATCCACCATTTTATTAACGCTTTCCTTATCGGTTAAATAGGAAGGTAAAATTTGTTGCCGCAGATTTTCAAGATCGGCAATCAGTTGAGGCAGGGTATCATAACCCTTTTCCTTGGCTTCTGCAATTTTCAAACGTGAATTAATGTACAGATCAAGATAATCTAAAAAAGCTTTTTCTGTTTTTACACCGGTATTGTTCTTTTGGTAAGCTTTTAAAAATTCCGAAACGGAAACTGAATCTTTACCGTAGTGAAACAGCGTTTGTGCTGAGCCAGAAAAGCCGGACAGCAGAACAAAAGCAGCAAGTAATTTTTTCATGGTTGCTTAGTGATTTTTAAGCTTGTATTGCAGAATTTCATCTATCTGCTCAAAGGTTAGTTTTTTTGCTATGATGCGTTTGTCTTTATCAAGCAGGTACAAAGTAGGAAAACTTTGCACATCATACAACTGCGAATAACCCGGAATATTAGCATCCGTCCTGGCCTTGTCATCTGCTTTTGAATAATACACATGCACCCAATCGTTCAAGTGATTTTTTTCAATAAAAGAAGTCCAGTCTTTTTTTGTACCGTCGGTTTCTTTGGCCAATGCAAATATTTTTAAACCATAGCTTTTCCATTTGGCACGATACATACTATCTAATTTAGGCAGGGTTTCCTTACAGTGACCGCAGGTTGGATCCCAAATGGTTACCAAAACAAAAGGTGCTTCCACACCATATAAATTTTTCTTTACACCGTTACTATCGGGCAGTTCAATTTCGGCGGCAGGCGAGCCCATAATGTTGGCCATAAGGCTGTAAGCCCTGTCGGTAATGATTTTCTGACCTTTGTCTGTAAGCCAGTCGTAGTTTTTTTGAGCAAAATATTTTTCGAAAAGATGAACGAACACGGCATCTTCCCACATATATTTTTGGTTAAGATAGCGGTTCACAAATTTCAATAACATAAAGCGCTGCATCTCATCATTCACATTGGCATAGCTCATCATCCAATCCAGTTCTTTAATAACAGAATCGGCAGCGGGGTAAACAAGTTGCTCAAAATATTTATCCACCTTGGCCTCAAAAAAGGGTGTACGGGCCATCCGGTCATCTGTCAGGTTTACATCATCCCAATAATGTTTTTTGAAATAGTGGTAAGCAAATAAAGAATCGGTTTTGGCAGCCGGATCGTTTTCCGGTACTTCGGGTTCTTTCATTGCTTTTAAAAGAATGGCCAGAAAGCTATTAGGTTCTTTAGTGATAATAGCAGAACGGTAATTTTTGACTTTGCTGTTAATTTCACCAATCTGTGTTGTTAGTTTTAAAGAATCTTCGGCACTGGCTCCTTTGCGATTGGTGTAAAGTGCATCTAAAGCTTTACCATTATTGGTCATGAACTGCTGGTATGCCTTAAAGGCAACATTGTCCGGCGAGTTGGTAAAGCTTACTTTGTTAATATTACCTGTATCAGCCACCAAAGAAAAACGCTGATTTTTATCGATCAGAATTTCAAAATTGTGTGCCCTGTCGGGATAGCCGATCAGGTAAATGCCGCCACCTAATTTTTTATCTCCTTTTAAAACACCTTCACTTTTATCATTCAGCTTCACCGAATCAACAATAGGCAATTGCTTGCCATAATAATGTCCTAAATAGATGTATTGATTTTTGAAAGGCTTTAGTGTAACTTTTATTTCGTAGCCGTTTTGGGCAAAAATAAATGTTGAAACAAAAAGGGACAGGAAGAGGGCAGTAAATTTCATGGCTTGAATTCTATCGCATAAAAATAATTGAAAAGATGAGAAAGAGGGTTAAAGAGTTGCAAATCCCCCTGTCCCCCTGAAGGGGAGACTTAGGGAAATCATACTTTATTTTTCAAGCATCTTTCAAGCATTCGAAATTATCTCTAAAATCACCTTTCAATTTAAGGGGAGACAGCAATAACAAAAGTTTCTACTATCTAAGTCTCCCCTTCAGGGGGACAGGGGTATCTTTACAGCCGTGAGAAAGAAAAAAAATATTGTTTTAGAAGAAGTATTAGTAGAGAACTATGCTGCCGAAGGCAAGTCTTTGGCAAGGCGTGATGGCAAAGTAATTTTTATTGAAAACGCTGTGCCCGGCGATGTGGTAGACATTCGTCTTTCTAAAAGTAAAAAAGATTGGGCTGAGGGCTATCCTGTTGAATTTAAAACCTATTCAAAGGAAAGAGTAGCGCCTTTTTGCCAGCATTTTGGCGTATGCGGCGGCTGCCAATGGCAAATGTTACACTATGCAAAGCAGCTACAGTATAAACACCAGCAGGTATATGATAACCTGACAAGAATTGGCAAGATCAGCCTGCCGGAATTTTTGCCTATTGTGGGTGCAGTGGAAGACAAATTTTACAGAAACAAACTGGAATATACTTTTAGTACGAAAGAATTTACCCCCAAACCCCCTAAAGAGGAGTTTGCCCACACACAGTCCCTGTCTAACGGAAATTCTGCCAATAACACACCTACTTCGCAAAGCCAGGTAAATGAGTGGGTCTCTACCCCTTTAAGGAAGCCGGACGAGGCCGGTGCTCTTGGTTTTCACGCAAAAGGTTTTTTTGACAAAGTAGTACAAATTGAAAAATGTTGGCTGCAGGCCGAGCCTACTAATACGTTACGCAATGCCATTCGTGCCTTTGCTTACGAAAAGGGGTATAGCTTTTACAATTTCAGAGAACATAAGGGACTTCTGCGCAATTTGCAGGTACGTCTTTGTACTACAGGCGAGGTCATGGTAAATGTGGTATTGGGTGAAGACAATGAGAAAAAAAGAAAAGCGGTACTTCAATTTATAGAACAGCAATTTCCGCAAATAACAACACTGCTTTATACGGTCAATTTAAAATGGAACGATTCACTGCACGACCAGCAACCGATTACTTACAAAGGCAAGGGCTACGTAATAGAAAAGCTGGAAGATTTCCAGTTTAAGATCGGGCCCAAATCTTTTTTTCAAACCAATACAAAGCAGGCCGAAAAGCTTTACCAAATCACCCGTGAATTTGCAGACCTGGATGGCTCGCAAACCTTATATGATCTGTATTGTGGTACAGGCAGCATCGGTATTTTTTGCAGCCGCGGTGCTAAAAAGATAATTGGCGTAGAAATGATTGAGGCCGCTGTTGCAGATGCGAAAGAGAACGCAGCGCTTAATAATATTGATCATGCTGCTTTTTTTAGTGGCGATGTAATTGATGTTTGCAATGACGATTTCTTTGCGCAGCATGGCCGTCCGGATGTTATTATTACCGATCCGCCCAGGGCTGGTATGCACGAAAAACTGGTGCGCAAGATTTTGGAAATGGAGGCGCCCACAGTTGTATACGTAAGCTGTAACCCGGCTACGCAGGCAAGGGATTTGGCTTTGCTCGATGAAAAATATGCCGTTACCAAAGTACAGCCTGTAGATATGTTCCCTCATACGCATCATATAGAAAATGTAGTTCAGTTAAAAAGAAAATAAGAGATGAGTAATTTCAGATTTACCAGACCGGATAATTTTCCCCCGATTGTAAAAAACCTGATCATTATAAATGTGCTGGTATACCTGGCACAAATAAGTGTTGGAAAACAGTGGGATTTGACGGAACGAATTTCAATGTACCCTATCATACCGGCACAATTAAAACAAATTGTAATGAACTCGCCGGCACTGCAACCTTATTATGGATTTCAGCCTTACCAGATAGCTACCCATATGTTTGCACATTCGCCTGAAACTATTTTTCACATCATCTTCAATATGTTTGGCTTATGGATGTTTGGAAGAATACTGGAAAACGTTTGGGGTGGAAAAAGGTTTTTGCTTTTTTACCTGATATGCGGCGTGGGAGCAGCGGCCTGTCAGCTATTAATTTCTTCATTAAGGTGCGAACAACTGCTACATGCCTTTCAAACGAATAATATAGAACAGATTCAAAATTTATCTGGCGCCGTAGGTCCGGCCCTTGGTGCTTCAGGCGCAATAATGGGTATCTTTGCAGCGTTCGGATATTTATTTCCCAACACAGAATTATACATCATGTTCATCCCTATTCCGGTTAAGGCCAAATGGGCCATGCTGGGATTGGCGGCAATAGACCTTTTTGGTGGCGTGGCAAACTTCAGCGGCGATAATGTTGCACATTTTGCACACCTTGGTGGCGCTATAACCGGATTTATTTTAGTGCTGATTTGGAATAAAACAAATCGTCAAAAATTTTATTAGTGGCAGAAAAATTGCAGTTTGATTTTTATCATCATGAGTTACTATCAACAACAAAACAGGCATCGTCTTTCTATAGGGCAGGATGGGAATGCCTTAACCCTGCTCATTGCCATTAACCTCGTGGTTTTTGTGCTTTTGGCATTTATAAAAATTATTTATTTCTTCAGCCTTGGCGATGCAGGCGTAGCAGCGTTTGACAATGATATTTTTCATTGGGTAGCCTTACCGGCAAGCCTCGATACTTTTCTCACACGCCCATGGACATTGCTTACGCACATGTTTGTGCATAGTACAGAATCTGTGTGGCATATACTGGCCAACATGCTTTGGCTTTGGGCTTTTGGTTACATTTTACAAGATTTGACGGGTAACAGGAAACTCGTTCCTATTTTTTTATACGGTGCTTTGGCAGGCGCAGTAGCTTATATGGCGGCGTATAATTTGATCACTCCTTTAAAAGCAGCACTCCCTTACTCTTACGCAGTTGGCGCATCGGCTGGCATTATGGCCATAGCCATTGCCACTACTACGCTGGCTCCAGGATTTAGAATTTTTCCTATGCTCAACGGCGGCATTCCTTTGTGGGTCATTACTATTTTATATCTCATCATTGATTTGGCTACCATACCTTACAGTAATCCCGGCGGGCATATTGCGCACATTTCAGGCGCCATTATGGGCTTTATATTTATGCGAATGATGCAGCAGGGTAAGGACTGGAGTGTCTGGATGAACAATTTTTTCGACTGGGTGAACAATCTTTTTAATCCGGATAAGCCCAAAAAAGGAAAGGTAGTGAAATCGCAATTGTTTTACAAAGCCAGGGTACAGCCGTTCACTAAAACACCCCTAATAACCCAGCAAAGGGTGGATGATATTTTAGATAAGATCAATCAAAAAGGCTACAGTTCTTTAACCGACGATGAAAAAGAAGTGCTGAAGCGGGCCAGCAAGGAAGGGATATAGCTAATAGTTGACAGATGATAGATGTGTGCTGTAACAACTGTCATCTAACATCTGCCATCTGCCATTCGCACACAATTGCCATTCGATTCCTTCGTTTAATTGTGCAATTCCTGTTATAAATTCGTGTAATTCCGCACATTTACCAATGGCAAACTACAGACGCTTTACCAAAATACTGTTTATAGTTTTAAACGTTTTGGCTGCTATTGCATTTCTATTAGCTTGCCTGGCGCCCTATCTTAATCCGCAAAAGTGGTGGGCCGTTTCACTATTAGCTTTAGGTTTTGCTTTCTTAGTTGTAACACTTTTGTCTTTTATATTTTTCTGGCTGGTGTTTAATCCACGTTTCATTCTTATTTCAATAATTCCGCTGCTTATTGGATGGAAAGCTATTTCTGTTTTTTTTGCCTTTCATAACCCTGGCAAATTCAATTACGAAAAGCCAAAAGATGTGCTGAGAATAGCACATTGGAACGTAGGCCGTTTTACAGAATGGAAAAAAAATAACAATAAAGGAAGTAAGACAAGGTTGAAGATGATGGATCTTATTAAAGAGCAAAATGCCGATGTATTGTGTATGCAGGAGTTCTTTCACTCCACAGACAGCGTTTATTACGATAACCTGGATTACATAGTAAAAGAATTGAACTATCCTTACTATTATTTTTCGTGGGATGATGACGGTTACAAGCAGTGGGTGGGGCAAATCATTTTTTCACGGTTTCCCATTATTGACAGCGGTATGATCAGGTTTCCCCGCCCCAGTTCTCCCGAAGCCTTATTACAGGCCGATATCGTTTTCAACGGCGATACTATCCGCTTTTATACAACACACCTGCAATCGGTACAGTTTAAGAAAAAGGATTTTGAGCGTATAGACAAAATCAAAAATACCGATGATGGAATGGTAGAAAATTCAAAAAATATTT
>JBQCJM010000266.1:0-17284 GCA_051952715.1 Flavisolibacter sp.
AATCAGTAATGCGAATGGTAATGACAGTTGTAAAGAAAAAGTTTTCGGGGAGGTTGACTTTGATTCGGGCCATAGCCAAGATTACTGATTTTCTTTCAGGTTTTTAAGCATCTCTAAAACGCCGGTAAAATCATTTGAAAAATCAGCGGTCGCAAATTTTTCCTGTAATTGCATCATTTCTTCTTTACATAAAATGTTTTCCTTAACACAGCTGACAAAATCAAATAACTTCTTCGGTAGCTTCATGGCGTTTCCATCGTCATCGCTGTACACCATGTATTTTTCAATCGCTGCTGCTGCATTAACGGTTTGTTTTTGTTCTGCTGTCTCTGGAATAAAATTTTTGGCAATTTCAACAGAGCCTAATTGCGTTTGCGACGGCAAATGATGAAGTTGGCTTTGTTCTTCAAAGTTTTTTAGAATGTTATTCTTATCAGTTTTCGTCTCTGCCATTAAAGTGTTTTTCGATCCCAAATCAGGAACCGAAGCATCTGCATTTATATTGTTTTTCTTGCTTTGCTGTTCTGTCGGAACATTGATAGCTATATTTCCCATTTCTTCTTTCTGATTAAAAAATACTGCAGCAACTACAACTAAAAGTAAAATGGCAGCTGCCGCTGCGTAACGTAAAACGTTTTTTTGTTTTTGAAAGAAAGGAACAATTTTAGCAGCCTGATTATTATTCAGTTTGTTATTTATTCTATCCCAAACTCCGGCAGGAGGTGCGGTTTCAAATTGATAAAGCTTATTGGAAAGGATAGGAGTGGCTGAATCTAACGATTTCGCAATTTCATCCCATGTCTTTTGTGGCGGCTCCGGGGCATATTGCAAAAGTTTATCTTTGAAAGTGTTACTCATGTCCACTTATTTTTTTTCTCCTTTCAATAAATTGTTGCACCATATCCTGCAATATTAGTTTGGCTCTTGATAATTGCGATTTGCTGGTGCCTTCGCTAATGTTTAATGCCTCTGCAATTTGCTTGTGTGTGTAACCTTCCACTACATACATATTAAAAACCGTTCGGTAGCCCGGCGATAATTGCTGAACCAGTTGAATAATGTCTTTTTCCGCAAGGCTATCTAACACTGAAAGATATTTTCCTTCGACAGTATCTTCCTCATAATCCGTTATGGGCTGCAGGTAAATTTTCTTTCTGAAATGTTCTATAGCTGTATTCACAAAAATTCTACGTATCCAGCCTTCAAAAGAACCTTCGCTTCTAAAGCTTCCTATTTTATTGAACACCTTGATAAAACCTTCCTGTAAAATGTCTTCTGCCTCTTCTGCATTACCAGCATAACGTAAGCATACACCATACATTTTTGAAGCAAACCGGTTATACAGTTCGTGCTGCATTTTACGGTTGCCCTGTATGCATCCTTCAATTAAGTCGGAATCGCTAAATATTTGGTTGCTTGCGTTGTTCAATATTGTGTGTTTATTTAATACAGGTTGATAATTTCTGACACCAATCTCTTGTCCAATGATTGAACATCTGTTGCCTGTGTGATTATTCGGGCACTTTGTTTGTTCTGCATTGTTGAGTGTGGTACAAAAGCTACTAAGGTTTTTACCTTCAATAGCTCAATTGATTCAAAAACGTTACCAGCTTAGCCATTGCCTTGCCGCGGTGGCTGAACTTGTTTTTTTCTTCAAGGCTCATCTCTGCAAAAGTTTTTTTAGAACCATTTGGTATAAAAACCGAGTCGTATCCAAATCCTTCTTTGCCTTTCTTTTCTGTAATAATTTGTCCTTCACAAATGCCTTCAAAAAAATATTCTTTCTCATCAAGTATCAAACATATTACAGTTCTAAATCTTGCTGATTTGTCTTCATGTTTTTCTATATTCAATAATAGCTTATCAATATTTTTGTCAAACGATTTATCTTCTCCTGCGTAGCGGGCACTTCTTACACCAGGCTCGTTATTTAATGCATATACTTCAAGTCCTGTGTCTTCGCTAAAGCAATTGGCTTTCGTTAACCGGTGAATTGTTGCTGCTTTTTCTTTGGCATTTTCCTGCAAGGTTTCATGCGGTTCAGGAATGTCAATATCAATTCCTGCTTCTTTCAGGCTAAGCACAGAAATATTATCCGGCAAAACCGATTTGATCTCATCTACTTTATGCTGATTGTTAGTGGCAAAAATGATTTCCATTCTTTTAAATTATAAACCGAACAAAGTTTTTAAGCTATTCCACAATTTCGATTTCAATTCTTTGTTGTTTTCCAAAGTTTTTAAATCCGGGCTGTATAAATAGGTACGTTTATTAAAAGCCTGTAGTTGAAATTGTGGAAAATTGATGGGAAGGTCAATGGATAAAGGTGTAATGCCAAACAATAAAACATGCTTAGGCGACAGTGGCTGAATCAACGTTTCTACTTCTTCCTTATTAATTGAATGCACATTAACAATAGCTACATCTGCCAGGCTTAATTTACACGCTGAGAGAATGTTTGTTAAAAAAGACAGCTCATCATCGGGCAGAAAAGGAACCGTATTGTTACTAACAAGCAATACTATGTTCTTTCCATTATTGCCCAAAAATTTTACAGTTTGCTGCAGGGGCACAAGGTGTGCAGATGTAGATTCAATAAGAACGTTTGCGTACAAGTTTACCAACTGCTGATTTGTTAATTGTATTTGGTTTAAACTCATTGTGCTTTTTGTTGAATAAATTGTCCGGGCTTTTTTATGTTTCTTTGCGGCGCTAAATTAAATGATTATGCTTGCTACTATGGATATTACTACTACAAAGGCTAAAGAAAGCAAACTTTCAGGCCTTAATCTTGAAAACATTCCTTTTGGAAAACACTTCAGTGATCACATGCTTGTTGCCGATTACGAAAATGGCGAGTGGAAAAATGTTGAAATTAAACCTTATCAGCCTTTGCTTTTAAGCCCTTCTTTAGCAGCGTTGCACTACGGACAAGCCATTTTTGAGGGAATTAAAGCTTATAAAAATACTGACGGGGACGCTTTTATTTTCCGTCCACGAGATAATTTTCACCGCTTTAATATTTCTGCCGAAAGAATGCAGATGCCACAAGTGCCTGAGGAAATTTTTATAGAAGGCATGAAGCAATTGATTGCTTTAGACAAAGATTGGATTCCAGGCATAGCCGACCATTCTTTATATATACGTCCCTTTATGTTTTCTTCCGATGAAATGATTGGCGTTCGTCCTTCGGAAAAATACAAGTTCATGATTCTTTTAAGTCCCACAGGTCCTTATTATAGTGCCCCTATGCGCATTTATGTAGAGGAAAAATATGTAAGAGCTGTACCAGGTGGCATTGGTTATGTAAAGGCTGCCGGCAATTATGGGTCGTCTATGTACGCTACAGCACAGGCAAGGAAAAAAGGTTATGACCAGGTGCTTTGGACCGATGCTTTAGAACACAAATACGTACAGGAAATTGGTACCATGAACGTGATCTTTATCATAGGTGATAAAGCTGTAACCCCTGATCTCAGCAGTGGAACTATATTGGCCGGTGTTTCCAGAGACAGTGTTTTAACGCTTTTAAAAGAAATGGGTTTTGTTATAGAAGAAAGGCCGTTAAGCATTGATGAAATTATCGAGGCTTACAAAACCGGCACCCTGCATGAGGTATTTGGAACCGGTACTGCCGCTACAATTACCTATATAAAAGAACTGCGCTACAAGGATTATGTAATGAATTTTGATGTAGATAACTGGAAAACGGCGCCTGCCATTAAAAAATGGTTAACCGATATTCGTGAAGGCAGGAGAGAAGATAAGTATGGATGGATGGTGAAAGTGAGTTGAGTAGTTAACTGATTGAAGGGTTGATAAGTAGTGGTTTATGCTTGTTTATCTGTCAACTTTTTCAATTTTTAACGCTTTTAGGAAAGTTTTTTAGAATTCAGCTTTTCAATTTTTGGTTATTCACCTTCAGGCCTTTACCTTTGCCGTCCAAAATTTAAAGGTTCGTAATGCCTACTATTCAGCAATTAGTTCGTAAAGGAAGAGAAATCATCCGTGCAAAAAGTAAATCGAGAGCTTTAGATAGTTGTCCGCAGCGCCGTGGCGTTTGTACTCGTGTGTACACTACTACACCTAAAAAACCAAACTCCGCTTTGCGTAAGGTGGCTAAGGTTCGTTTGACAAATAAAGTAGAGGTGATCGCTTACATTCCAGGTGAAGGCCACAACTTACAGGAGCACTCAATCGTGTTGATCCGTGGTGGTCGTGTAAAGGATTTGCCGGGTGTACGTTATCACATTGTTCGTGGTTCTTTAGACACGGCAGGTGTAAAAGACCGTAAACAAAGCCGTTCTAAATACGGAACAAAAAGAGAAAAAGCAGGAGCAAAAGCAGCACCAGCTAAGAAAAAATAATTATAAAACGACTGCAGCACAGAGTAAAGTTTTAAAACTTGAAGACATTCTGCCACTGCAGTGACTTAAAAATTAAACTACATGCGTAAAGCACAAGCCAAAAAACTACCGTTAGCTCCAGACCCTCGTTTTAACGACAAACTGGTTACCCGTTTTGTAAACAATATCATGTGGCAGGGTAAAAAAAGCGTTGCTTTTGACATCTTTTACGATGCAGTTGATAAAGTGTCTAAGTTAACAGGCGAAGACGGATACGAAATCTGGAAAAGAGCTTTATCGAACGTAACGCCTGCGGTTGAAGTACGTAGCCGTCGTATTGGTGGTGCTACTTTCCAAATCCCTTCTGAAGTTCGTGCAGACAGGAAAATTTCTCTAAGCATGAAATGGTTAATCCGTTATAGCCGCGAAAGGAACGGTCGCAGCATGGCTGATAAACTAGCTAATGAAATTGTAGCTGCTTCTAAAGGTGAAGGCGCTGCTTTTAAAAAGAAAGAAGATACACATCGTATGGCTGAAGCCAACAAAGCTTTTGCACACTTCAAAGTTTAATTAACTTCTATGTCATAAAAAAACCATCCCTTAAGCGGATGGTTTTTTTATTTTGTATTTACGAAATGCTTACGCATTTGAATTATCCATACCACCTGTGCCACCTGCAATACCGTTATCAAATACATCTATCGGCGTAGTTACACTTTCAGGCGTTTGTGTGCCGGTATTGATATCAGAACCTTGGTATTGAGTGCTCATATTGTTCATGTCTGCATTGCTGTTGCTTCCTGCAGCATTGCTGCGTCCGCCACCTGAAGCTGAACCACCTTTCCTGGCAACTTTTGTTCTTGCAGCTTTGCTTGCGGAAGCTAATCCTCTTGAAGATGAGCCGCTTCTTGATGCACTGCGGTCACTAACTGAACTTTTTGACGCCGCTTTTTTAGGGGCCGTCTTTTTGGCTGTTGTTTTTTTGGGAGCGGCTTTCTTAGGAGCTGCTTTCTTAGCACCTTTTTTCGGAGTCATCTTTTTTGTTGCGGTCTTTTTAGAGGCTGCTTTTTTGGGCGCCGACTTTTTGGCTGTTGTTTTTTTAGGAGCGGCTTTCTTAGGAGCTGCTTTTTTTGCTACAGCTTTTTTAGGAGCAGCCTTTTTTGCCATTGTTTTTTTAGGAGCTGCTTTTTTTGAACCTCCTCTACCAGAAGATGCGCTGCTTCTTGATGAACTGCTGCGACCAGATGATTTAGAGGCTGCTTTTTTTGCCGCACCCTTTGAAGAAGATCTGCCGCCAGAGCTTTTGCTCGCTGTTTTTTTAGGAGCGGCCTTCTTGGTTGATTTTGCCATTGTAAATAGGATTTAATGAGAGTTAATAAATTTTATGTTTTGAAATTACGAATGATTCAATGATTTGCAAAAAATATGCACTGTGGGCCGATGTGTTTTTACGAGGTTTACTGTGAGTTGATTTAACAAACATTGTTTCAATTCCTGTATGAATTGCAAGCTATTTCCCTACCTTTGCACCCTCAATTTTCAGTTTGGTGAAATGTATGCATGTTAAACCGCTGAAATGTTGATGGGTAGCGAGGTGAAAGTGCAAGAGCATCCAGATAGTTATCGGGACAAAGAACAAGAGTAAGATTTGTGCAGCCGGCTACCAGATTCTTTAACTCTGATATAATGATAAGGAGTTAAATTAATTAGTACAATATTCAATTTTTAATACTCATGGCAGATTTAAAATTTCAACGCAACTTTGGTATCGCTGCTCATATTGATGCAGGTAAGACTACCACTACTGAGCGTATTTTGCGCTACACCGGTATGATCCATAAAATTGGTGAAGTACATGATGGAGCCGCTACCACTGACTGGATGGAGCAGGAAAAAGAAAGAGGTATTACCATTACTTCTGCTGCTGTAAGCTGCCAGTGGAATTTTCCAACTGTAAAGGGAAAAGCTGACGCCAACACCAAAAAATATTATTTCAACATCATTGATACTCCGGGCCACGTGGATTTCACTGTAGAAGTAGAACGTTCTATGCGTGTATTAGATGGTTTGATTGCGTTGTTCTCTGCTGTGGATGGTGTTGAGCCTCAATCTGAAACTGTATGGCGCCAGGCTAACCGCTATCGTGTGCCACGTATCGGCTTCGTAAATAAGATGGACCGCAGCGGTGCTGACTTTTTAATGGTGGTAAACCAGGTAAAAGAAATGCTGGGTGCCAAGGCTGTTCCGTTGCAATTGCCTATTGGTGCTGAGGACAATTTCAAAGGCGTAGTTGACCTTATCAAAATGAAAGGTATTATCTGGCACATGGAAACAGAAGGTATGACCTTCGATGAAATTCCTGTTCCGGAGGATATGAAAGAAGAAGTGGAGCAGTGGAGACAAAACTTGATTGAAGCAGTTGCTGAATACGATGATAAGTTATTGGAGAAGTTTTTTGACGACCCTGGTTCTATCACTGAAGATGAAGTGCATGAGGCTATTCGCAAAGCCACTATCGATCTGAGCATTGTGCCTATGATGTGCGGTTCTTCATTCAAGAATAAAGGTGTACAAACTGCGCTTGATGCGGTTTGTCGTTACCTTCCTTCTCCCATGGATATTGAAGCGGTAACCGGCGTTAACCCTGATACTGGCGAAACAGAAACACGCAAGCCCGATGCTAAAGACCCCTTTGCAGCGTTGGCATTTAAAATTATGACGGACCCATTTGTTGGTCGCCTGGCTTTCTTCCGCGTTTACTCAGGCCATTTGGATGCAGGCTCTTATGTATTGAATGTAAGAAGTGGCAAGAAAGAAAGGATTAGCCGTATCATGAAAATGTTTGCCAATAAGCAAAACCCAATTGATTTTATTGAAGCAGGTGATATTGGTGCAGCCGTTGGTTTTAAAGAAATTAAAACCGGCGATACGCTCTGTGATGAAAGTCATCCGATTACTTTGGAAAACATGTTCATTCCAGAGCCTGTAATTGCCATTGCAGTTGAGCCTAAAACACAAGCTGACGTTGATAAAATGGGTATGGCTATCGCAAAGCTGGTAGAAGAAGATCCAACCTTACGTGTGAATACAGATGAGGATACCGGTCAAACCATCTTGCGTGGTATGGGAGAATTACACCTGGAGATCATTATTGATCGTATGAAACGTGAATTCAAGGTAGAAGTAAACCAGGGTGCACCACAGGTGGCATATAAGGAAGCTTTCAATACAACTGTTCAACATCGTGAAGTATTGAAAAAGCAATCAGGTGGTCGCGGTAAGTTTGCTGACATCATGTTTGAGTTAGGCCCTGTTGACGCTGAATGGAAAGAAGCTAATCCTGATAAACACTATCAATTTGTAAATGATCTTTTTGGCGGATCAATTCCCCGCGAATTTGTCCCAGCTATTCAAAAAGGTTTTGAACAATCAATGGGTACGGGTGTATTGGCATCTTATCCAGTTGATAATATGAAGATCCGTGTATACGATGGTTCTTTCCACGCTGTGGACTCTGACTCCATGTCTTTCGAGCTTTGCGCCAAGCAAGGTTTTCGCGAAGCAGCCAGAAAAGCCAAGCCTGTATTGCTGGAACCAATTATGAAAGTAGAAGTAATCACTCCCGATCAGTACATGGGTGATGTAACCGGCGACCTGAACCGTCGTCGTGGTATGATGGAAGGCATGGATACTCGTGCAGGAGCCCAGGTTATTAAGGCTAAAGTTCCGTTGAGTGAAATGTTTGGTTATGTAACGCAATTGCGTTCTCTATCTTCTGGCCGTGCTTCTTCTACTATGGAGTTCTCTCATTATGCTCCGGCTCCTAACAATATCGCTGAAGAGGTGATTGCGAAGAGCAAAGGGAAAGTGAGTGCTGAGTAAGTAAATTTCTCTTATTAAAATAGTATAACTCCGTCCGGTTTTTCCGTGGCGGAGTTTTTTTATTGTAAAAATTTATTAATGTCAATACGTCTTTTTGTTTTAGGCATTGGGTTTGTTTTACAAAAGGGTTCGATTTCCGTTTTTAGGATCCCGTTTTTTGATCCGGCCGTCAGGCTTATGAAAAACACCAATTGGTAATTGAACTTGGGCTCTCACGAGCCCTTTTTTATACATGCTCATTTGCTTTTGTTAAAGTGGCATCAAACTTGCCAAGCTCAGCAAAATGTATTTTATGAAACTAAGAAAAACACTCGTTGCCCTTTCTATGCTAACCATTGGCTCCTCTATTTTTTATGCTTGTTCAAAAGACAATTCAGCCTCGGCAGACAAAGCAAAGCTGCAGGTTTATCTCACTGACGATCCCGGAAATTATGATGAAGTAATAATTGATGTACAAGATATTAAAATCAATTATTCTACCGATTCTTCGGATGGCTGGCAAAGTTTATCAAACGTGAAAACGGGCTCATATGACATTTTGAAATTAGTTAATGGGAATGATACCTTATTGGGAAATGCTGAATTAGATGCCGGTAAAATTGAACAGATCAGGTTGATTCTCGGTCCAAACAACTATGTAAAGGTTGATGGACAAACTATTCCTTTGCAAACGCCCAGTGCACAGCAATCAGGTTTAAAATTGAACATTCACCAAAATGTAAATGCAGGTGTAACGTATAGACTATTGCTGGATTTTGATGCAGCAAGATCGATTGTACAAACCGGCAATGGCAAATACATTCTGAAGCCTGTCATCCGCACCAGTTTGCAAGCAGTTGGCGGAAGTATTCAGGGTTATGCTTTACCCGACTCTCTCCGTACAGCCGTATTTGCGTTACAGGGAACCGATACTGTTGCAGGTACTTACACTTCCAGTGGCAGCTATATGTTAAAAGGATTAGAAGTCGGAACGTATACATTGGCTTTTTCACCCATCGATACTACTTATAAAAGCCAAACAAAAGCCGGGGTTGTAGTAACAGCAAACGCAGTTACCACAGTTGATACAGTTAGGCTTGTGCACTAAGAATTTTATTTCAAGAGAAAGTCACCTGCCAGACGACGGGGGCTTTCTCTTTAGTCATTAACACTACATTTCTTAAAAACCTCATAAACTCTTTTATTTTGCCTAAATAAACCTGATAATTGTCAAAATTTCTTGTTTAAACTTTTGTCGGTTTAAAACCAAGCCTTTACCTTTGCACTCCCATTCCAAAAATGGGTTTGGCATATGTCACAGAGAATTAGAATCAAATTGCAGTCTTACGACCACAACCTGGTAGATAAATCAGCAGAGAAAATTGTAAAGACTGTTCGCAGCACCGGCGCCGTAGTAACAGGACCTATTCCTCTTCCTACACGCAAAAAAATCTTTACTGTTTTACGTTCCCCACACGTAAACAAAAAGAGCCGTGAGCAGTTTCAGTTAGCGACGCACAAGCGTCTGCTGGACATCTATACTTCTTCTTCAAGAACAGTAGATGCACTTTCAAAGCTTGACCTGCCTTCAGGTGTTGAGGTTGAAATTAAGGCGTAAAATCCTTTATCTCCCTAAAGGGAGGACTTAGGTCAATTAGTTCTTACAAATTCGACTCATCTCTCAATCTAAATCCGCTTCCGGCGGATGATGAAAAAAGAGCGCTGAAATTTTAAACGGCTCTAAGCCCCTTTAAGGGTTTGGGGTTAACATATAAACAAGCCCTTCGAGGTTTGTTTGTCACCGGTACTTCCGAATCAATAGTTATTGAAATAAAGGAAAAGGTCGGCTGATGAACCAGGATTGAAGTCCCATAGTTCCAATGGGTCTGTCTTGCACAACCTTGCGGGGAAAAACCGTAAGAAAAATGAAAGGAATCATTGGTAAAAAAATTGGGATGACCAGCATCTTTGATGCAAACGGTAAACAAACCGCTTGCACCATTATTGAAGCTGGGCCTTGCGTTGTTACGCAGGTTAAAACGCAGGAAACAGACGGCTACAATGCCTTGCAAGTCGCTTTCGGGGATAAGAAAGAAAAACACACAACGGGTGCAGAAAAAAATCACTTCGCCAAAGCCAATACTCCGGCTAAAAAGTGTGTAAAAGAATTCAGAAATTATTTTCAGGAAAAAAATATTGGTGATACCATCACTGCCGACATTTTCGCTGAAGGCGAGAAAGTTGACGTAGTGGGTACAACAAAAGGTAAGGGTTTTCAGGGTGTTGTAAAACGCCATGGATTCTCTGGTGTGGGTGAAGCTTCTCACGGTCAGCACGACCGTCAGAGAGCTCCAGGTTCTATTGGTGGTTCATCTTATCCAAGCCGGGTTTTCAAAGGAATGCGCATGGCAGGCAGAATGGGACAAGACAGAGTGAAAGTTAAAGGCTTAAAAGTAGTTAAGGTTTTTGCCGACAAAAACTACATATTGGTAAGTGGTTCTGTTCCGGGCCACGATGGTTCAATCGTTTTAATCCAGAAGTAAAATGCAAGTAAAAGTATTAAACATACAAGGACAGGAAACAGGTAGAACTGTCGAACTTCCTGAAGACATATTTGGCATTGAGCCAAATAACCACGCCATATACCTGGCTGTTAAGCAATACTTGGCCGCCCAGCGTCAGGGTACACACAAAGTAAAGACCCGTGCTGAGGTAAAGGGCGCCAGCCGTAAGTTGCACCGTCAAAAAGGTACCGGTGGATCTCGTAAGGGTAATATTCGTAACCCTTTATACAAAGGTGGTGGTACCGTATTTGGCCCCAAGCCACATAAATACGATATCAAGTTGAATCGTAAAGTGAAGGATCTGGCTAAAATGTCTGCCTTGGCGCATAAAGCAAAAGATAATGCTATTGTTATTGTTGAGGATGTGAATTTAGACGCTCCAAAAACAAAAACATTCATGAACATGTTGAACAGCCTTAAGGTTGGTGAAAAGAAATTGATGTTCATTCTTCCTGAATATAACGAAACAGTATATGTAAGTTCTCGCAACATTCCGTCTGTATTGACTATGTTGATGAGCGATGTAAACACCTACGACCTCGTTAATTCTGAAGTATTGGTGTTAACCGAAAGTGCTGCCAAAATTTTTGCTGGCGGCGAAGAAGAAGTAGCAGCATAATTATTAAAGATTTAAAACAGAATTCAGATGAAACTTTCTGAAGTATTGATAAAACCAATTTTGACCGAGAAAGCCAATAGCCAGCAGGAAAGCCTGCGCCGCTTTGCTTTCAAAGTTGCCCGAAAGGCCAACAAACTGGAGATCAAAAAAGCGATCGAAGAGTTTTATGGCGTAAATGTAGTGGATGTAAACACTGCAGTTGTTCCTGGTAAGAACAAAACCCGTTATACAAAAAAAGGTTTCACAAAAGGACAGAAGCCAGCTTACAAAAAAGCAATGGTAACAGTAGCCGAAGGTGAAAGTATTGATTTGTATTCAAACATCTAATTCGTAAACAAGAATGGCTTCAACAGCCGCAAATGTTGAAAAAGAAAATTAAGTCATGGCACTAAAAAAGTATAAACCTATTACAGCCGGTACTCGTTGGAGAATTGGCAACGCATATGCTGAGGTTACTACTAATGAACCTGAAAAGACATTATTAGAAATCAAAACACGTACAGGTGGTCGTAATGCTCAAGGTCGCAGAGCGATGCGTTATATTGGCGGCGGTCACAAAAAAATGTACCGTATCATTGATTTCAAGCGTAACAAAAAAGAAATTCCTGCAACTGTTGCCACAATTGAGTACGATCCGAACCGTACAACTTTCATCGCTCTATTGAATTATGCAGATGGTGAAAAGAGATACATTCTGGCACCACAGGGCTTAACGGTTGGGATGACCGTGGTAAGCGGCGATGCTGTTGCGCCTGAATTGGGAAATGCTTTATTGTTGAAGAACATGCCTTTGGGTACTGTAGTGCATAACATTGAAATGCAACCTGGACAAGGTGGTAAAATAGCCAGAAGCGCCGGTGCATCTGCACAGCTTTCTAACAAAGAAGAAAAATATGCTGTGTTGAAAATGCCTAGCGGTGAGTTAAGAAAAGTATTGATCAATTGCTATGCAACCGTAGGTGTGGCCAGCAACAGCGATCATCAATTACAATCAATGGGTAAAGCGGGCCGCAACCGTTGGAAAGGTATTAAACCAAGAAACCGTGGTGTGGCTATGAACCCGGTAGATCACCCAATGGGTGGTGGTGAAGGCCGTGCCTCAGGTGGTCAGCCTCGCAGCAGAACAGGTCAATACTCTCGTGGATTAAAAACACGTACAAAGGGTAAAGGAAGTGATAAGCTGATTATCCAGCGTAAGAACGGAAGTAAACTGGCGAAGTAATTAATAATTAATAATTATTAATTAAAAATAAACATGGCTCGTTCAATTAAAAAAGGTCCTTACGTAGCAGCTCATTTAGAAGGTAAAGTGCTTGCTATTAACGAAGGCAAATCAAAAAAAGGCGTGATAAAAACATGGAGCCGTCGTTCTACTATCACTCCTGATTTTGTAGGTCATACGTTTGCGGTGCATAATGGGAACAAATTCATTCCGGTATATGTAACAGAGTTCATGGTAGGACATAAGTTAGGTGAATTCGCTCCTACAAGAAACTTTAAAGGACACTCAAGTAAAAAAGGATAAAAAAGGTTTATGGTTGAAGGTTTCTGGTTTCTTGTTAGAGACCAACCAAAAACCAAAAACTATAAACAAGAAACTATACAAAAATGGAAGCAGTAGCAAAACTGAGAAATTATCCAACATCGCCCCGCAAAATGCGCTTACTGGCGGATTTGATTCGTGGCATGCAAGTAGAAAAAGCTTTGGCCGTATTGGAACACAACCCAAAGCATCCTGCAGTGCCTATGCGTAAGTTGGTGTTGAGTGCCATCAGCAACTGGAAGCAAAAGAACGAAGGCGGTGATGAAGGACAGTTGGTTGTAAAAACAGTTTTTGTTGATGGAGCAAGAACATTAAAGCGTATGCGTCCGGCGCCACAAGGCCGCGGATATCGTGTACGTAAAAGAAGCAACCACGTAACCGTAATTGTTGACGCAAAATCTTAATTCAAATTATTAAAGTATAAACATGGGTCAAAAAGCAAATCCTATTGGTAACAGGTTAGGCATCATCAGAGGATGGGAATCTAACTGGTATGGCAATAAAAAAGACTTTGCAAATAAACTGATTGAGGATAACAAAATCAGAACATACCTGAATGCCCGTATCAATAAAGGTGGTATCGCCAAGATTGTTATTGAAAGAACCTTGGGTAAACTAATCGTTACCATTCATACATCTAAGCCTGGTATCATCATTGGTAAAGGCGGTGGCGAAGTTGATCGCATTAAGGAAGAATTAAAGAAGTTGACAGGTAAAGAAGATGTGCAGATCAACATTTTGGAAATCCGTCGTCCTGAATTAGATGCTATGATTGTAGGTGATACTATTGCCCGTCAAATTGAAAATCGTATCAACTTCAAAAGAGCTACTAAAATGGCAATTGCTTCTTCACTACGTATGGGTGCAGAAGGAATCAAAGTAAAATTAAGCGGCCGCTTAGGTGGTGCTGAAATTGCCCGTAGCGAAGAATTTAAACAGGGCCGTACGCCTTTGCATACCTTCCGTATGGATATTGATTATGCCAATGTGTTTGCACAAACAGTATATGGTAAAATAGGTATCAAAGTATGGATTTGTAAAGGAGAAGTGTTGCAGAAAAGAGACCTTAATCCAAACTTTGTTGGTGGTAAAGAAGCTGGTGGTATGGGCGATAGAAGAGATAGAAGAGACGAAAGAGGTGGCGGTTTTAGAGGCGGAGATCGCAGGCAAGGTGGCGGACAAGGTGGAAGTCGCGATTTCAACAGAGGTCGTGGCGGAAGAGGACAGCATCAATAAGCTGACGAAAAGAAAGTTGTAAATAAAAATATAACTGGTTTGATAGAAGCGATAGCCTCAAACTTCAAACCTCAAACATTGAACTAAATATGTTACAGCCGAAAAGAACGAAGCACAGGAAAATGCAGAAAGGTCGCATGAAAGGCGACGCAAAAAGAGGAACAACTATCTCTTTTGGTTCTTTCGCATTGAAAGCTTTGGAAAATCATTGGATCACCGATCGTCAGATCGAGGCCGCCCGTCAGGCATTAACCCGTCATATGAAACGTGAAGGAAACGTGTGGATTCGCATTTTCCCTGACAAACCTATTACTAATAAGCCTGCAGAGGTTCGTATGGGTAAAGGTAAAGGTAACCTTGAGTACTGGGCTGCAGTGGTAAAGCCGGGCCGCATCATTTTTGAAATTGATGGCGTATCTGAAGAAGTGGCACAAGGCGCTTTAAAATTAGCAGCTGGCAAGTTGCCAATTGCTACAAAATTTATCAAGCGTTACGATTTAGCGGAAGCGTAAATAATGTGCTGATTTGCTAATTAGCCAATATGCTAATGAAGCAACAGCAAACAGGGAAGTCAATTAGCACATTAGCAGATTATCACATTATCAAATTAAGAACATGTCAAAGACAGTAGATTTCAAAAAAAGCATTCAGGGATTAAGCGAGCAGGATCTGCAAGCTCGTATCAAGGAAGACGAGCAGCGCTTAAAAAAGCTTGAATTTGCTCATGCTATCTCCCCATTGGAAAACCCAATGAGCATTAGAGGACTGCGCAGGGAAGTGGCCCGTTTGAAAACTGAACTAAAAAAGAAACAAAGTGCATAAATAGCTGCGAGCTATGAGTTGCGAGTTAAGAGCCTGTTGGTTCAATTGCTCGAAACTCGAAGCTCAAAGCTCAAAGCTTGTAACAATGGCTGAAGTAACAACAACAAGAAATTTAAGAAAAGAAAGAATTGGTGTGGTAATCAGCAACAAGATGACCAAAACCATCACCGTTGCGGTTGAACGTAAAGTGAAGCACCCAATCTATGGTAAGTTTATTAAAAAAACTACCAGGTTTCATGCTCATGATGAGAAGAACGAAGCCAGCATTGGCGATGTGGTTCGCATCATGGAAACTCGTCCTATGAGCAAAACCAAGCGTTGGAGATTAGTAGAGATTGTAGAGAAAGTGAAATAAGAAAAGCTGCCAGCTTTTAGCCATATGCTACAAGCTGTAGGTCTTAAAATAAAAATTGTATTAATTGCTATGGCTCGCAGCTCGCAGCTAATAGCGTAAAGCTAAAAGAAAATGATCCAGCAAGAATCCCGTTTAAACGTAGCGGATAACAGTGGTGCTAAAGAAGTGCTTTGTATCCGTGTATTGGGTAATAGTGGTCAGCGTTATGCAGGCGTGGGAGATAAGATTGTAGTAACCGTGAAAGACGCCATTCCTGCCGGCGGTATTAAAAAAGGTACTGTTGCTAAAGCCGTAATCGTTCGTACTAAAAACAAATTACGTCGTAAGGATGGTTCTTACATCCGTTTCGATGATAATGCAGTTGTTATTTTAAATGCTGCAGATGAACCAAGAGGTACACGTATTTTCGGACCAGTGGCCCGTGAACTTCGTGATAATGGCTATATGAAAATTATTTCTTTGGCCCCCGAGGTTCTGTAGTAGTCTTGGCGAATAGTAAATAAGGCGTACAAGGGTGCGACGCAACGGAAGCCAATAGTAGTACAAAAGTTGACAACATAAAATTCCTGGCAGTATCAGGAAACAAAATAGAAACAAAATGAAAACAAGATTTAAACCAAAGTATAATATCAGGAAGGGCGACCAGGTGGTTGTTATCACTGGTGATGACAAAGACCCAAAGAAGCCTCGCCTGGTGAAAGAAGTATTGGTTGAAGAAGGTAAAGTAATAGTGGAAGGTGCCAACATCATCACCAAACACACTAAGCCTTCCGCACAAAACACTAAAGGTGGCATTGTGAAAAAAGAGGCACCCATTAACATCTCCAACGTAATGCTGTGGGATGGTAAACAAGGTACCAAAGTGAAGAGAGAGGAAAAAAACGGTAAAAAAGTTCGTGTATCTAAAAAATCTGGAGGAAATATATAATCATGGCAACAAAAACAATTACTCCGAGATTAAAGACCAAGTATAAAGACGAGGTAGTGCCTGCTTTGCAAAAGCGCTTCAGCTACAAATCGGTTATGCAGGTCCCTAAGTTAGAAAAGATCGCTATTAACCGTGGTGTTAACGGCGCTGTGAACGATAAAAAGTTAATTGATATTGCTTTAGAGGAACTGACTACCATCAGTGGTCAAAAAGCAGTAGCAACCATGTCTAAGAAAGACATTTCAAACTTTAAGTTGCGTAAGAACATGCCTATTGGTGCAAGAGTTACTTTACGTGGCGAAAAGATGTATGAATTCTTAGACCGTTTGATCGCAGTAGCATTACCTCGTGTACGCGACTTTAAAGGTATTAACGAAAAATCTTTCGATGGCCGCGGTAACTACACAATGGGTGTTACAGAGCAGATCATTTTTCCTGAGATTGATATTGACAAAGTGAACCGTATCACAGGTATGGACATCACTTTTGTTACTACAGCTCAAACAGATGAAGAGGCTTACGAACTGTTGAAAGAGTTGGGTATGCCTTTCAAAAACATCAAAAAATAATTTGATCATATCTTATGGCTGATTTCAGATGTAGAGAAATCAGGCATCACCAAATCAGAAATCAGAAAATAAAAAATAAAATATGGCTAAAGAATCAGTAAAAGCCAGGCAACGTAAAAGAGAAAAAATGGTAGCGCAATATGCGGAAAAAAGAGCCGCATTGAAAGCCGCCGGAGATTGGGTTGCATTAGATGCATTACCCAAAAACTCTTCCAAAGTGCGTTTGAAAAACCGTTGCCAGATGACAGGCCGTCCAAGAGGTTATACCCGTTATTTCGGAATTTCCAGGATTGCGCTTCGCGACATGGCTTTGAATGGCATGATACCAGGCTTGAAAAAAGAAAGCTGGTAAGAAATCAATAGTGAGTAATGAATGATGAGTTATCCATACTCACAGTCATTACTGATTACTAATTACTCATTAATTAAAACATTCCAATT